>VGSF01000009.1 GCA_016875165.1 Deltaproteobacteria bacterium
GCATGGCTTGTGCGAAGATTGTACGACCTCGATTCATTGGCCACCTCCTTTTTTAGGGGAGTATAGCCTTTTTCAAAATTCAAATCGTTCCCGTACAAAATATTGCAATTATCCAATGAAGTCATAGCGTTTTATGTTATGTTAAAATTTTTATTTGGACAGTAGTGAAAATAATCTAACTTAACCTTTTAATATTAAGGCTTTGCGAGCGAAATGGTGAAGATCATCCAAATATTTAATTCATCAATAAAACCGAATAGTTATATTTTTTTAGGGGCTAAATAAATAAGCATATATCCCTATATTTCAGTCGCGCTCTTAAACAGGACCAGCGTTGACAAACGAGAGCGCAAGCATAGCGCTATATATTTGCAACACCACTAATCGGGACCTTTTAATTTTTTTAAGGAGTCAAAATGAATATTATCGCTCTAAAAGAAAAAAAGATCAGTGAGCTGAATAAATTAGCCCGGCAGCTCAACGTTGAAGGGGCCAGCGGGATGCGCAAGCAAGACCTCATTTTTGCTATCCTGCAAGCCCAGACCGAAAAGAACGGACTGATTTACGGGGCAGGAGTGCTGGAAACCCTTCCCGATGGTTTTGGATTCCTCCGCTCTCCTGATTTCAATTACTTGCCCGGGCCTGATGACATCTATGTCTCGCCTTCCCAGATACGCCGGTTTAACCTGCGTACGGGCGATACGATAGCCGGGCAGATTCGGCCGCCCAAAGAAGGGGAGCGTTATTTCGCTTTGCTGAAAGTCGAAGCGGTCAATTACGAAGAACCCGATTTAGCCAGGGAAAAAATTCTCTTCGACAACTTGACTCCGCTCTACCCCAATTCCCGGATTAAATTAGAGGTGGCCGGGAATAATAACATGTCCATGCGGGTCATGGATCTCCTGACGCCCATCGGAATGGGCCAGCGAGGCTTGATCGTCAGCCCTCCCCGGGCCGGCAAGACCATGATCCTGCAATCCATCGCCAACAGCGTGACCCAAAACCACAAAGATATGGCTCTGATCGTCCTCCTTATCGACGAGCGTCCGGAAGAAGTCACGGACATGCAGCGCTCGGTAAAAGGCGAAGTAATCAGTTCCACCTTTGACGAGCCGGCTCAGCGGCATGTGCAGGTGGCCGAGATGGTCCTGGAGAAAGCCAAACGCCTGATCGAGCACCAGAAAGACGTTGTTATCCTCCTCGACAGCATCACTCGCCTGGCCCGGGCCTATAATACGGTCGTCCCTCCCAGCGGCAAGATACTCTCCGGCGGCGTGGACTCAAATGCCCTGCACCGGCCGAAGCGGTTCTTCGGGGCGGCCCGCAATGTGGAAGAAGCAGGGTCCCTGACCATTATCGCCACCGCCCTGGTCGACACCGGCAGCCGCATGGACGAAGTCATCTTCGAGGAGTTCAAGGGTACGGGCAACATGGAAATCGTCCTGGATAGAAAATTAGCCGACCGGCGCATTTTCCCAGCCATTGATATCAACAAATCCGGCACCCGCAAAGAGGAGCTTCTCCTTTCTTCCCACGAGCTCAACCGGGTTTGGATTCTGCGCAAACTTCTCCAGCCTTTGAACTCCATAGATGCCATGGAATTTCTCCTGGACAAGATGAAGGGAAGCAAAGATAACCAGGAATTTCTGGATTCCATGAGCCGTTAAAGAACGAAGAACAATGAACCATGAACGAGGAACCATAACGAAAAAAATAAACTGTTCATCGTATAACGTAAAGGGTTTATAGTTTCATAGGAGGTTTTTAATGAAGAAAGGTATTCATCCCCAATTCGTCGACTCCGTGATCAAGTGCGCTTGCGGGAATGAGCTTCGCACCAAATCGATCAAGAAAGAAATTTCCGTAGAGATCTGTTCCCGTTGCCATCCGTTTTTTACCGGGAAGCAGAAGCTGATTGACTCCGCCGGGCGAGTGGAACGCTTTCAGAAGAAATACGGTCTGAAGTAAATAAGGCCATGGCTAAGATTTCTATCGGCGGCCAAGCGGTTATCGAAGGTGTGATGATGAGGGCGCCCAACGCCCTGGCCATTGCGGTGCGTAAGCCTACCGGTGAAGTGGCGGTCAAGGAAGACGTCTGGCGCTCGCTTTCCAACCGGCTGAAATTTTTGAAATGGCCACTTATCCGGGGCTCCGTTGTCCTCATTGAAACCCTGATCAATGGCCTGCAGGCTCTTTCTTTCTCCGCCAGCCAGGCTATGGAAGAAGAAAAAAACAGGGGGAAGGAAGAGGGAAAGTTAAGCTCCTTAGCTCTTAGCCTGGTCATGGCCGCGGCTTTTTCGATCGGCATCCTCTTTTTCGTCGTCCTGCCCCACTATCTAACCGGCTTCCTGGGCGATCTTTTCGGCCAAAACCTCGGCGTCGAAAGTTTTTCTTTCCATCTGATCGATGGGCTGATCAAAATTATTTTTTTTGTGGGCTATATCTACCTCATCTCCTTCATGCGGGACATCCGCAGGATCTTCCAGTACCACGGGGCCGAACATAAGTGCATTTATGCCTACGAGGCCGGAGAAGAATTAAACGTGAGCAATGTTAGGAAATATTCCACCCTCCATCCCCGCTGCGGAACGGCTTTCCTGCTCATCGTCTTTATCATAAGTATAGTCCTGTTCTCCCTCATTTTCCCGTTTTTACCCAAGTTTCCAAACTTGAGCAAGGGCCTTAGTAATTTAATTTATATCGGGATCAAGCTTCCCCTGATTTTGCCCATCGCCGGCCTGGCCTATGAGGTGATCAAGCTCAGCGGGAAAAAGCCGGACCATCCTCTTTTAAAAATCATCGTCGCGCCAGGGCTGTGGCTCCAGCGGATGACCACCCGGCCTCCCACGGACGATCAGATCGAGATCGCCTTGCGGGCCCTTAAGGGCGCCCTGAACCTGGAATCCGGGCAGAAGGCGGTTCTGTAATTTTAATAAAAAACTTTTTGGACGCAGATGAGCGCAGATTTTCAGGATTTTAAATATGCAATAACCTTAAAGCAATTTCTGTTTTGCTGTTTTGTTTTTTTTATCTGCGAAAATCGGCGTCCCAAGTAATGGCAGACATGTTCCCAAAACTGGATGAAGTTGAAAAGCGATACGTAGAGCTGGAAGAACTCCTCGCTGACCCCAAGGTCCTCGGCAACCCCAAGGAGATGCAGAAACTTGCCCGGGAGAGGGCTGGGATATCCAAGCTCATGGAAACATACCGGGTTTATAAAAGGGTCCAGGAAGAAATTGAGGAAAGCCACAACCTGCTTCTGGAATCCGAAGAAGAGATGAAAGAGCTGGCCAAAGCGGAACTACATTCCCTCAAAGAACGTCAGGCTGCCTTGGAGGAAGAAATAAAGATTCTTCTTTTGCCGCGGGACCCGAGGGATGATAAGAACACTTTTCTAGAAATCCGGGCCGGGACCGGCGGCGAAGAAGCGGCCCTCTTCGCCGCGGAACTCTTTCGCATGTACGCTAAGTTCGCCGAGTTGAACCGCTGGCGGGTAGAAGTGATGAGCCAGAACGCTACGGGTCTGGGAGGGTTTAAGGAGATCATCGCCCTCATCGAAGGAAAAGGGGTGTACAGCCGATTGAAATATGAGAGCGGCGTCCACCGCGTCCAGCGCGTTCCCGTGACCGAATCATCAGGCCGAATTCACACTTCGGCGGTCACTTTGGCGGTCCTGCCCGAAGCCGATGATGTAGAGGTGGAGATCAACCCAAGCGACCTGCGTATCGACGTCTACCGCTCCTCGGGACCAGGAGGACAGAGCGTAAACACAACGGACTCGGCTGTGCGCGTAACCCATATCCCCACGGGTATGGTGGTTACCTGTCAGGATGAAAAATCCCAGCACAAGAACAAAGCCAAGGCCCTGAAAGTGTTGCGGGCCCGCCTGCTGGACAAGCTGGCGGAAGAACAGCGCAACGAAATCTCCGAAGAGCGGAAAAGCCAGGTGGGCAGCGGGGATCGCAGCGAACGCGTGCGCACGTACAACTTCCCCCAGAACCGGGTCACCGACCACCGCCTGGGCCTTACCCTCCACCGCTTAGACAGCGTCCTCCAGGGCGACCTAACCGAGCTGGTGGATGCCCTGCACACCCATTATCAGGCCGAAGCCCTGAAAGCTCAGTGATAAAAGGATACGGCATTGTCCCAGTCTGCCTGGACTATCTTAAAACTGATCCGCTGGGCTGATGAGAGATTTAAGAAGGAAGGTTTGAGCACGCCTCGCCTCGATGCCGAGGTTCTTCTGTCTGAATCTCTGGGGATGGACCGTGTGGGGCTTTACACCCATTTTGATCAACCTCTTAAGTTAGAGGAGCTGGCTCGATTCAAGAAATTGATCAAGAGGCGGCTGGCCCGCGAACCTCTGGCCTATATCGTAGGCAAACGCGATTTCTGGTCCCTTCCTTTTATAGTCACTCCGGATGTTCTCATCCCCCGGCCAGAGACAGAAATACTGGTTGCCGAAGCATTGGGGGTGCTTTCCAAAATGAAACTCCCGGATGGGGGGTTTAGAATTTTAGAGATCGGCACGGGAAGCGGAGCGATCAGCATTGCCCTGGCCAAGGAGTTGCCCTCGGCCTCCTTGGTGGCTACGGACATTTCGGAAAAAGCGCTCTTTGTCGCTCTGGAAAATGCCGTAAAAAATCGGGTCAGAGGACAGATCCAATTTTTACAAGGGGATCTATTCTCTCCCCTAAAAAAAGAGAGTAATTTTGACCTGATCCTTTCCAACCCTCCGTATATCCCCCGCAGCCACTTTATTTCTCTTATGCCGGAGGTTCGAGATTATGAGCCGCGGGTCGCCCTTGACGGGGGAAAAGACGGCCTGACTTTCTTCCGCCGGGCCCTGCCGCAGGCAGGAGAATTCCTCAAAAGCGGCTGCTGGTTCCTGACAGAGATCGGCGCAGGGCAAGAGCAGGATGTGCGGAAGATTGCCGAAAAAACCCCGCATTTCGATTCATGCGCTTTTATTCCGGACCTGGCCGGAATCCAGAGAGTTTTTAAAGTCCGAAAAAAGTGAATTACGGTAAAAAATTGGGGGCGCAGCAGAAATAATAGAATTCAGGAGTCAGAATTCAGTAGGAATTTCCTTTTTTCAACTTTAATGTAGCTTGCCGCTGGATCACTTTAGACACTTGACACTTATCCTGTATTTTTTCGGTTTTAAGAACTCTGTGATCTCTGTGCCCTCTGTGGCTAATTTCAAGTTATTAACACCCCCACCCTAACCCTCCCCCATCCAGGGGGAGGGAATTTTGGATCCCCCAGTATCTCCCCTCCCCTGGCGGGAGGGGGTTGGGGGGAGGGGGATAAAAAAGCAAATTCCTATACAATCAAGTTAAATCCCCCCAACCCCCCTTTATTAAAGGGGGGCGAGGGGGGGATTTTTCACGCCGATGTGGAATTCGCCCCGCGTTCCGCGGGGTCGACTCGGCCATGTGGAATCACCTTGATAATTTGGGTTCAAGCTTGTACAAAAAGCAAATTCCTATACAATAAATTTATTGAGGCAGACTTTATGGAAAAGATGATCATTGAAGGCGGCTATCGTCTGGTTGGGCAGGTTCCCGTAAGCGGGGCCAAGAATGCGGCCCTGCCGCTTTTTGCGGCCTCTCTTTTAGTAGAAAGGTGGAATACCCTGCAAAACGTCCCGGCTCTGACCGACATTCGAACCATTGCCAGACTTCTGCGGCAGATGGGGGTGAAGATCGAGGGAGAAAGCGGGACGGTTCGGGTGAACGCTGCCGGGGTCCATTCCTGCGAGGCGCCTTACAAACTGGTTAAAACCATGCGGGCTTCGGTCCTGGTCCTTGGTCCATTAGTGGCCAAATGGAAGCGCGCCCGCGTCTCCCTTCCCGGGGGTTGCGCCATCGGCGCCCGGCCCATTAACCTGCACCTGAAAGGCCTCGAAGCTCTGGGAGCTACGGTCGAGTTGAAACATGGATACGTGGAGGCCCGGGCTGACCGTCTGAAGGGCGCCAAGATTTATTTCGACATTTCCACTGTTACTGGCACGGAAAATATCATGATGGCCGCAGCCCTGGCTGAAGGAAGGACGGTTTTGGAAAATGCGGCCAGCGAACCCGAGGTGGTGGAGCTGGCCAACTTTCTGAATAAAATGGGCGCAAAGATTCAGGGGGCAGGAAGCGATGTGATCATTATCGATGGGGTGAAAGAGTTAAAGCCAGTGGAGCATATAATCATGGGGGACCGCATTGAAGCCGGAACCCTAATGGTGGCAGCGGGGATGACCCAGGGGAACGTAAAACTCCTGAACTGCAACCTTTCTCAGATGGAAGCTGTTGTGGCTAAACTGCGCGAAGCCGGGTTGGAAATATATCCCGAAGGAGATGGCGTGAAAGTGATCGGGCCTGCTAATATTAAGGCCGTGGATGTCAAAACCCTCCCTTATCCGGGATTTCCAACGGATATGCAGGCCCAGATCATGGCCTTAATGTGCCTGGCCAGCGGGCTGGCCGTTATCACGGAGACCGTTTTTGAGAATCGCTTCATGCACGTAAGTGAGATGAGACGGATGGGAGCCGACATCCGCGTGGAGGGATCGAATGCCATTGTGCGCGGCCTTCCCAGCCTGACCGGGGCGCCGGTGATGGCTACGGACCTACGGGCCAGCGCGTCTTTGGTTTTAGCGGGTTTGGCTGCCGAAGGGACGACGGAAATTTCCCGTATCTACCATCTGGATCGGGGGTACGAGAAGCTTGACGAGAAACTATGCAAACTTGGGGCAAAAATTTCCAGGGTGAAGGAATGATGATCTCGTAAAAAGTCAAAAAAAGAATCTTTCCGTCATTCCGGCCCCGATTTTCATCGGGATAAACTCCAGCCGGAATCCAGTCCTTTCCAATAGTTACAAATTATCTGGACTCCGGTTTTCATCGGAGTGACGACTTTTTACTAATGCATCAAGGAATGACTCCATGAGAGTTCTTATTTCAGGCCAGAGAGGGTTCTCCCAATTTTTAAAAAGGTTTTCCCGGAGGGGAGAGACTGAGTATGCCAAGGTGGAAATGCAGGTGCGCAACATTGTGGAGCAGGTCAAAAAACAGGGTGATCCGGCCCTCATAGGGCTCACCCAGAAATATGATGGCTGGAATGTTTCTCCTAAGACCCTGCGCGTCTCCAGGGTTGAATTCCGGGCAGCTCTTAAAATTCTGACCCGGGAAGAAAAAAAGACTCTGGAGTTTGCCGCGGCCAGGATCGAAAGATTCCATGCCCTGCAGGATCGCCGCTCCTGGTCTTTTGCCGAGGAAGACGGAACAGTTCTCGGGCAAATCGTTCAGCCAGTTGATCGGGTGGGCATCTATGTGCCCGGAGGAAAGGCCGCTTATCCTTCGAGCGTGCTTATGAATGCAATTCCGGCAAGAGTGGCCGGCGTCCCGTACATCCTCATGGCCAGCCCGGCGCCTAAGGGTTATGTCAACCCGGCCGTTCTGGTCGCATCGCAAATTGCCGGGGTAAATGCTGTTTTCAAGGTCGGCGGCGCCCAGGCCATTGCCGCCATGGCCTTTGGCACAAAAACCATACCCCGGGTTGATAAGATTGTCGGCCCGGGAAATATTTACGTTGCTTCAGCCAAACGGATGGTATTCGGAGATGTATCCATAGATTCCATAGCTGGCCCCAGCGAGATTCTGATCATTGGCGACCAAAGCGCAGATCCGGCATTTTTAGCCGCAGACCTCATCTCCCAGGCCGAGCACGACGAACAGGCTGCTGCGGCCCTGATATGCTTTTCTAAAAGCCTGGGCGGGAAGGTGCAAAAGGAAATATCCCGGCAGTTAGCCCCCCTGCCCCGCCGGGACATTGCGGAGCGATCTCTCAAAGATTATGGAGCGATCCTCATAGTAAAAAACCTTTCGGAGGCGGTGAAAATTGTAAATGCCCTCGCCCCGGAACATCTGGAGCTGGCCGTGGCTGATCCTTTCCGCCTGCTAAAAAAAATTGAAAATGCCGGAGCCATCTTCCTGGGCCACATTTCCCCGGAAGCCATCGGGGATTACGTGGCCGGCCCCAACCATGTGCTGCCCACAGGAGGAACGGCTCGTTTTTCTTCCCCCCTGGGAGTTTATGATTTTCTCAAACGGTCGAGCCTGATCTGCCTTTCACCGGAGGGATTTAAAAAGCTCGCCGATCCAGGAATGCAGTTGGCCCGGATGGAAAACTTAGAGGCGCATCTAAGGGCTATTGCCGTGCGCAAAAAATCGATTGATTCTTCCCGCCTGTAGTATTAGACTTCTATTGAGCTTTATCCCCCCCAATCCATAATCCAGAAGGTTACCATGCCAGAAAAAACCAAAACCACCAAAATTCCCCCTCGCCCCCTTTTTAAAAGAGGGGTTGGGGGGATTTAAATTTAAAAACAGAAAGGACAAAGCCATGGAAGAGAAAAAGGTGCAGCTCAAAAAACTTTCGTTGAGCAATACCAAACAGGAAATGATGGAGGCTTACCACTCGCTTTTGAAACAGATGGACGAAAAGAAAGAAGCCGAGCTGAAGCCGGAGAAGAAAATCGAGGAAAAAAAGGCGAGAGAGGTTGTTCAGGCGGCCGAAGCCCTGTCTTCGGAAGGAGTCGTCAAGGAGATCGGTACCCTGAAGATCGAGACGGGCAAGATGCTCACCCAGATTGGAGATAAACTGGAGGAAGAGGTCAACAAGTTCAAAGCAATCCAGAATGCCATTGCCTTAAAGGAAAAAGAACTTCAGGAAATGTTCGATATCGAAAAATCAGCCATGACGTTAGCGGCCTTGATCGAGACGCAGAGTCAGAAACGCCAGCAGTTTGAAGCCGATATGGCCGCCCGGAAAGAAGAATTAAGCCAGGAAATCGAGAACCTTCGTTCTGAGTGGGCCAAAGAGAAAAACGATTACGAAGCAGAGATCAAAGAACGGGACCTAACGGAAAAGAAAAAACGAGAGCGGGAAAAGGAGGATTACGAGTATTCCTTCAAGCGCCAGCAGATGTTGGCCAAAGACAAGTTTGAAGATGAAAAGTCGAAGCTGGAAAAAGAAATCCAGTTGAAAAAAGCCCTGATGGAAAGCGAACTGAAAGAGCGGGAAAAAGTGATCGCCGAAAAAGAAGAGGAATTAAACGAGCTCAGAAAGAAAGTCAGCCTCTTTCCCAAAGAGTTGGAAACCGCAGTCGGCAAAGCTGTCAAAGAAAACGCTGAAAGATTGAACCTGGAAGCCAAAAACCGGGAAGAATTGCTGAAGAAGGAATTCATCGGCGAACGGAATGTCCTGACCACGCGGATCGAGTCCCTGGAAAAAACCATGAAAGAACAGAGCGCCCAGATTGCCGGCCTCACCCAATTTCTGGAAAAAGCCAACCAGAAGGTGCAGGAGATTGCGGTCAAAGCCCTGGAAAGTTCTTCCGCCCAGAAATCACTGTCAAATCTGCAGCAGTTATTGAGCGAACAAATAAAAAAACCTGGACAGGAAAAATAAAAACAATCTTCCTCCTTAAAATTTTGGTGGCCCTGTGAAACCAGAAGAAAAAGCCAGGCGGGATATTGACAAACTCCTCAATCTGGCAGGTTGGGAGGTTCAGGATTATAATGAACTCAATCTCGGTGCCTCCCCGGGTGTTGCCGTCCGTGAATTCCCTCTTCAATCCGGCTATGCCGACTATCTTCTTTTTGAGGATCGAAAACCTGTCGCCGTCCTCGAGGCCAAGCCCCAAGGAACCACTTTGAGCGGGGTAGCCGAGCAGAGCGAAAAATACTTAACCAGCATTCCCCAAAGCCTTCCGAGAGTTACCGAGCCTCCCCGCTTCACCTACGAGTCCACCGGCGTAGAAACTTATTTCCGTGATCTGACTGATCCGGACTTCCGGAGCCGGAGGGTATTCGCCTTTCACCAGCCCAAAACATTAAGCGCCTGGCTCACTGAGGGGGACACTCTACGAGCAAGGCTCAAGAAGATGCCTCCTCTGATCAAAACTGGGCTAAGGGATTGCCAAATTGAGGCCATTGAAAATCTGGAAAAGTCTTTCTCCGATTCCAAGCCCAGAGCACTCATCCAGATGGCCTCAGGCGGGGGGAAAACCTTTACTGCCGTGAGTTTTATCTACAGGCTGATCAAATTTGCCAACGCCCGAAGGATTCTCTTTTTGGTTGACCGGAACAACCTGGGCCGACAGACCAGAAATGAATTCCAGCAATATGAAACCCCTGACGACCGCCGGAAATTCACGGAACTCTACAACATCCAGCACCTTACCACCAACACCCTCGACCCGGTGAGCCGTGTCTGCATCACCACGATCCAGAGGCTCTTTTCTATGCTTAAGGGGGAGGAGGAATATGATCCCGAGCTTGAGGAAAAATCCCTCTTTGAAATCCCTTCCGGGGAAGCCCCCAAAGAAGTGGTTTACAACCCGAAAATTCCCATCGAAACTTTTGATTTTATCGTTACGGATGAATGCCACAGGTCGATCTATCACCTCTGGCGGCAGGTGCTGGATTATTTTGACGCCTTCATAATCGGGCTGACCGCTACCCCCTCCAAGCAGACCCTTGGTTTCTTCGATCAAAACCTGGTCATGGAATACAGCCATGAGAGGGCCGTGGCCGATGGGGTCAACGTGGGGTATGACGTCTACCGCATCCAAACCAAGATTACGGAGGAAGGCAGTAAGGTTGATTCGGGCTTTTTCATTGATAAGCGGGATAAGCTCACCAGAAAGACCAAGTGGGAACAACTGGATGAGGAACTTGTCTATAACTCGAATCAATTGGATCGAGATGTGGTTGCCCCTGATCAAATCAGGACAGTGATAAAAACATTCAAGGAGAACCTCTCTAAGGACATTTTCCCTGGGAGAACCGAGGTTCCCAAGACCTTGATCTTTGCCAAAGACGACTCCCACGCAGAGGATATTGTCCATATCGTAAGGAATGAATTCGGCAAGGGGGATGAATTCTGTAAGAAAATTACCTACAAAACGATGGGAGATAAGCCAGAGGATTTGATTGCCAGCTTCCGGAACTCTTACAATCCCCGCATTGCCGTGACCGTGGATATGATTTCCACCGGAACGGATATCCGCCCCCTGGAATGCCTCATTTTCATGAGGGATGTGAAATCCAGCGTCTATTTCGAGCAGATGAAGGGGAGAGGGACAAGGGTGGTCTCCCCGACAGATTTAAAAGCGGTCACTCCGGACACATCAAGCAAAACCCATTTTGTGATCATCGATGCCGTAGGGGTTTGCGAGACCGATAAAACGGATTCCCGCCCCCTCGAAAAGAAGCCAAGCATTCCCTTTGACAAGCTTGTAGATTCCGTTGCCCTCGGAAATCGTGATGCCGATACGCTGACCTCCCTGGCAGGACGGCTTTCGAGGCTGGATAGAATGATGAGTGAGAAGGATAGGAGTGAGATTTCCTCCTTAACCCAGGGGAAATCCATGAAAGAAATCATCAACAGCCTTATGGATGCGGTTGATCCAGATAAAAGAATCGAGAAAGCAAAAGAGATTTTCAAGGTCGAAAGACCAGCGGAGGATCAGATCAAGAAGGCATCTGAAGAGTTGGTCAAGAAAGCCTGCCTTCCATTCGACGACCCCAAATTCAGAAATGCTCTAATTGATATCCGGAACAGGAATGAGCAAATCATTGATACGGTAAGCAAAGATGACGTGATTTTCGCTGGCCCCCTTGAAAAACAAAAGGAGAAGGCTCAGGAGTACGTAGATAAATTCAAAAAGTTCATTGAAGAAAATAAGGACGAGCTTACGGCCTTGCAGATCATTTACAGCAAGCCCTATGGCCAAAGGCATCTCACCTATCAGGAAATCAAGGAACTGGCCGAGGCGATCAAAAAGCCGCCATATCTTCTTACTCCAGAAAGATTATGGCAGGCATACGAACAACTGGAAAAATCCAAGGTTAAAAGGGGCGGACCCCAAAAACTTCTCACGGACATCGTGTCTCTTTTGCGATTTGCATTAGGAGAGAGTAAAACTCTTGAACCATTCTCTGAAACGGTAGAGGAACGGTTCAACACCTGGCTTTCAGAGCAGGAGGCTGTGGGAAAGAAATTTAAGCCGGAGCAGATGGAATGGCTCAGGATGATCAAAGACCATATCGCCACATCGCTTTCTATCGGAATGGATGATTTTGAATTGGCTCCGTTTAACCAGAAGGGCGGGACGGTAAAGGTCTACCAGCTTTTTGGGAAGGAATTGGATGGAATTTTGAAGGATTTGAACGAGAGGCTGGCGGTGTAATCATGCCTGATTTTCCCAATAGTTGGCTTCTAACAGAGCTTAAAGTTATTTCCGAAATAATCCTGGGTCAATCCCCTCCATCACCAACTTACAATGAGAATGGCGAAGGGCTTCCTTTCTATCAAGGAAAGTTGGAATTTGGTCAAATTTATCCTGTTCCCCAAAAGTGGTGTTCTTCTCCCAAGAAAATTGCCGAAAAAGGAGATGTTCTCATTTCTGTAAGAGCACCTGTCGGTCCAACGAATATATGCCCCGGAAAGTCCTGCATAGGAAGGGGGTTGGCTGCTATCCGAGGAATAGGGGGAATCTCTCCATTTTTCATCTTGTATTTGATGCGTGCTATTGAGAAAGATATTGCTGGTAAAGGAACAGGAACCACGTTTAATGCAATAACGGGTGATCAGTTAAGAAGTATTGAAATCCCCCTCCCTCCCCTCCCCGAACAGAACCGCATCGTTGCCAAAATCGAGGAGCTTTTTACCAAGCTGGACACTGGCGTGGAGGCGTTAAAGAAGGTAAAAGCTCAAATCAAGCGTTACCGCCAGGCAGTCTTGAAATATGCCTTTGAAGGCAAACTCACCCAGGAATGGCGGGAAGCCAACAAAGACAAACTGGAACCCGCCTCCATTCTTCTGGAGAGGATAAAAGAGGAGCGGAAAAAGAAACTGAGGTGGAATTTGGATGAACTACCCGTATTGGAAACTGCTACTTTCCCCAGACTACCACATGGATGGCTTTGGGCAAGCGTAGGTGAAATTATGGAGGTAGTCAGAGGGGCCTCACCAAGGCCCAAGGGTGATCCAAGATATTTTGGTGGCAATATACCCTGGATCATGATTTCAGACATTAGTAGGGAGAAAGGAAAGTACATTTCAAAAACCAAAGATTCGGTAACTGAAGAGGGAGCAAAAAGGAGCAGACTCTTAAAGGCTGGAACATTGATTTTATCAAATAGCGGAACGGTGTGCGTTCCAAAAATTTTGGCAGTAGATGGTTGTATTCATGACGGTTTTGTGGCGTTTCCTGAATTGTCTGAGAAAATAAATATTTTATATTTTTATCACTTCTTTGATCATATTCGCCCAATGATTATTCAAGAGAACAAACAAGGAGTCACCCAAGTAAATCTCAACACAGATATCGTAAAAAGGATTCCTGTTCCTTTTCTGTCTTTTAGTGAACAACAAAAAATTATTGAAGAAATAGAATCCCGCTTCTCGATGGCTGACGAAGTGGAAAAGATCGCTGAGCTAACCCTTAAACAATCCGAAAGACTGCGACAGAGCATTTTGAAAATCGCATTCGAAGGAAAATTGGTTCCTCAAGACCCAACGGACCTGCCTGCCGATGAATTGTTAAAGCAAATTAAAAAGGAACGAGAGGCCGCAATGGCATATGAGAAAAAGAGAAAAAAGAAGATGAAAAATGGAGAATAAATGGTTCGTATATGCAATCTTGTGTGATAATGGAAGCGTTTATATAGGGCAAACGAATGACTTGCTTCAGCGTTGGGAGCTGCACAAAAAAGGCAAAGCAGCTCAATGGACAAAAAAGTTCCCGCCACTTAGGCTATTCTATTTGGAAGAAGTAGATTCACAAGCGAATGCTTTGCATCGGGAAAGGGAACTTAAAAAGACCACGGGAAGAAGAATGCTTAAAGAATTGCTACAAAAAAGTGGCAGTCAGGCAGGCGAACCAGCGGAAAAGTTGTTAGAAAGGATAAAAAATGAAAAGTTAGGTCAGGCAAAGGAAGGAAAAATAAGACTTCATAGGAGAAAAAGGTATGAGCAAAAAACCCGATGAGTGGTTTAAACAGGCTGATTATGATATGAAAACAGCGGAATATTTATTCAAAGGCAGAAGGTATGTTTATTCCGTATTCATGTGCCATCTTTCCATAGAAAAAGCCTTAAAGGGGCTATATCAAAAAAAATTGGAAGAGATACCGCCCAAAATACATAATCTTATTTATTTCCTGAATAAAATGGGCTTAAAGCCTGATGAATCTATTGGAAAATTCGTTGTGAAACTTAATGAGGCAAGTGTTGTTACAAGGTACCCTGAGGAGTTAGGTAAACTTCAAAAGGATTTTACCCAGCCGATAGTAAAGGATATCCTTTTAAGAAGCAAGGAGGTTTTAAAGTGGATAAAAAAGCAGCTTTAAAGGTTGTGTCCCGTTTTAGAAAGGCCTTAGAAGCCAAGGGCCTAAGGATAAATAAATTGATACTCTTCGGTTCTTATGCCGCAGGTACATATCGAGAAGGAAGCGATATTGATTTAGTAGTTATTTCGGAAGATTTCACAGGTAAAGATTATTGGGAAAGAATAGATATCCTTTCTGATGCGATTTATGAGGTCTTTGAACCTATAGAGGCTATTCCTTTTACTTTAGAGGAGTGGGAAAGAGGAAGGTCAGAAATTGTTGAATATTCAAAAAAAGGCGAAGTGGTATATGCGATGTAAAAAGATGAAGGAGTTTAGGTTCGATGGCAAATGAATCCGCTGGAATAGTCCAAAGACTCTGGAACTACTGCAACGTCCTCCGGGATGACGGCGTGAGTTATGGGGACTACGTTGAGCAGTTGACGTTCCTGCTGTTCCTTAAAATGGCGGATGAGCAGACCAAGCCGCCATTCAATAAGCCCTCCTCCATCCCCCAGGACCTTGATTGGCAGAGCCTCTTAAAGAAGGACGGCGACGCCCTGGAAGTCCATTACAGACATGTCCTCGATAGCCTTGGAAAAGCCGGTGGGATGCTGGGAATCATTTTCCGGAAGGCCCAAAACAAAATCCAGGACCCCGCCAAGTTGAAGCGCCTCATTGAACTGATCAATGAAGAAACATGGGTGGGGCTGGATATCGATGTGAAAGGGGAGATCTACGAAGGTCTCCTGCAGAAGAACGCCGAGGACGTAAAAGGGGGATCGGGGCAATATTTTACCCCCCGCCCACTGATCAGGGCGATGGTGGAAGTAATCCAGCCGGAACCAGGGCAAACCATCTGCGACCCTGCCTGCGGAACAGGCGGCTTCCTCCTGGCTTCCCATGATTATCTTTCCAATCCCAAGAATTATTCCCTCGATAAAGACCAGAAAACCTTCCTGAAGTTCAAAACCTTCAAGGGGAAGGACATAGTCGATGGGGTCGCCAGGCTCTGTGTGATGAACCTGTTCCTTCACGGCATCGGGGGGGAGGAAAGCCCAATTGAAGTGGGGGACTCGCTCATTTCCGATCCTGAGTATCGGTTTGAAATCGTTCTTACAAATCCACCCTTCGGAAAGAAGAGCAGTATCACCATCGTCAATGGCGAAGGAAAGGCCGATAGGGAGACCCTGGTTTATGAGAGGCAGGATTTCTGGGCCACCACTTCGAATAAGCAACTGAATTTCCTCCAGCACGTTAAAACCATCCTCAAGATCAACGGCAAGTGTGCCATTGTGGTCCCGGATAATGTCCTATTTGAGGGCGGAGCCGGAGAAACCGTCAGGAAGAAGCTATTGGCTGAATGCGACGTTCACACCCTCTTGAGGCTTCCTACGGGTGTTTTCTATGCCCAAGGGGTTAAGGCTAACGTCCTATTTTTCAACAGAAAGGAAGCCAGAGAAAAACCCTGGACGGAAAGGCTATGGATTTACGACCTGAGAACCAATAAACACTTCACCCTTAAAACAAACCCCCTTCGATACGATGACCTCCAGGATTTCATCCAATGCTACAATCCCAAGAACCGATTTGAACGGAACGAAACCGACCGCTTCAAATCATTTTCCTATGATGAAATGATGCAGAGGGACAAGGTGAGCCTGGACATATTCTGGCTGAAAGACGAAAGCCTCGAAGATTCCGAAAATCTCCCCTCTCCCGACCTGATCGCCGCCGAGATTGTTGAGAATTTAGAATCCGCCCTGGAACAGTTTAGCGGCATTTATGAAAGCTTGGGTAATAAATGAGCAATACGGAAGTAGGGATCTGGCAAAGTCCAGGCAGAATAATTCTTGCCCCAAATTATTTAGATGTCATTTAAATCTTTGGGCAGACTAAAAGGGGGCGGGCCACAGCTTGAGTTCTGAGCGGAAATTTATCGCAAGCCCTGCTTATTTGCGGCGTTTTCAATAGTGATGATTAATGTTATAATTAAAATGAGGTGAAAATCAATGAACAATAAAGAAAAAAGCCCATTCACCCCTGGCAGTCCGGTCCCCTATGAACTTTTTGTGGGAAGGCAGAAACAGATCCGGGAGATCTTTCGTTATGTTGATCAAACCTCTATGGGAAAGCAGGATAATCTTTTTCTCATGGGGGATAGAGGGATAGGCAAAAGCTCTATGGCTTCTTTTATTCGACATTTCGTCGCAACCCAGAAAAATTTTCTTGGGATTCATGTATTCTTAGGAAAGGTCTCTACCCTTGAAGAAATGGTTCGCCTCATCTTCGAACAACTGCTGAAAGAGGTTCATGGACAAACGTGGTTTGGTAATATTTCAGAGCTCTTTGGTAAATATATTAAGCAAATTGGACTATTCGGCATCTCCATTGGCTTTACCCCTCCCAAACAGGACCTGGAGGAATTAGTAAAGCGATTTCCTGAAGCCCTTTCCAATTTACTGAAAAAAATGAAAGAACAAAGAAAAGGATTATTCATTGCTCTCGATGACATTAATGGGTTGGTAGAAAAGGTTGAATTTGCAAATTGGTACAAGAGTTTTGTGGATGAAGTCGCAACCCATTATAACGAATTTCCGGTTTATATGATGCTCATCGGGCTTCCCGAAAAAAGGGAAATGCTATCGCATCTTCAGCCGTCTCTCATGCGAATCTTCAGGATTGTGGAAATTGATAAGCTTTCCAATGAAGAGGTCGGGCAATTTATTTCCCAGGCCTTTGAGAGCGTCAAAATGAAGATATCTCAAGAGGCCATGGATCTCATGGTCAAATTTTCAAGTGGTTTGCCTGTTTTGATGCACGAAATTGGGGATGCCGTTTTTTGGATCGATTCTGACGGGACAGTGGACAGAGAAGATGCCCTTCAGGGTGTCTTATCAGCCGCCAAGCATGTCGGGGAGAAATATCTTGATCCCCAAATCTACAGGGTCATTCAGCGAAGCCAACGATACAATTCTATTCTAAAAAAGATCGGGGCCCCGCTTTCCCGGAATTTTGTGAAGAAGGATATCGAAACCAGGTTGAATGAAAACGAGAGAAGGGTATTTCACAATTTTTTGCGAAGATTTAAGAAACTAGGCATCCTTGAGACCGATATCGAACATGGCTCTGGGGCTTATAGATTTGTGAACGAGATTTACCCGATTTATATTTGGATGCAGAGCCAAGAACCCAAACCCTCCTAAAAACTTAAGCTGCCTTTTAAAAGGGCCTGGTCGCAACATGCAACAGATTTGATCCCTGAGATTCCTATTTCAAAATGTCCACAAGCAAGGATTTTTTCGGGCAAAAAAGCAAGTCGCAATCCGGTTTTAGGCAAGGTCATGGGAATCTTTGGCAATGGCCTATCACCGGCTTATAGGGTTGAGGTGTAAGAAATGGCGAAAACTATATTTTTTCTGAGACAAAACGAAAAACTTTTTGGCGATTTTCGCGATTTGATTTTAGAAGCCCGCCAGGATGTAGCTTGAAATGAGAGCGGAGGCGGCGGTAAAACCATAATCCTAAGGCTAATGCAGGAGAAAAAATTATAAAAGGAGAGGAAATGATCACTGAAGATCGTGTTAAGAATTTTTAAAGATTTAAAGAAGAGCAATTCCTTCTCCGTGAGCGTGTAGTCCTTGCCGGCCCGAACAATTCAGGAAAGTCTACACTCCTGCAAGCCATAGCAACCTGGAGGCTTGGACTTACAAAGTGGTGTGACCAACGAGCAAAATCTTCGGCAACAAGAAGAACAGGGGTTCCAATAACTCGGACCGATTTTACCGCCCTTCCTCTGAGGGAGATGAACCTATCGTGGGAAGGAAGAAGTGTTGCTGGGGGAGGAAAAAAAGAGTCGAGGTTTATTGAAATTATATTAGAGGGCAGTTCGAATGAGAGGGATTGGAAATGCGGTACGAAATTGAGAATTATTTACTCGTTCCCGAAGCAATAAAGCGCTATTTGGCATCCCTTCCTCTTTTTACATCAAAGGTTGATAAGGAATTTTGGAAGCAAGTTCCTTTAGGGACGGATTTATTTAGTGGCCATGTTTCCCTTGTAAGGGTGAAAGGAAGTGATGAATTCCTTGTTCCTCTCCTCACCGAAGCAGGTAAGCCCACGCCGAAGAAAGACCTATGCCTCATAGCAGCAACCATGAAGGCAGAAGAAATTCATCCTGAAGTGAAGGAAAAACTTGATGAAATATCAAAAACCTTGGTTTGAACAATAAAGTCTGAAACCAAAAAAGAAGTTGATAAATAAAAAGGTTTTCCTTTCCCAGGAAAAGAAGGGGTGTAAAAAGGGGGCAACTATTAAAAGGCCTTAATAATCATTGACTATTTCCGTTCTATTTCGTAAGTTCATTGTATAGGAACTTCCTTTTTCCAACTTTAGTCCGCCTTAGGCGGATTACTTTAGACGCTTGACACTTATCCTTAACTTTTTCTTAATCAGGCCTTTAAAAACGCTGTGATCTCTGTGTTCTCTGTGTTCTCTGTGGCTAATTTATTTTTATGGCTTATTTAAAAGGAAATCTTCACCTGCACACCATATTTTCCGATGGGTCTCAAACCCCGGAGGAAATGCTTACCATCTACCACGACCTGGGATACGACTTTGTCGGCTTCACGGATCATGACTATCTCATCCGTCCGCACTACTGGGAGGGCATTCCCGAAAGTAACGGCAGTCTTATCGTATTCAAAGGACTCGAGTTGGAATATCCACCCCTGCGCTACCAGCACATCGGGAAAATCCTGGGGGAAGAGGAAACCCTGTTCGTCTTCAACCACCCGCAGCAATACCGGCTTTCAGTCGCAGAAGTCAACCGGCAGATTGAATTGATTTCCCGGGACATGCCCATCCACTGCCTGGAGGTAACGGATAAAGGGGTTTATACGAAGGTGTATGACATCCCTGAAATTCCACTTCCGAAAATCGCTTCCGACGATGCGCACACCCCTGACCAATGCGGTATGGCCTGGATTGAAGTCCACAGCCGGCGGGAGAAAGATGCGATTCTCCGGGCTATTAAACAGGGGGATTTTAAGATCGGGCTGAAATAGCCGTCAGCTTTCATCCGCGGGAAAAAATATTTGTGCTGAAAGCTGACCGCTGATGGCTATTTGTTCAGAGAAAAAAACTCACGTCCCCCTTGCCTTTGCGCAACACCTTGGGCATATCATCTGTCAGGTCAAGAACGCTGGAAGGTTCTGAGACCAGAATCCCGCCATCGATCACCACATCCAGCGTATGCCCCAGCTTTTTCTCTATCTCCGCCGGATCATACAAAACTTCTCCTGTGGTCAGCGTGGCGCTGGTGCTGATGATGGGATGCCCTAATTCCTTGACGATGGCCAGGCATATAGGATTGTTGGGAACCCGAATCCCCGCAGTCATCCGGCGGGTGAGCATAATCTTGGGAACCAGCTTGGTGCCTTCCAGGATGAAGGTGTATGGACCTGGCAGGAAGCGTCTCATCGTCTTATAGGCATAGTTGGAAACCTTGCCATAGAGGCTGATGGACTTCAGGTCGGCGCAAATGAAACTGAAGGGCCGGTTCTTCTCGCTTCGTTTGATCTGGTAGATGCGTTCAATGCCTTTTTTATTATAGAGCGAACAGCCCAGCCCATAAACCGTATCGGTGGGGTAAGCAATGACTCCTCCATCTTTCAATATTTTAACTGCTTGGCCAATCAGCCGTGGTTGAGGATTTTGGGGGTTCATCCGCATCAGCATATTTACCCTCCTTCCTTAGATAAAATCTTCCTTACCCACGTTCAGCTCATCGAATGCCCGCATTCCACCTCTTATCCGGATAATGAAAATTAAACACCAATTTCAATAAAATGACAAGGATTGAATCCAAATTTCTTTCCACCCTCCAGTTTTTAGTTCGGGCCCAGGCTCTGGCCCAGAGGCGCTTCGCTCGGAAGAATAAGGCAGTAGTCTATCCATAGGAGAGGGCGGCCGGGTGTGATTTAAGTGGCTTTTTAAATAGGCTTATCAATCAACTCACCTTGCCGATCTCCTGGCCGCCTCCCTTTGCGGATGGCCAGAAGGGAATCTTAAGCAAGTCTGATCCCGGCCGATTCTTCCTTCTCTCAGCGCCCCCGGGCCAGAGCCACGATAAACTGGGGGATGGCAAGATTCATATTTTTCTTGCCCAAAATTTCCCATCCATGTTAGATTGAATTTCAAAATTTTTTAAAACTTGAGGTCGAATGGGAAATGGGTAAGATCATCATCAACCGCGAGCGCTGCAAGGCATGCGCTTTTTGCGCTTCCGTCTGTCCTAAGAAATTGATCTTCTTCAGCCAGGAAGTTAACAGCCAGGGCTTTTACCCGGTGGAACTTCGGATGGAGGAGGAATGCACTGGCTGCGCCCTTTGCGCAGAGACCTGCCCGGATGTGGCCATCGAAGTGTGGAGGTAGGGCGCAGTGGAAAAAAGACTCTTTCTCCGCGGGAATCAAGCTCTGGCTATGGGCGCCATTAAAGCTGGCTGCCGCTTTTATTTCGGCTACCCCATAACACCCCAGAACGATATTCCTGAGTTTTTTTCGAAACAGATGGTAAAAGTGGAAGGGTGTTTCATCCAGGCCGAAAGCGAAGTGGCTTCTATCAACATGATTCTGGGCGCTGCCGCAGCCGGAGCCCGGGCCATGACCTCCTCTTCCAGCCCGGGCCTCTCTCTCATGCAGGAGGGCCTTTCTTATTTGGCCGGAAGCGAGCTTCCGGCTGTGGTCGCCAACATCAGTCGCAGCGGCCCTGGCCTGGGCGGGATCTCCACCTCCCAGGGAGATTACTTCCAGGCCACGCGCGGCGGCGGGCATGGAGATTACCGCACCCTCGTACTCGCCCCTTCTTCTGTGCAGGAGATGCATGATCTGACTCTCCTGGCCTTCGACCTGGCCGACAAATATCGTAACCCGGTAATTATTCTGGCCGATGCTGTTCTGGGACAAATTCAGGAGACCATGGTGGATCGGCCATATCAACCCCTGGAACTTCCCCCGAAGGACTGGATTCTTGCCGGAGCTTCGGGAAGAGACCCCCGCCTGATCAAATCTCTCTACCTTAAAGAAGGGGATATGGAAAGACACAACTGGAAACTCTTCGAGAAATACCAGCGGATGAAAAAGGAAGACGTCCGGTATGAAAATTCCCTGGAAGAAGAGGCCGAGTTGATAGTCGTGTCTTTCGGCACAGCCGCCCGCGTCGCCAAAAGCGCCATCCGCCTGGCCCGGGCCGAGGGCCTCAAGGTCGGTCTTTTCCGGCCGATTACCCTGTTTCCCTTCCCTGAAAAAGCCCTGTTCGACCTTTCCCAGCGGGTGAAACGCTTCTTAACCATCGAGATAAACACCGGACAAATGGTCGAGGACGTAAAACTGTCCGTGGCCCGTGACGCCGATGTCCATTTCTATGGCCATGCCCCGGGTTCTCCCCCGGTCCCCGAGGAACTTTTAAATGCTATTAAAAAGGTTGTATCAGTTTAGAATTTTGAAAAAATGGCGGCAACGTCTCTGTTTGGGTTCGGGGGCTAACCCGGAACGCGCCGGAAGCATCGGTTGGGCTTCCTCTTGTCTCCGAGGATGAAAGCTTGTTTCCTCCGAAGGAGGCGGGGATTATTTTCCCCGCCCCATTCACGGAGAAATAAGCGCCTTATGATTCCAAGCGGGCCGGTCTGGCCCCCGAACCCTGGAATCCCTTGGCCCTGGTAACAGGCCTTTCTTCAAAGAACTAAAGTATTACAAAAAGTTTATTGAGGCTTTACCATGAAGCAAGTGTTCAAACGCCCCCGGAGTCTTAAAGATGTCTCCTTTCATTTTTGCCCCGGCTGTCACCACGGGACAATTCACCGTTTGGTTGCCGAGGCCATCGACTATTACGATCTGCGCGAGAGAACCATCGGCGTTGCCGGCGTGGGTTGCTCGGTATTCGTTTATGAGTATTTCGACATAGACGTGGCCGAAGCGCCCCATGGCCGGGCTCCGGCAGTAGCTACCGGCCTGAAACGCGCTCTTCCCGACCGGGTCGTTTTTACTTATCAGGGCGACGGAGATCTGGCTTCCATAGGAATGTCCGAGATTGTGCATACGGCCAACCGGGGAGAAAACGTTACTGTTATTTTTGTGAACAACACGGTTTACGGCATGACCGGCGGACAGATGGCTCCCACCACCTTGCTGGGACAGCCTACCACCACCTCCCCCTATGGCCGCGACTTTGTCCAAAATGGCTATCCGATCCGTATGGCTGAAATGATTGCCAACCTTGAAGGAGCATCCTTTTCCGCCCGGGTGGCTTTGAACACACCGGCCAATTTAATGAAAGCCAAAAAGACCGTGCGGCGGGCTTTCGAGATGCAGATGAATAATCTGGGGTTCACTTTCGTGGAGCTTCTCGCTGCCTGTCCGACGAACTGGGGCATGAATTCCCTCAAGGCTAACGAAAGGGTGGAGAAAGAACTTATCCCTTATTTCCCTTTAGGAACTTTCAAGGAAAAGAAGGAACCCGACCACCTGTAAAAAACAGGGTTCAAGGAAAATATTTTTTCATTTGAATCCTTGAACCCTTTATTTGGAGTTTTTAATGTACCATGAAATCATCATGAGTGGAGTTGGCGGCCAGGGAATCATGGTTATCGGTAGCCTTCTGGCTCAAGCCGCCTTCCTGGAAAATTTGAACGTTACGTACACCCCCATTTACGGCGTAGAGAAGCGCGGGGGCCATGCGGACTGCACTGTCGTCATCTCCTCCGAAGAAATAGGGTCTCCCATTGTTGACTCTCCCCAATCCTGCATCATCATGAGCAGGCCTTCTCTTGTTAAATACGGCCCCAGGGTTAAGCCCGGCGGATTTCTCCTGCTGAACAGTTCTTTTGTGGACCCCCAGGAAGTAACGCGAAAAGACCTGGACATTCTCTCTATCCCGGCTCTGGAGATCGCCCAAACCCTGGGCAATGACCGGCTTAGCAATATGGTGATCATCGGCGCTTTTGTGGAAAAAATTAGGGTGGTGAGTCTGGACACCCTGGCCGCCGCCCTCTCTCAGATTTTCGAAGAACATTACCATCGCTTGCTCCCGGCCAATGCCGCAGCCATAAGCAAGGGCGCTGAATATGTAAGAAATTCCGTTCCCCAATGATTCAGCCTACGGGTGTTTTCTAATTTTCTCATGAACCATAGACCACTTGAATCATCGAACTTTTTATGATGGAACTTCAAGAACACATTCTGGCGCGAGCGAAACCTTATGTAGCTCCCAATAATCAGACGTTTCGCACCATCTCCTTGCCCGACCGGGATGCCCTTGCCGCAACACTCGGCCTCGCCAAAAGAAACGTGGAAATATCCGCTCTGGAGGCGGGGGTTGTCCCGCAGCGTTATCTGCGCAATATGGGATCGCTTAAAATATCCGGGCAGCTTAGGCTTCTTAAAGCCAGGGCGCTGCTCATCGGGGCAGGAGGATTAGGGGGAACCATTGCCCAGCTTTTGGCCAGGATGGGCCTGGGAATCCTAACTATTGCCGACGGAGACTCCTTCAGCGAAGATAACTTGAACCGTCAGGCTTTTGCTAAGGAATCAAACGTGGGAACAAGCAAAGTCCAGGTAGCCAGGTCCGTAATTCTCTCGATCAACGCCGCCACGGAAGTGGAAATCTATGATGGGTTTGTGGGGGAAAAAGAATTTCTTTCGCTTTTAAAAGGGGCGGACGCGGCCATTGATGCCCTGGATAATATGCCCACTCGATTCCTTTTGGAAAAAGCTTGCAAAGAATTGCAGGTCCCCCTGGTTCACGGAGCAGTTGCTGGATTCAGCGGGCAGGTCACAACCACCTACCCCGAAGACGTCGGTTTCCGCGCTTTTTATGGAGATCCCCAGAGCATACCGGAAAAGGGGATCGAGGTGGAGCTGGGAAATTTAGCCGGGATCGTATCCGCCATAGCTTCCCTGCAGGTCCAGGAGGTGGTAAAAATCATCACCGGCCTGGGGCGACCGCTCCGTAACCGCCTCCTGTTCCTCGACTCCCTTAACGGCTCAGCCGAGATTATCTCCCTGAAGTAACTCAATTCCTTTTCTTTCCCTTTTTTCATTCACGGATCGGCAACGCTCCTTAAAAAGTAAAGGAGGACGCGATTAATTAAAGCTTGACTCCCCTGCCGTTCCTTTATATTCTCTCCTCTGTTGGTATTTTTGATGATCTCGTTAAAAATCCTTTTTGCCCCTTTTTGGTCATTCCCGTGAAAGCGGGAATCCAGTATTTTCAATCAGTTCTGTCCGCTTCAGGCGGACTGCTTTCGCAGGAGTGACGGGTTTTCCGCCTTTTTACAAAACCATCATTTTTGAATGAAATGAACGCTTTAACTCGGCGTGTCATGACCACGGAGGAAATGGATGGACGACAGCAAGTTACCAAATCCGAATTTATTCGACGATCCCCCCCCTCCGCCCAAACTCCGCAGGCAGCCGCTGCCCTCGAGTTCGCCGAAGCCGCCAGAGGAGGATCCAAACGCCCCGGAAAGGGTGCGCCGGATTATGGCCAGCGTGAGTTACCGCCGGGCGGATTGTGACCTGGAATTCCTCCAGCGGGATGAACTCAGGTCTACCCGTTTGCAGCTTGAATTCTTGAAACCCGAACTAATTTTGCTGGAGCATGGAGTTTGTGACACAATCGTAGTTTTCGGAGGCACGCGCATCGTTGAGCCGGCTGCGGCCCGGCTCAAAGTAGAACATGCCCGAAAGGCCCTGGAGCAAAATCCCCAAGACCCCAGCCTTAAAAACCGGTTGACGGTTTGCCAACGGATCCTGGCCAAGAGTCACTACTACGAAGTAGCCAGAGAGTTCGGGCAGATCGTAGGGCGGACCGGGCCACAATCATCAGGTTGCCGGCTTATTGTGGTCACGGGGGGCGGGGCGGGACTTATGGAGGCAGCTAACCGCGGCGCTTACGAAGTCGGCGCCAAGTCAGCGGGCTTGAACATCGTTCTCCCTGATGAGCAGTTCCCGAATCCCTATATCACGCCAGAGCTTTGTTTTCAGTTCCGTTACTTTGGGCTGCGCAAGATGCACTTCATGATGCGGGCCAAGGCGTTTGTTGCTTTCCCTGGCGGATACGGAACTCTCGATGAGCTGTTTGAAGCGCTCTGCCTGATTCAAACACGCAAAATTAAACCTTTGCCGGTGATCCTCGTCGGCGAGCAGTATTGGCGCCGGGTATTTGACGTTGATTTTCTCGCTGCCGAAGGAACCATTGATCCGGAGGATGTTGAACTTTTTTGTTTCGCGGAGACTGCTGAACAAATCTGGAAATTTATCTGTGATTGGTACGAAAAAAACGGCGAACGGCTCGTCCCGTTTGAGCCTTGAACCCTGAAAGGGGAAGAAATCATCCCGGAACTTTCAGGCCGGTCGCACCAAAGCAGAAAGCCTTACCCCTCTATTTTACAGCTCGATCCGACAAAGTAAGCACCACATATTACCTACCAATTATGATGTTCTCGTAAAAAGTCTGAAAATGCCCTTTTCCGTCATTCCGGCGGAAGCCGGAATCCAGTATTTTCAAATGCTTATAAATACCCTGGACTCCGGTTTTCACCGGAGTGACGACTTTTTACGAGATGATCAATTATAACCAGGCCCCCAAAAACAGAAACAGGCCCGCAGTAAGTTGAGGACCTGTTAGCTGTTAGCTTGGTGCCGAAGAGGGGACTCGAACCCCTACGTGGCAACCCACACTAAACCCTGAATCTAGCGCGTCTACCAATTCCGCCACTTCGGCATGATGGAGAAAATATTTAATACAAAACTACTGTTAAATCACCCCTTTGTCAAGATTTTTTTCCAAATCACCGAAAATCATACGCCAGAATGATTAAGGAGTTTTTTTATGGCCCTTCTTCTTTTTACTTTTTTCGTAACAGTTTAGCCATTTGAAAGGCTGTCAAATCCCCCTTTTTCAAAGGGGGAAAAGGCTGAATCTTTTATCGAATTCCAATAAAAAACCTCTCCTCCCTTTGCCAGAGCCTGCCTGCGGTAGGCAGGGGAGGGCGGGAGGAATTTCTGGGAAGGCCTTCTCAAAAAACTAAATTGTTACATTTTTTTGTTTTGCAGGTTGACAGATTTATTCCCTTTGGTTATCATATAGTCCGTTTCGTTAAGTTTGGTGTGAAAGGGTTTCCTCTGAAGAAAGGTTTTCTTTTCCTTATTGTCCTAATATGCCTGTCTGGTTGCGGTGGACTGCCCTTGCGGGTCAGTGAACCTATCGCCAATGCCCCACTTCCCCAGCCTCAACGGACCTTATTCCAGCCACCTGCTGAGGAGTTTGATATAAACCTCTTAGAAACGCTGTGGAGCGCTCCGGACCCTTCCATCCCTGACCAGTTCACTTTCCCCACAGATATAGAAGTAGAATCTGTTGTGGCCGCCATCTATCCAGTATTCCAGGATGATCTTGCCTTAACTCTCCCCGTAGAAAAAACTCCGGCCCAGGAACAGGGGCAAATTTCTCCTTCTACGAATCTTGATACAATAGCTGCGCCCAAGGCAGAGACCTCGTCTTTACCGGAAGAGAAAATGACGGTCTCTACCGGACCGAAGATCGCCAAGGCCGGGAAAGTTTCTAAGTCCGGCTTCAAACAAGAACATTCGCCGGTCCCAGAAAAACCCACAGAAGGAATCTTTTCAGAAACCTTTTCTTTTCATCTGCAATCTGATCCCTGGGAAGAAACTTTCCCGTTACCAAATATTCTTGACCGTCTGCCGGAAGACTTCTTCCTCCAGCCGTCCTCTTTGACGGGAGGGAATATAGAAATGCCAGACAGAACCGCAAATTTTTCGTCGGCCATCTTCCCTTCCCTGTTAAACGATAAAGTGGAGGAGTTCATCTCCTTCTTCCAGAATAAAGCCGGGACGTTCTTCTCCAAGGCCCTGGCTCGCTCCCAGGTTTACGAAGACCTGATGAAAAAAATCTTCCGGGAGAAAAACCTGCCTGAAGAGCTCTTCTACTTAGCGCTGATCGAGAGCGGCTACAATCCCCATGCTCTCTCCCGGGCTAAAGCCGGCGGCATCTGGCAATTTATAAATAAGACGGCCAAGCGCTTTGGACTCAAGGTGGACAAGTGGGTTGACGAACGCCGCGACCCGGAAAAGGCCACTTACGCCGCAGCTGAATATCTCAAAACCCTTTACGAAATGTTCAACTGTTGGGATCTGGCCACGGCCAGCTATAACGCCGGTGAAGGAAAGGTCTCGCGGGCCATGAAAAAAGCCAAAAGTCAGGACTTCTGGGAAATCTCCCAGCACCGCTATCTAAAGCGGGAGACGAAAAGGTACGTTCCTATGTTCCTGGCCGCGGTAACCATCGCCAGGGAGCCGCATAAATACGGCTTCTCAAACATTTCTTACCATCCTCCTCTGCTTTACGAAAAAGTGTTGGTTCCTCCGGCCACTAATCTGGCCTGGATCGCCAAGGCTGCCGATACAGACCTTGCCGAGATTCTCGCTCTCAACCCGGCTCTAAAAAGGGGTATAACCCCACCGGATTCTTCCCAGTTTGAAATTAAGCTTCCGCCGGGAAAGAAGGCGGTTTTCGAGAAAACCCTTTTATCTCCAGGTAAGTCTGCCGCGCTCAAAGGCCAGAAACACCGCGTCAAGCCCGGAGAGACTTTAGCGAGCATTGCCAAAAGATACCGGGTAACCCTCAAAGACCTCTGCGAGGTAAATTCCGTTTCACCCCAGGCTAAAATTAAACCCGGGATAACGCTTTTGCTCCCTCCGTAGAGACTTTCACAAAAACACTCGAAATCTTCTTTGCCCCATGATCCATCTCGAAGAAGCCATCCATCGAATTCTCGAACAGATTACCTGTTTAGGACTGGAGCGTCTTAGCCTCCAGCAAGCTTTAGGTCGGGTTCTGGGGGAAGATATCCCGGCCCCCCGGAACATTCCTCCCTGGGACAACTCGGCTATGGACGGATATGCTGTACGGTGGCGGGATCTTCGGGCGGCTTCCCCGGGAAAACCCGTTGTCCTAAAAGTTCTGGCCGACTTGCCGGCCGGGAGGACTTTTAAGGGGCGCTTGGGGCCAGGAGAAGCTCTGCGCATCATGACGGGCGCTCCCCTGCCCCGCAGCGCGGATACCGTGGTCCAGGTCGAGTCAACAGAGAGATCCGGCTCCAATGTAAAAATTTTTGCGGGTCCCGGAAAGGGGAAAAATATCCGTCTTGCCGGAGAAGATGTTAAGACCGGTGATTTAGTCCTGGCCAAGGGGACTGTTTTGCAGCCGGCCCACATTGGCATGCTGGCTTCCTTCCAGCGTTCTGTCGTTTATGTTTACCAGCAACCCCGGGTGGCCATTCTGGCCACCGGCGACGAACTCCTGGAAATCGACGAGCCCTTAAAAGAGGGGAAAATTGTTAACAGCAACAGCTATACCATAACGGCTCAGGTTGCCGCTTGCGGCGGCCTCCCCATCCAGCTGGGCATCGCCAAAGACCGCATGGAAGACCTTTTGTCCAAGATTCAACAGGGATTGGTTGCCGACCTTCTGGTAACGTCCGGGGGTGTGTCAGTAGGCGATTACGACCTGGTCAAGGAAATGCTTAAAAAATTAGGAAAGATAAATTTTTGGAAAGTGGCCATGCGGCCCGGTCAACCCTTAGCCTTCGGGTTAATATCCGGAAAACCCCTGTTCGGCTTGCCGGGAAATCCTGTTTCCTCGATGGTTTCTTTCGAACAATTTGTCCGCCCAGCCATTCTTAAAATGTCCGGCCACCAGAACCTCTTCCGTCCCACGCTAAAGGCTTGCCTTAGGGAAGACCTTGAGAAGAAAGCGGGTCTCGTTCATTTCATCCGTTGCCGTTTGTCCCGCGAAGGGGAAAAAATTTATGCCTCCACCACCGGCGAGCAGGGTTCGGGGATTCTTTCCTCTATGGTCAAAGCCCAGGGGCTCATAGTCCTTCCCCGGGACCTTGCCCGGGTGCGCGCGGGTGAAGAAGTGCAAATCATCCTTCTTGACCCGATGTTTTTTCACTCTCCTCTCCCTTCTTACCTTTCTCTGCCTGGCGGTAGGCAAAAAAGAGTTGATCTCTTGGCCGCTTTGGGGTATAAAAGAAGATCGGTTGCTCCTTGCTCTTTTGCCCACGGCGAATTGGCTATCGAACCCAAAAGGAGGAAAAAGACTTGAGACGTTACGAAACCATCTTCATTACCCACCCGGAACTTTCCGAAGAAGGCCTTGCCGAGCTTAAGGAAAAATTGCGTTCCATCATAAACGGCTTGAAGGGGGATTTCGTCAAGCTGGAAGATTGGGGCCTGAAGAAGTTGGGCTATGCGATCCGCAAAAACACCCGCGGCCATTATTTCCTGCTTGACTATCTTGCTGCCACAGAATTGGTCCGCGAAATTGAAAGAACCCTTCGCCTGAACGATCGGGTCCTCAAATTCCAAACCGTCAGGATCAGCAGCCAGATATCCCCCGAAGCTGCCCAGGCCCTAAAAGAAGCGGCCCTGGCTGAAGGGACTATCAAGGCCGCGGAGCGCCCCCCGCTCTCCCAAGAACCCCCGAGGGAAGATTCTGAGAAAGAGGTGGCCGAGGAAGGAGAAGAAAAATGAAACCCCAGACAATTAAAAAGAAAAGGCCTTTCCAGCGGCGGAAAGTCTGCGTATTCTGTGCCGACAGCGGGATGAAGATTGTTTACAAGGACGTTAAAACCCTGAACCACTTCATCTCCGAGCGGGGTAAGATTCTTCCCCGCAGGATATCCGGAAATTGCGCCAAGCACCAGAGGGATCTTACGGCCGAGATCAAAAAAGCCCGGAACATCGCTCTCATGCCCTTTTCGATCGTTAGCTCGTAAAGACCCCGCCTGCGGCGGATTTCTCTTTCTTGCCTTTGCTCGCCCGTGCTGGGCCTTTTTAAAAACCTTTTCCCGAAATCCTTCGGGACATTCTGATTTAGGAGAAGATGCCGGCCGCTTCCCCGGGAACGGCTCATTCTCTGGAGGATTTTATGAAAGTCATCCTAATTGAAAACGTCGCTTCTCTGGGAAAGGCTGGAGAGGTCGTTCAGGTCTCTGTTGGCTATGGGCGAAATTACCTCATACCTAAAAAATTGGCGCTTGAGGCGTCTCCTGCCAATATGCTCCTGCTGGAACGCCAGCGGGAAACTTTTCTGAAAAAAGCCGGCAAAGAAAAAGGCAAGGCCCAAGATTTAGCTTTGAAGATAGAGTCTTTCTTCTTCACCCTGGCCCGGCCGGCAGGTGAGAGTAATAAGCTTTTCGGCTCGGTTACAACCATGGATATACAAAAATTATTGAGTGACAATGGGATCGTAGTGGACCGGCGGAAGATTATTTTGGCGAATCCGATCAAGACCTTGGGCAGCTTCCTCGTTCCGGTGAAATTGCATCCGGAAGTTACGGCTCACCTTAAAATAGGTGTCGAGCCGGTGGCCGCGGACAAAGCGATTTCTTAGTAAATCTTTAGCCTTTCAGGGGAACAAAAAGATGGACCTTCTGGCCCAACGCCTTCCACCTCAAAGCCTCGAGGCCGAGGTCTCTGTCCTGGGGGGTGTGTTGCTGGAAAACGAGGCCTTGAATCGCGTTCTGGAGGTCGTCCGCGAGGGTGATTTCTACCGTGAATCCCACCGCAAGATCTTCTCGGCCATGGTGAATCTATATGAGCGCAATGAGCCGGCAGACCTGATTACTCTTTCCGAAACCCTGAAAAAAAAGGGGTCCTTAGAAGAAATCGGGGGCCTGGACTACCTGAATTTTCTGGCAAACAGCATTCCCACCGCGGCTAATATCGCCTATTACGCTAAAATCATCAAAGAAAAGTCCATTCTCCGCAAGCTCATCAACCGGGCTACGGAAATTGTCAGTCTAGGTTATTCCAACTCCAGCGACGTGGATGAATTCCTGGACCAGGCTGAGCGTTTGATCTTTGAAATTTCCGAGGACCGGGTCCGCCCTTCCTTCTATCCCATTAAAGACATCATTAAGTCCAGCTTTAAAACAATCGAAAGGTTATACGAGAAACACCAGCTGATCACTGGAGTTCCTACGGGCTTTACCAAATTGGACGAATTGACTTCCGGTCTCCAGCCTTCTGACCTGATCATCGTCGCCGGCCGCCCTTCCATGGGCAAGACGGCCCTCGCCCTTAACATCACGCAGCATGCCGCTATCGAAGGGGGAATTCCTTCGGTGATCTTCTCCCTGGAAATGGCCAAAGAACAACTGGCCCTGCGCATGCTTTGCTCCGAAGCCAAAGTGGATGCTCATCGCCTGCGCGGCGGATTTCTTGGCGAGGCGGACTGGCCCAGGCTCACCCGGGCCGCCGGCAGCCTTTCCGAGGCCCCTATTTTCATTGATGATACGCCTGGGATTACGGTTCTGGAAATGCGGGCGAAAGCCCGCCGTTTAAAAGCAGAACATAATTTAGGCCTGGTGGTCGTGGATTATATGCAGTTGATGCGCGGCCGTTCCGATTCTGAGACCAGAGAACAGGAGATTTCCGACATTTCCCGCTCCTTAAAATCTCTGGCCAAGGAACTGTCCCTGCCGGTCATCGCTCTTTCTCAACTGAACCGCCGGGTTGAAGACCGCGGCGATAGACGCCCCCAATTAGCCGACCTTAGAGAATCGGGGGCTATTGAGCAGGATGCGGACGTAATTATTTTTATCTATCGCGATGAGGTATATAACAAGTCCGATGATAACCCCAAAAGAGGGAAGGCCGAAATAATTATCGGCAAACAAAGGAATGGTCCAACCGACGTTTTCGAGCTGGCTTTCCTGGATAAATACACCTGTTTTGAAAACCTTTCTCCAATCCAAGAAGACCGATAACGCGGCCAACTAGTTGTTTTTATTTGGTTTGTATTTTGTTCACAGGTGTTTATAACTTTGTGTATACTTTGTTCCTTTGCGGAAAGAATTTGTTGAGGTGTTGCCCATGCCTATGAAAGAAAACTGGAACAGGGTTCTTGCTGCCGTGAGCGAAAAGATTAGCCAGAAGTCTTTTGACATCTGGTTAAAACCTATTACCCTTATCAGCATGGGGCAGAATACCGTGGACCTGGAGGTTCCCAATAAGTTTTTTAAAGATTGGATATCCGAAAATTATCAAACTCTTATCAAAGACACTTTGTCCCAGATTACCAAAAACAATTACACCATCCATTTTCATTTAAAAGAAGGTCTTGAGGATAAAGTGGTAAAGCCAAAGCCTTCCGAAAAAATTCCCCTTCCTAAGTCCGGCCAGCGGTCGGTCAGAGAAGATGGCCTTAACCCAAGCTATACCTTTGATGCCTTTGTCGTCGGTTCTTGTAATCAGTTCGCCCATGCGGCGGCCTTAGCCGTGGCCAACTTTCCCGCAAAGAACTACAACCCTCTCTTCGTTTATGGAGGAGTGGGGCTTGGTAAAACACACCTAATTAACGCAATAGGAACACATGTCGTCCAGAACGATCCAACCGCTAAGGTGTGTTATCTCTCTTCAGAAAAATTTACCAATGAATTAATTAATAGTTTGAAGTATGAAAAAATGTCGGATTTTCGAAACAAATACCGTAGCAAAGATGTTCTTCTGGTGGATGACATTCAGTTTCTGGGCGGCAAAGAGAGGACCCAGGAAGAGTTTTTCCATACTTTTAATTCTCTATATGACTCCCACAAGCAAATTGTCATAACAAGCGATAAGCTACCCAAAGAAATTCCAGGTTTAGAAGAGAGGTTGAGGTCCCGGATTAGTTGGGGATTAATCGCCGATATCCAGCCGCCGGATATTGAAACCAAGGTGGCCATTTTATGCAAGAAAGCTGAAGGTTATAATCTTTCTCTTTCCAACGAGATCGGCCTTTTTTTGGCATCGCATCTCGGCTCGAATATCCGGGAATTAGAGGGCGCGCTTACTCGCCTTAGGGCTTTTGCTTCCCTTACGGGAAAGGAGATTGATCTTTCCATGACAACTGAAACGTTAAAAGATATACTTACCGATCGCCAGAAGATGCTTAGTATAGAAAACATTCAAAAAACTGTCGCTAATTTTTATAATATAAAGGTTTTAGACTTAAAGTCTGCTAGAAAAATTAAACTTTTTACCCTTCCCAGACAAATTTCCATGTACCTCTGCCGTAATATGACCAAATCTTCTTTTCCAGAGATAGGAACAAAATTCGGAGGTAAGGATCATTCTACGGTTATTCATGCCTGTCGCAAGATTGAAAAAAAAATTATCGATGACCGGGATATTAAAAATGTCGTTGAAACCATTAAAAATGAACTGCAAAAATAAGTTAGTTGCCTGTGGATGGAAAGTGGATTGCATGACGCTATAACTCTCTTGTTTTTTTTTGTGCTTTTTTCCACAGGTTCTCTTTTATAAATGCACATCCCTTTTTAACTTAAACGTGTTGAAATTTAAAAATTTTTTGTTTATTATCTTTATTTGCACAGGAACTACTAATACTACTAATAATTTCTATTAAAATATATTAATATTAGTATGGAGAGAAAATATGGAATTCAATATTAACAAGGATGAATTTGTCAAAGGCCTTTTCCGGGTTCAGAATATTGTGGAAAAGAAAGTAACAATGCCCATACTTTTAAATGTTTTACTCGATGCCCAGGGGAAGGATTTATCCATAACAGCAACCAATTTAGAAGTAGGTTTAAAAGGGGTTCATCCGGCAGAAATTATTAAGGATGGAAAGGCAACCCTATCAGCCAAAAAACTTTATGAGGTAATAAAAGAACTTCCTGAAAAAAAAATTTCCCTAAAATTGAAAGAGAACCAGTGGGTAGAAATTTTTAGTGGAAAGTCTCTTTTTAATATTATGGGACTTTCTGCGGATTCATTCCCCTCTCTCCCTGTTTTTGAAGAAGATGATTTTATTGGGGCTGATTTAGTTGTTTTTAAAGAAATGATTGAAAAAACGTTTTTCGCCGTATCTTCCGACGAAACCCGCCAGAATCTAACCGGTGTGTTTTTTTTGCAAAAAAGAGAAGGAGAAGAAAAAACTCTTAAAATGGTAGCCACGGATGGGTACCGTCTTTCTATGATAGACCGCCCACTAAACACGGAAGTAAAAGGTTTGGAAAAAGGCATATTGCTTCCCAAAAGAGGCCTGGCGGAATTATCTAAATTATTAGACGAAGGTGGAGAGAAGATTTGGATAAAATTGAAAAACAACAATTTCATAGTTAAAAAAGAAGGAGTCGTTTTAATAATGCGTCTTCTGGATTCTGAATTTCCCGACTATCGGCAAGTAATACCCCTTAAAACAAAAAAACATATTCGCATTAAGAGAACGCAGTTTATGGAATCCCTGAAGAGAGTATCAATTCTTTCCAGCGAGAAAACAAAGGGAGTTAAATTTCATTTCAGTAAGGACACCTTAGAACTAACCGCCTACAATCCAGATCTCGGAGAAGCCAAAGAAGAAATTACGGTAGAGTATAAAGGGGAAGATTTAACGGTAGGATTTAACGCCAGGTTCATTTTAGAAAATTTAAACATATTAAATTCAGATGATGTTCTTTTGGATTTAGAAGATGGAATAAGCCCATCAATCATAAGGCCAGATAATGACGAAAAGCATACCTGCGTAGTTATGCCCATGAGGATTTAGTTTCAGAGAAAGGTGAAAAGTTTGTTAAAAAAGAACGACCAATCAACAGAGAAAAACGAAAGACATCAAGAATATACAGCAGAAAACATTAAGGTCCTTCAGGGCCTGGAGGCTGTACGAAAAAGACCAGCAATGTATATCGGAAGCACGGGCAGCTCCGGGCTTCACCACCTGGTCTATGAAGTTGTGGACAATTCCATTGATGAAACTCTGGCGGGTTTTTGCACCAAAATTGACGTAATCATCCACGAGGATAACAGCGTTACCGTAGAAGATAACGGGCGGGGCATTCCCGTGGATATGCATAAAGAAGAAGGGCGGCCCGCAGCGGAAGTGGTTATGACTACGTTGCATTCCGGAGGAAAGTTTGACAGCGAAAGCTATCAATTTTCCGGCGGCCTTCACGGCGTAGGCGTCTCCGTGGTGAACGCCCTATCCGAATTTTTGGAACTGGAGATATGGCGCGATGGAAGCGTTTATTTTCAAAGGTATGAGAGAGGCGCACCCGCATCCCCCTTCGAAATAACCGGCAGCACGAAGCGGCGAGGAACAAAGATCAGATTCCGTCCGGATTACGAAATATTTGAGAACATTGATTTCAGCTTTGACACCCTGTCCCAGCGCCTGCGGGAGCTTTCCTTTTTAAACAGCGGCCTTAGGATAACGGTAGCCGATGAAAGGGCGGAAAAGAAGCAGGACTTCCAGTATAAAGGGGGAATAGTTTCTTTTGTAGAGTACCTTAATAAAAACAGAGGAATTATCCACCCCAAACCTATCCACCTCGAGGGAGAAAAAGAGGGGCTTTACCTTGACATCGCCCTGCAGTACAACGACGGATATACGGAAAACCTGTTCTCCTTTGCCAACAACATTAACACCCACGACGGCGGAGCGCACCTGGTGGGCTTTAAATCAGCGCTTACCCGCACGCTGAATAATTATGCGGCCAGTAACAACCTTCTTAAGAGCCTGAAGGTGAGCCTGAGTGGAGAAGACACCCGGGAGGGGCTCTCCGGGGTAATAAGCGTAAAGCTCTCCAACCCTCAGTTTGAAGGACAGACAAAGGCCAAATTAGGCAACAGCGAAGTTAAAGGGCAGGTGGAAGCCCTGGTCAACGAAAAATTAGGCACCTACTTTGAAGAAAATCCATCAGTGGCCAGGCGAATACTGGAGAAGGTGGTAGATTCAGCCAGAGCCAGGGAAGCGGCCCGGAAAGCCCGGGATCTAACCCGCCGCAAAGGGTTTCTGGAGACAGATTCCCTGCCGGGAAAATTAGCTGATTGCCAGGAACGCGACCCAAAAGAAAGCGAGATATTCATCGTAGAGGGAGATTCCGCCGGCGGGTCGGCCAAACAAGGAAGAGACCGCCGAACCCAGGCGATCTTACCCCTGCGGGGAAAGATTTTAAATGTGGAAAAAGCCCGCTTTGACCAGTTGATTTCCAACCAGGAGATCAAGACTTTAATCATAGCCCTGGGAACCGGCGTAGGAGAAGAGGAATTTAACCTGGAGAAATTGCGCTACCACCGGGTGATTATCATGACCGACGCTGACGTTGACGGGTCGCACATCCGCACCCTGCTCCTGACCCTTTTCTACCGGCAGATGTTCCCGATGATCGAACGCGGGTACCTTCATATTGCCCAGCCCCCGCTGTACCGCGTTAAAAAAGGGAAGGAGGAACCAAAATACCTGCGCAGAGAGGAAGAGCTGGAAGATTATCTCCTGGAAAAAGGGATTGAAGACCTCCGTCTAATTCTTCCCGGAAACAAAGCGCCCCTAAGCGGAAAAAACCTACTGGAGACCGTAAAAAAGGCCATCCGCCTGGAGAAGATACTACAACGCCTGGCCAAAAGAAAGATGGATACGGACGTACTCCTGGCCTTTGCCCAGCAGGAGTCTTTCACCAAGATCACCCTCAAGTCTGAAAAAGAACTTAGCCTGGTCATTGAGGAGGTCAAGCAAACCCTGAAGAAAGGCCAGAAGGAGAAAGGGTGGATGGAATTCCAAAAGGAAAGAGACCCGGAACACGGAAGTTACAACTTGCGCTGCCTGACCAGCAATAACGGCGCTCGCCACGAGACCATCCTGAATATGGATTTAGTCAGCTCGGCTCAATTCGAGGAGCTTAGAAAAATATCCAAACAATTAAGCCCCCTGGGACACCCGCCATTTGTGTTAAAAGCCGGGGAATCATCGCTGGAAGTTACCGGGTTCTCTCAACTGACCCAGGAAATCTTTTCCTTGGGGAAAAAAGGGTTGGAAATTCAGCGTTATAAAGGACTGGGAGAGATGAATCCGGAACAACTCTGGCACACGACCATGAATCCGGAGACCCGCACTCTGTTGCAGGTTCGCGTGGAAGACGCTATCAAGGCCGACGAGATCTTCACGGTCCTCATGGGGGACCAGGTTGAGCCACGAAGAGAATTCATCCAGCGAAATGCCTTGACCGTGACGAACCTGGACATCTAAAAATAATTCCAAAATACAAAAAAAGAATTAGAAAGAGTTCTATGCAAACGCAGAACTTTCAGAATCGCCTACCCGTAAAAATAGAAGAGGAAATGCAGAAGTCTTACATGGACTATGCCATGTCCGTAATCATTGGCCGCGCCCTGCCGGATGTGCGGGATGGGCTAAAGCCCGTCCACCGCAGGGTGCTTTATGCCATGCATGACCTGGCCAATGACTGGAATAAGCCGTTCAAGAAATCTGCCAGAGTCGTCGGGGATGTCATCGGAAAATACCATCCTCACGGGGACATGGCTGTTTATGACGCCCTGGTGCGCATGGCCCAGGAATTTTCCCTGCGATACCCGCTGATCAGCGGGCAGGGGAATTTCGGATCGATCGATGGAGACCCGCCAGCAGCCATGCGTTATACGGAAGTGCGCATGGCCCGCCTGGCCAGCGAGCTCCTGGCGGACATCGAGAAGAACACGGTGGACTTTGTCCCCAACTATGATGGGTCGGCGATGGAGCCGGCCATTCTCCCGGCGCGTTTCCCTAACCTTTTAGTCAATGGCTCCTCGGGGATCGCCGTGGGAATGACCACCAACATTCCCCCCCACAACCTTAAGGAAATCATCGAGGGCACCATAGCCATCATCAACAACCCGGACATTTCACCTGAAGGACTGTTGGGAATCATCCCCGGGCCGGACTTTCCCACGGCCGGGTTCATCCTGGGCCGTTCCGGCATTAGGGATGCCTATCTCTCTGGGAAAGGGATGATCCAACTTCGAGCCCGAGCCCTGATCGAACGCCAAAAGAGGACAGAGCGGGAGGCCGTGGTTGTAACAGAGCTTCCTTATCAGGTGAATAAGGCCAAACTTATGGAAAGGATCGCCGAACTCGTTCAAGAAAAAAAGATCGAGGGGATATCCGACCTTAGGGACGAATCAGACCGGGAAGGAATGCGCATCGTCATCGAGCTAAAAAGGGATGCCGTGGCCCAGGTGGTTCTTAATCAGCTCTTCAAGCATACGCAGATGCAGATTACTTTCGGCATCCTCCTCCTCTCTGTTGTCCACGGACAGCCGCAGACGCTCAACATCAAAGAGATGATCCAGCAGTTCATCAACCACCGCAAGGAAGTGGTTACCCGCCGGAGCCAGTTTGAATTAGGAAAGGCCGAGTCCCAGGCGCACATTCTGGAAGGCCTGAAGATAGCCTTAGACAACCTCGACCGGGTCATCTCGCTCATTCGTTCTTCCAAAAATCCCAAAGAGGCCAAGGAAGGACTGATGGCGAAATTCTCACTCTCCGAAGCGCAAGCCACAGCCATTCTGGAAATGCGCCTGCAGCGCCTTACCAACCTGGAACGGGAAAAGATCAACGAGGAATACCGGGAACTCATCAAACTAATCGCCCGCCTTAAGGAAATTCTTAGCAACGAGCGCCTCCTCTTGAACCTCATCGTCGAAGAGCTTAAGGAGATCAAAGAGCGATACGGAGACGAAAGGCGCACGCAGATCATCGAGGAAGCGCAGGAGATCAACCTGGAGGACCTGATCGTGGAAGAGGATATGGTGGTGACCATCAGCCATTCCGGGTATATCAAGCGGAATGCCATCAGCCTCTACCGCAGCCAGAGGCGGGGAGGCCGGGGCAAGATGGGCATGACCACCAAAGAGGAGGATTTTGTCGAGCATCTCTTCGTCGCCTCCACCCACAGTTATATCTTGTTTTTCACGGACGCCGGCAAAGTGTTCTGGTTGAAAGTTCACGAAGTCCCCCAGGGCGGCCGCATGTCCCGGGGGAAGGCGATCGTCAATTTGCTGAACATCTCCGGAGAAGAGAAGATAACCGCCATCATGCCTGCACGGGTCTTCGAGCCGGGGAAGTACGTGATCATGACCACGAAGAACGGAGTGGTCAAGAAGACCGACCTGATGTCCTACAGCAATCCCCGCACCGGCGGAATAATTGCCCTGAACCTCGACCAGGGAGACGAGTTAATCTCGGCCGGCCTTACGGACGGAACGAAGGAGATTCTGCTGAGTTCCCGCGAGGGCAAATCCATTCGGTTTTCCGAGGAAGAAACCAGGGCCATCGGCCGCACGGCCCGCGGGGTGAAAGGGATCACTTTAAGCAAGCAAGACGCCCTGGTTTCCATGGACATCATCACCCCGGGCGCCCAGGGAGCCTCCATTCTTTCGGTCACGGAAAACGGTTTTGGCAAGCGCACACCAGTTGAAGAGTATCCTCTGCAGAACCGGGGAGGCAAGGGAGTTATAACCATCAAGACTACCCAGCGAAATGGCAAATTGGTGGGCGTCCAGCAGATCACCGAACAGGACGACGCCATGCTGATTACGGACAAGGGAAAAATCATTCGCATGCGGGGTGAAGAAATTTCGGTCATCGGGCGGAACACCCAGGGGGTAAAGCTGATCGAATTAGAGCCCGGAGAGAGGGTAATGGCAGTCACCCGCCTGGCCGAGAGAGAGGATGAGCCGGAAATCCAGGAGGCGGAGGAAAGCCCCGAAGAAAACACGGGAGAGGAAAATATTTGATCCATGGCCGGGGGCCGCACAGAAGCAGAAAGAATCAGCGTTATTGGCGCCGGAAGCTGGGGTACCACCCTGGCCAACCTCCTGGCCGAAAAAGGCCAGCCCGTAGATCTCTGGGTTTTTGAAGAAGAACTGTTTCTGGCCATGCAAGAAAAAAGGGAGAATGAAGTCTTCCTCCCCGGGATTCCCCTTTCTCATAGCATTCACCTGACCCATTCCCTGGAAGAAGCCTGCCGGGGAAAAAGCATCCTGGTTTGCGCCGTGCCCTCACATGCCGTGCGGGAAGTGTTTGGCCAAAGCCGGCCTTACCTCCGGGAAAGGGTCTTGATTGTTAGCGCCACCAAAGGGCTTGAGGAAGAAACTTGCCGAACAGTATCGCGGATTTTAAGAGAAGCCCTCGGTGAGACCAGGGCCGAGATCGCCTGCCTATCCGGGCCAAGTTTTGCCAAAGAAGTCTCCAGCAAATTTCCGACGGCTGTCACTGTGGCATCGGCCAGCCCCGAGGCTGCGCGCAAAACACAGCTTCTTTTGGGCAGGCCTTACTTCCGGATCTACACAAGCTCCGACCTGCTTGGAGTGGAAATAGGGGGGGCCAGCAAGAACGTCATGGCCATTGCAGCCGGGGCATCGGACGGCTTAGGTTTTGGGCACAGCACCCGCGCGGCCTTGATCACCCGCGGCCTGGCCGAGATGACCCGGCTGGGGGTCAAGATGGGAGCGGATGCGCGAACTTTTTTCGGCCTGGCCGGCCTGGGAGACCTGGTCCTTACCTGTACGGGAAATTTAAGCCGCAATCGCAGCGTCGGCTTGGAATTAGGGAAAGGGCGGTCGATTAAGGAGATTTTGCAGGGAATGAAGATGGTTGCCGAGGGCATCCGCACCACCAAAGCCCTTCGCGAATTAGCCAGGAAGCTTAACGTGGAAATGCCCATTACGGAGAAAGTCTATGAGCTTCTTTACGAGGGCAAAGCCCCGCGGGAAGCCGTAAGCGAGTTGATGTCCCGGGACCCCCGAGCAGAGCAGGAAGGGTTGTAGAAACCACCAAGAAGGAAAGAGGGAAGGATAGAACGGTGGAATCGTGCTGAAGGTTGTCTACTTCCCCGCTGGAGCATGGAGGGCAGGAAGCTCAGCCAAGAGGCGCTCAACCAATCTTTTTTCTAAATTCTTTGCCGCCTGGCTCGGCCCCAAAATCTTTCCTTCGGCCATCCAGAGCACCGACCCCTTTTCCAGCTCCAGGACCCGAAACATCAGACTGATCTGACAGGACCCCTGATGATAGGTCGGTAGAGCGCGGTACTCATAGCGCCCCCCCTCCCAGACCTCAAAGGCTTCTCCGCGAACGTAGGGTTTCTGCAGGGAATAGCGCAGAAGGGCGCCTGTAATCAGAAGCTTGACTTGCAGGCGTTCTTTGATCTTAATAAGGGAGGATGGATTGGAGAGCAAATCTTGAGGGGTTAAGCCTAATTCCTCGAGGGCCGCAGAAACTTCTCCAGGGGGGATCAATTTGTAACCTTTGGCCAATAAAACCGTGTAGGTAAAGGAATTCAGATCTGCACCGGACTCAGGATAACCGGAAGCATCTGGAATTGGAAGAATAGCCGCGGGTTGAAAATCTTTAAAGTTAACCTCCCGGAAAACGGTCTTGTCCGCATTAAGTTTGTAAAAGCAACCGGCAAGGTAGAGACAACTGATCAAAACCACGAAATAGAGAAAGAAGACTTTTCTTTGTGGCGCGAACAAGATCTTGCTCCTCAAGGGAGAATTCGTTAAAATGACATATTTCTATTACACCTTAGAAAAGAACCACTGTCAAGGGAGGCGGAAGGTAAAATGCCCATCTATGAATATCTCTGTCAGGATTGCCGGCGGGTTTCCAGTTTTATCGTTCTCAATATAAAAACCCCTTTCCATCCTGAATGCAAAAAGTGCCATGGCAACAAGATGACCAAACTTATTTCCCGGGTGGCCCGGGTGCGTTCTGAAGAGAGCCGCCTGGAGTCCTTGGCTGATCCGAGTAAGTTAGGCGGGCTCGACGAGAACGATCCGGCGAGCATGGCCCGCTTTATGAAACGGATGGGCAAGGAGTTAGGAGAGGACATGGGAGAAGATTTTGATTCAATGATAGAAGAAGCCATGGAGGAGGAAAGCAAAAGCAAAGGGGAAGGTTCGAAGGATTCAGAAGCAGATTTTTAGTTTCCACTCCTAATAAACCAGCAAAAAGCCCTCAAAATTTTCTTGACAAAACTTTTTTCTTTATCCATATTGCCACAAGAGATTCTTTGCTCCATTGTCCCCCAAGATCGACGATTTATAAAAACAGTATCAGTTGAGCCTCTTGCAAAAGTATTTTTTTGTGGTTCGACAAGCTTGTCCTGAGCGAACCGTTCACCCTTCGAGAACCTCAGGGCGAACGGTGAGTCGAAGGGCTCACCACGAACGGAAAAACTAAATAAATTCAACCTAAGCCCGTTCACCCTGAGCCTGTCGAAGGGTAAATTACGGACTTTTGCAAGAGGCTCAGGGGTATTATCAATTCCGTGGCTGGGATTGGGAGACGGGCCGGCCAACCAGAGAGAAACTCTTAGAGCTGGAACTTAACCAGGTGGCCGCCGAGATGTATCCTTGATGGCTTCGTAAAAAGTCTCTTAGATCGTCACCCCGGCGAAAGCCGGGGCCCAGAACATCTTGAAATAACTGGATTCCGGCATCCGCCGGAATGACGGAAAAGGGCATTTTCAGACTTTTTACGAAATCATCAATGGGTTGGAACTCAAGATTTCCAGTTTTGGGTTTAAAATTAAAGAAAGGGGGGAGTCGTAAGATGACCAAAAGAGTGGCCATTGTTGGCGTAGGAACAACCGGGTTTCGCGCGACCACTCCGGATGTCTCCTACCGGGAGTTGACCTACGAAGCAGCAACCAAAGCTTACTTTGAAGCGGGCATTGAGCCCAAAGAGGTGGATGCCTTTGTCGCTACCTCTGAAGATTTCCTCGAGGGGTATAGTATTTCTGATGAATATTCACCTGATCAATTAGGGGCGGTCCTAAAACCCATTTATACCATTCCGGGAGACTTTATTCACTCTCTGGCCTGCGCCCAGATGATGATCCTGTCCGGAATTGGGGACATCATGGTGGTTCAAGGGATGTCCAAGGCATCGAACATGTTGACCATCTCCGAAATGGTCTCTTTTGCCATGGACCCCATATATAACCGGCCATTAAAAGAAAGCCCGCATGTCGTGGCCGGGATGGAAATGGCCCGCTTCCTGTACGAGACCGGGACAACGCGGGAGCAATGCGCCAAAGTGGTGGTGAAGAACAAAAGGAATGCTTTATCCAACCCGCTGGCCGGCCATGGGGTTCTCATCGACGCCAACTATGTTCTCAAATCCGAAACGGTCTCCTTCCCGTTGACCAGGATGGACATCAGTCCTCATTCTGATGGAGCCGTGGTGCTCGTCCTGGCAGAAGAAAAAAGGGCCAAAGCCCTCTCCGACAAACCCATCTGGATCCGAGGGATCGGCTGGTGCTCGGACACGCCCGGCCTGGAAACCCGGAACTGGGGGGAAGCCATCTACGCCCAGATGGCCGCCGAGATGGCCTACAAGATGGCTGGAATTCGTTATCCGCGCAAGGAGATTGACTTTGCGGAAGTTAATGACGAGTTCTCCTATAAAGAACTCCAGCATCTGGAAGCAATGAGAATCTGTAAAAAAGGAGAAGCCGGGCCTCTTACCGAGATGGGGGGAACGGAGATCAACGGGGAAATTGCGGTCAATCCCTCCGGAGGGTGCCTCGGAGTGGGAAACCTCTTTGAGCTAAACGGAGGACAAAAGGTCCTGGAAGTTGTCAGACAGCTTAGAGGGGAAGCCGGGAAGAATCAACTGAAAAACGTAACCACCGGGCTGGCTCAGAGTTGGCGGGGTATCCCGACGACTACCGGGACAGTGGTGATCCTGAGCAATTAAGGAGGTGAAAAGCATGAGAAGAGTAGCCATTGTCGGAGCAGGACTGACCAAATTTTATCGCAATACCCAGGAAACGCCCAAAGAGCTGGCTTATGAGGCCACCAAAATGGCCCTGGATTCCTGCGAGATGACACTTTCGGACATAAATTGTGTCGTCCATGGAACGGCCCCAGATGCATTCGATGGGGTTCATATGAAAGGGGAATATCTCTCCGATGCCTCAGGGGGATTGCGCAAGCCTTACATGCGGCACTTTGTTGGCGGGGGCACAGGGGTTTTTTCGCCGATCCACGGCTGGTTCCATGTGGCCTCGGGGATGTTCGATACCTGTCTGGTGGTTTGCGAAGAGAAGATGTCTGCGGCCTATCCTCATCCTGCCGGGGCCTTCTTAACGATCTTTGACCACACAACAGAGCAACCACTTTACCCCACTTTGATCTACATCTTTGCCATTGAAATGAATCGTTTTATGACCACTCACGGTTATCGCAAAGAAGACATCGCCCTGGTGGCCGTTAAAAATAAAAAGAATGCCATGAACCATCCATCAGCTCAGTTGCCCGGGGAAATCACTGTCCAGGATGTTCTCAATTCAGAAATCATGGCCTGGCCGGTGAACCGGCTGGACATCAGCCCGACGAGCGACGGGGCGGCCGCAATCCTCCTGGCTTCGGAAGACGTAGCCCGGAGAATTACGGAGAAACCGATCTGGATGGACGGTGTGGGCTTTTGTCTGGACACCGCCTACTGGTGCACCCGGGACCTTTATTACCCGGATTATCTGGAAGTAGCCGCCCGCCAGGCATATAAGATGGCCGGGATCAAAGAACCCTCCAAGGAGATCCATGTGGCCGAGCCTTATGATCCCTTCACTTATAAAGAACTCCACCATATCGAAGGATTAATGCTGGCGCCGCGGGGAAAATCCGTTCAGATGCTGGTGGATGGGGCGTTTAACAGGGATGGAAACCTACCAACCTCTCCTTCAGGAGGACTTCTGGGCGTGGGCAATCCCATTGCGGCCGCAGGTCTGATGAAGATCATCGAGATCTATCTGCAATTAAAAGGGGAAGCGGGTAAACGGCAGATTCCGGGGAAGCCTACTTGCGGCGTGGCCAATGCCTGGGGAGACCTGATGCAGGTTGGAACCGTGGTCGTTATGAGAAGCTAAGGAGGAGGTGAATATATGGAAATTACGGAAAAGATGGTGGAAAAAACGGCGACGAAGCTGAGCGCCGAGGAGATTTTAGGGGGGAAGGTTCTCTCTGTGAAGTGGGAGCCTAAATTAAAATATGCCTGGGACAATGGCCCAGCCATCGGAAGGTACCTGGCAGAACTGAAAAATGGAAAGATCATTGCCAAGAAGTGCGACAAGTGTCACCGCATCATGCTTCCGCCCAGAATGTTTTGCGAGCTCTGCTGGGTCCCGACAGGGGAATGGGTCTATGTCCAGGATACAGGCATTGTAAATACCTGGATCGTGGGTTATGTGGACTGGAAGGCAACGCGCCTTGACATCAAAGGAGGCGTCCGGCCCATTACCCCTGGCATCATCGAAATTGATGGAGCCTCAAAAGGCATGGGCATTCTCCATCATTTAGGCGAGGTGGATCCCTGGAAGATCTATCGGGGCATGAAAGTAAAGGCAGTCTGGAAACCACCCGAGGAAAGAACCGGGGCGATTACCGACATTAAATATTTTAAGCCAATAGATTGAGGCGCAAGGTTTGAGGCGCAAGGCATAAGGCAAAAATTAAAGCCTTCAATCTCTAACCTCAAACCTCCAACCTTGAAGAACTCGTAAAAAGTCCGAAAGCTCCTTTTCCCGTCATTCCGGCCCCGATTTTCATCGGGATAAACTCCAGCCGGAATTAAGTTATTTCAAGGAGTTATCAAACCACTGGACTCCGGTTTTCACCCCCGGATTACAACATTCCGGGGCAGGCTTAGTGACGACTTTTTACGAGGCCATCAACCTTGAAACGATATGGAGGTGAATTTATGGCGTTGATCGAACGATTTCAGAAGACGACGGATATCACAAAATGGCACGGGCAGATCCCGATGAGCTACATTTATACCGTCGGCCGGGCCGGGGAAAAATTTTTCCGCGAGATCATAAATGGAAAAATTTTCGGGGCGAGATGCGACTCCTGCAAAATCACCTACGTCCCTCCCAGAACCTATTGTGAAAAGTGTTTTGCCAGGCTGGAAGATCATTATACGGAAGTCGGGACCAAAGGAACCGTTCATACCTTCACTCAATCCTACGAGGCCTATGACGGAGCAAAGAAAGAAACCCCGTCGATAGTGGCCGTCATCCGCATCGACGGTACGGAGGGGGGCTTCATCCATTGGCTGGGAGAGATTGATTTTGAGAAGGTTTACATCGGCATGCCGGTGGAGGCGGTCTTAAAACCCAAGAAGGAAAGAGAAGGGAGCATCCTGGACATCAAATATTTTAAACCCGTTATATAGGAGGCTCTTGCAAAAGACCGCAATTTACCCTTCGACAGGCTCAGGGTGAACGGGCTTAGGCTGAAATTATTTAGTTTTTCCGTTCGTGGTGAGCTTGTCGAACCACAAAAAAAACTTTTGCAAGAGGCTCAATGGTATTTTGGAATCGTTCTAATAGTGCCTACCCAGAAATTCCGGATTTTCCCTACATTCCATTTAATCCCCCGCTCCTATTCCGCGACCCCCCAACCCCTTTTTTGATAAAGGGAGTTGGGGTTTTTTGTTCCGGGATGGCGCTAATTCAATTGTATAGGAATTTGCTTTTTTATCCCCCTCCCCCCATCCCCCTCCCGCCAGGGGAGGGGAGATACTGGGGGATCCAAAATTCCCTCCCCCTGGATGGGGGAGGGTTAGGGTGGGGGTGTTAATAACTTGATTGTATAGGAAAAATCTTTTTTCAACTTTGATGGATTCGTAAAAAGTCCTGTTCCTGTCATTGCGAGAAGTTCCGCATTGGCGAGACGACGAAGCAATCTTGTCTTTTCGGGCACTTTTAAAAACGAGATTGCTTCGCTGGCGCTCGCAATGACCCTTTCGCTACTTTTTACGAGATCATCAACTTTAGTCCGCTTCTTAATAATGGTTTTAAAAGCTCTGCGGTCTCTGTGCCCTCTGTGGCAAAAATCAATTTAATCTATAAAAGAGGCGAAATAGGTAACGGCGCCCGGAAACAGGATGCAGAGAAATAATCCAACCAGCATGAGGGCGATAAAAGGGACAACGCCCTTGTAAACATCCGCGGTAGTAACGCCTGGAGGAGCGACCCCTTTCAGATAGAAAAGGGCATAGCCAAAGGGAGGGGTCAAAAAGGAGTTCTGTAAATTGACGGCTAATAATACGACAAACCAGAGTTGATCGAAACCCAGTTTCTCGGCAATCGGCAGAAAGACAGGGAAAGTAATATAGATAATGCCGATCCAATCAATCAGCGCCCCCAGGAAAAAAACAATTAACATCATGATGGCCAAGATAAGCCACTTGTTCCCCATCCCCAGGGTGAAGATAAGGTCGGTCAGCACCTGGCCGCCCCCCACGCCCATAAATACGCCGGTAAAACAGGAAGCGCCGACAAGGACCATCATTACCATGGAAACGGTCCTGCCGGTGGAGAGGACAGTATCCTTGAACATTTTCCAGCTAAAACGCCGGTATCCAATGGCCATTAGAAGGGCGACGAAAGCACCCACTCCGGAGGCTTCAGTAGGAGTAGCAATACCGGAAAAAATAGTTCCCAATACGCCGATGATCAGCAAAACCGGGGGTACAAGAGAGATGGCGGCCATGGATAATCTTTTCTTCACCGGCACAGCGGCTCTCTCTTCCATGGATAAGGGCGGCCCCAGCTCGGGCCTGCGACCGCATACGAAAGCGATGTAGCCGATGTATAAGCAAGAAAGGATGACCCCCGGGACAATGCCTCCGAGAAACAGTTTGCCGACCGACAACCCGGTCTGATCGGCCATCAAAACCAGCATGATGCTGGGAGGGATGAGGATGCCGAGGGTTCCTCCGGCACAGATCGTTCCACAAGTTAAACTTTTATCATAGCCGTACTTAAGCATCATGGGCATGGCCAAAAGGGCCATGGTAACCACCGAGGCCCCGACAACTCCGGTGCAGGCCGCAAACACCGTACACACCACCACAACGGCCATGGCCACGCCACCCCTTATGGGACCCAAAAGATAGCGCAGGGATTCGAACAACCCATCGGCCACCCCCGATCTCTCTAAAAGGTTAGCCATAAAAATAAACATGGGGATTGCTGCCAGAATTAGATTATCCATCAGGCCGACGATGCGGTTGGCAAACATGGAGAAAGCAGAAAATCCCCAGCCCAATAGGCCAAAGATTACCGCCAGCCCCCCCAGGATAAAGGCCAGCGGGTGCCCCATGAAAAGCCCGACCAGGACACCGGCAAACATCAAAAAGGTAAGCAGTTCGGGACTGAATTCTGGCATCAAAGCTCCCTTCCCTTAGTTAAAAAGAACAGCCTGCGGTAAAAGATGGAAAACCCCTGGAGCAGCAGAAGCAGAGCAGCTATCGGGGTTACTGTTTTCATCCCCGGCAACACTAAGGGGAGCCTGGCAGTCAGGGTCTTTTCCCCGGTTGCCCAAGAGGCAACGGCATTGTCAAAGCCTACATAAAGAAGAATAATGACAAAGGGGAAGAAGAAAAACAGGTAGGTGACCAGATCCAAAACCGCTTGCTTTTTGGGAGAAAAACGAATGTAAATGATGTCAATGGCCACATGGCCTTTGTGGAGAAGGGTGTAAGCGGCTAAAATCATGAAGTGAAAGCCATAAAAAAAAGTGATAATTTCATAGGTCCACACATGAGGGGAGCCAAAAACCCTCCTGGTGATAACCTCATATACGATTATCCCCACAACAACGACCAGGGCCCACACTGCAAACCGCCCTGTCCATTCGCTGATAGTATCAATAATATTTATTAGGGTTCGAATGGCCAATCCTCCTTTTTCAGCCCCAAGGCCCCATCTCTCTCCCGAGACTGTGTCGTAATTAGCCATTCGCCCTTCGACACGCTCAGGACGAATGGCCAACTGAAATTTTTAACATGTCGTATTCCGTTCGTGGTGAGGTTCTCGAACCATGAACGGAAATACAACACACTCTCTCCCCGGAGAAAGAAAGGGCCTAAAGGGGGAAAGCATATCAATCAATCTTAGGATAAACCGTTGGGTTGCGCCCGAAAGCCCATTCTCCCTGCCAGTCGCGCACCGGGGCATACCCCTTGAAGTAAGCCATCATGGACCTGAGGATTTTCTTATACTCTGGATTCTTGGCCGCCTCCATTTCCATGAATTTAACGGAAAATGCTTCCAGCTTGGCCAGATCTTCCTTGCTTAGCTTGGTGATGGTGGTGCCTTTCTTGATGAAGTTTTCTGTTCCGCCGATATCCAGCCAGTTCCAGTGCCCGTTGCTCCAGAGAACCGTAGCCTTGCCGGCCTCTTCCATAAGAACCTGCACATCCGGAGGCAATTTCTTCCAGGCATCCATATTGATCATGATCCCGAGCAGCGAAGAAGGCTGGAACCAGCAGGGAACGCTCCAGAACTTGGTAACTTCCTGAAACTTCATTCCCCAGTCGCAGCTCACGTTGGAAAACTCCGCGCCATCGATCGTCCCCAATTTGAGGGCCATGTAAATTTCCCCGCCGGGGATCTTAACCGGCTTGGCCCCGAGTTGTTCAAGGATCCACATGGTCTGGGCGAGGGGGGTTCTTAAGGTCATGCCCTTATAATCGGCAAGGGAGCGGATTGGTTTATTGGTGCGGAACCCTGATTCCGACGGGGTCATTCCCGTGGGAATGTAATGGATATTGTATTTGGCAAAGAGCTCGCGCATCAAGGCCAGACCGCCGCCATGATAAACCCAGGTGAAGTAATCGCCCGGGGTCATCCAGAAATTGACCGAGCCAAGCAAGTCAAAGGCGGAGTTCTTTCCGGACCAGTAGCTGGGCCATTCAAAACCGGCTTCCAGGGCCCCCTTGGAAACAGCATCAAACAGTTCAAAAGCCGGCACAATTTCACCAGCCGGGTGGTGAGACATGGTCATCCGCCCGCCGCTCATGTCGTTGACGATCTTTACGAAATAGCGGTCACTATCGATTAAATTGATGGCCGGGGTCCAGGTGCTTCCCGCGCGCCATCTGAATTTGGCCTGGGCGAAGGCCGTGGTCGTCAAGGCCAGAGCCAGGACAAAAACGAGAATAAAAACTAAAGATTTCCTTTTCATAAATTCTCCTTCCCTTTAGAAAAACTTTTGGTTAATGGGTAAATCATTTTTTCCAAAGTAAATTCCTCCTGGCCATATTAGGCTTGAATATATCACCCCCTTTCCTCTTTAATTTTTTAAACCCTTTTACCACACCACTGGAGCCATGTCAACAGAAATAACCTGCGAATCCCAAATTCGGCGTAGCCAGAACCAGAGGGTAACGATTGGAAATCAGAAATCCTGATATTGAAATCCAAAACAAGGCCAAAACACAAATCTCAAAAACCCCAAACAGCCAAAGTTGATGATCTCGTAAAAAGTCGTAATTTGTGCTCTTTCGTCATTCCGGCCCCGATTTTCATCGGGATAAACTCCAGCCGGAATCCAGTCTTTTCAATATGTTCCGACATCTCTGGACTCCGGTTTTCACCGGAGTGACGACTTTTTACGAAGTCATCAAAGTTGATGGATTCGTAAAAAGTCCTGTTCCTGTCATTGCGAGGAGTTCCGCATTGGCGGGACGGCGAAGCAATCTTGTCTTTTCGGGCACTTTTAAAAACGAGATTGCTTCGCTTCCGCTCGCAATGACCCTTTCGCGACTTTTTACGAGATCATCAAAGTTTATTTTTTTGTTTTTGGAAAATTTGAATTTGTTTCGAGTAAGGGCGGCTCTCTGTGGCCGCCCGTAAAATGGGCAACCACGGGGGGTTGCCCCTACAATTTACGCGACTCGTTTAATTGCGGCTCTGCCGCGCTTTTCGCTTGAACCCTGGAACCCTCGAATCCCCGCCCCATTTTTTGTATTGTCGGGCATTTTAATAAGTTTTGACCATGCCGCCATCGAAAAGCAGATCTCCCCCGATCAAGTATTTTCCCAACCAGGAAAACCCGATGGTGAACAAGTTGGCCACCTCAACAGGGGCCATCATTTCCTTGATTTGGGATCTGCCCATCATTACGTTTTTTACGACTTCTTCCTGAGAAATCCCCCGCTGTTTGGCCTGGGCGGGGATTTGATTAAGGGCCAATGGTGTTTTTACGAAACCCGTGCTCACGCTGAAGGAGCGAATCATTCCCTCTCCTTCGGCGGCGATGGATTGGGTTAAGCCGCGAAGGCCGAACTTGGTGATGTTATAAACCGGCTTGTTTTTCGTAACGATATGGCCGTGTACAGAGCTCATGTTTCCAATGGCGCCGGCGCCATCATCGCTGGCCTTCATATGAGGAAGGCAGAGCTTGGCCAGGAAAAAAGGGGCGCGGAGCATGATTCGCAACATCAAATCGTACATCTCCATGGGAAAATCTTCTATGGAGTTTATATGCTGCATTCCGGCAATGTTGGCCAAAAATTTTACTGTCCCAACTTTAGCGGCCTCCCGAACAATCTTTTCGATCTCTTGATCTTTGGTGAGATCGGCGCGGATGAAGACAACACGGCCGCCAAGTTTCCGGGCAATCTCCACGGTTTCCCGCCCTCGTTCTTCATTGACATCCGTTCCGGCCACGGTAAGCCCGTTTGCGGCCAGGGTAATGGCCGTGGCCCTGCCCACTCCGCTGGCTGCCCCGGTTACGATGGCCACATTCGCGGGTTGAAAAGATTTGTCTTTAACGACAAGGATATCATCTTGCCGGATCACCGGCTCTTTTAAGTCAAAAAGTTGTTCTTTTTCCATTATGAAGCTCCCCTTTCTTGGCTATATCCATTTTACGCAACTCCCGCCGCATGATTTTTCCCGTGGTGGTCATGGGGAGGTCTTTAACAAACTCGATCTCCCGCGGGTATTCGTGGGCGGCTAATCTGGTTTTGATAAAACTTTGAATTTCTTCCTTAAGGGCTGCGCTCGGGGTTATTTCTGGTTTTAAAACAATAAAGGCCTTAACGATCTCTCCCCGGACTTTATCCGGGCTGCCGATGACCGCGGCCATGGTCACGGCCGGATGTTTGATCAGGCAATCTTCGATCTCTGCCGGGCCGATCCTGTAGCCCGAACTGGTGATCAGGTCATCTTTTCTGCCGACAAACCAGAGGTATCCATCTTCATCCTTCCTGGCCAGATCTCCGGTCAAAGACCAGTCTCCGATAAATTTATCTTTGGTCGCTTCCGGATTCCGCCAGTACTCTAAAAACATTACGGGGTCAGGCCGCTGAATGGCTACTTCGCCAACGGTTCCTGGAGGAACCACATTCCCCTCTTCATCCACGACCTCTACCCGATGCCCGGGAATCGGTTTCCCCATAGAGCCGCGGCGGACGGCCATTATCTCGCCGCAGTTCCCCACCACTAAATTCACTTCGGTCTGGCCGTAGAATTCGTTGATGGTCAAGCCCATCACTTCCTTCCCCCAGTCGAGGAGCTCTTCTCCCAGGGTCTCTCCGCCGCAGGCGATCGTGCGCATATTGTAGTCATGGCGCTTCCTGGGCTCTTTGACCTGCCGCATCATCTTCAGGGCGGTGGGAGGCATAAAGGCATTGCGGATGCCGTATTTGGAGATGAAATAAAAGGCCTGTTCAGGGTCGAATTTTTTGGCCCGGTAAGCGACCACGGGAATCCCGTGATGCCAACTGGGCAGAAGGACGTCGATCAATCCCCCGATCCAGGCCCAATCCGCCGGAGTCCAGTAGAGGTCATCATTTTTTGGGAAAAAATTATGGAAGAATTCCACGCCGGGAACATGGCCAAGCAAAACTCGGTGGGCATGGAGAGCGCCTTTGGGTGGACCGGTTGTGCCGGAAGTATAGATAATAAGAGCCGGATCATCGGCTTTGGTCTGAACCGGCTCGAAATAAGGAGACCCCTTTTCCACCGACTTCCAGAATTCCAAAACCCCTTCCTCAGGTTTTCCTTTAGTCAGGATGACGATTTTTAAATTAGGAAGTTTATCTTTGATTTGCAAAACCTTCTCCAGGTTGGCCGCATCGGTAATCACCGCCCTGGCCTCGCTGTTGCCCAGCCTGTATTCCAGGGCGTCCGGACCAAAGAGGGTGAAAAGGGGAATAGCGATGGCGCCGAGTTTGTAGATGGCGATGTGGGAAAGGGCGGTCTCCGGGCATTGGGGAAGGAGGATGCCAACCCGGTCACCTCGCTCAATTCCATAATCCTTAAGAGCGTTGGCCAGGCGGTTGGAAAGCCCCTTTAGATCCCAGAAAGTGAATTTTTCGGCCCTTCCGTCCTCATCTTCGTAGATCAAAGCCAGACGATACCGCTCATCGGCCCACTTATCGCAGACGTCCACGCCGATGTTGTAGTATTCAGGAATGGGCCAGCGGAAACTTTTGTAAACCTCTTCATAGGTAGTCTTTTTTTCCAGCATAAGATCCCCCTTTAAGTCCTTTAAAAAAGAGTGAGAATGAATATCTCGCGCGGGGAGTTTGAGTTAATCGCTATCATTTTCCTACCTTTTTGTCAATATTTAACGTTTCTTTAATCCAATATATTCTCTATCTCTCACATATAAAGCCCGATGAGAAGTGATGATCTCGTAAAAAGTCTGAAAATGCCCTTTTCCGTCATTCCGGCCCCGATTTTCATTGGGATAAACTCCAGCCGGAATCCAGTATTTTCAAATGCTTATAAATACCCTGGACTCCGGTTTTCACCGGAGTGACGACTTTTTACGACATCATCATAAGCAGTTGTTTTGATAATTATTGGCAAGACACCATCCATTTTTTAATTGGACGAAAAAAGGACTTGGGCAGATTGAAATAATAATAAAAAGCCTTTAAGTTCATTGTTGTATAGGAATTTGCTTTTTTATCCCCCTCCCCCCATCCCCCTCCCGCCAGGGGAGGGGTGATACTTGGTGGGCTCTCGAATTCCCTCCCCCTGGATGGGGGAGGGTTAGGGTGGGGGTGTTAATAACTTGAATTAATTGCATTTTAATATTGCATACTATATATATCATATATCAATTTATATTGACAACAGTATTATTCTGGAATATAATAAGGCCATGAATAGCGAAAAGATAAAAAGTATACGCTTAAAGCTCGGTTATTCACAGCAAGAATTCGCCGCCGCTCTTGGGGTATCCTTTGCAACAGTCAATCGTTGGGAAAATGGGAAGGCTAAACCGCAAAAGGACCGCATTGGGAGGATGCAAGCACTTTTAAAACAAAATGAGCAAGAAAAAATGCAGCCCGAACCAGCCTTCAAGCAACTTCCACGATTAAACTTCGAAGGCGACCCGGAAGCGATAAAGCTCGTGATAGATGCATACCGACTACAGAATGGGCATCTTTTTAATAAGGCTTTTGGCCTTGAGCTTTCTCGGGTTGTTCCCCTTCCTCATCAGAGAATTGCGGTCTATGAATATCTCCTTTCGCAAAACCCTCTCCGCTTTCTTCTCGCGGACGATGCCGGTGCTGGAAAGACCATTATGGCCGGTTTGTATATCCGTGAGATGATCAATCGCGGCCGGATATCACGAGTAGGTATTTTCTGCCCCGCAGGCTTAACCTGGAATTGGCGGAGAGAATTGAAGCATTTTTTCGATCTCGATTTCCAGGTGCTCCGAAGCTCTGATTTTCAAAAGGGGGATCCATTATTCTCTTCTGACCATGCAGGCTTTATTATCAGTGTGGATACGGCATCAACGGATTTTGTGAAAGAGCGATTAATGTCGCCCACAATGCCAGGGTTTGATCTCATTGTTTTCGATGAGGCACATAAACTGGCCTGGGGGGATCCCAAACGAAGAGACAGTCAGACCCGCCGCTACCGCCTGGCCGAAGCCCTTGGCCCTCGCACCAACCATATGCTTCTGCTGACGGCCACCCCGCACATGGGCAAGCCTTTCCCATACTTTGCTCTTTGGCGCCTGCTGGACCCCAATGTATTCACCACTCTTGATGCCCTTCCATCCCTGGAAGCAGAAAAGCGCTCGAAATATTTTTTGCGTCGTTTAAAAGAGGAGATGGTGGATTATAAAGGACAACCCATCTACATGCCTCGTCTTTGTCAAACGATATCTTTTGAATTGAGCCCAGGGGAACAAAATTTTTATGAGGAAGCTTCAGCCTATTTGCGCTGGAGCTACGAAACCAGCATGACCCACAATAAAAATGCAGCGGCCATGGTCGTTGCAGTTTTGCAGCGTCGTCTCGCCAGTTCCACTTACGCCATGCTGGAGTCGCTCAAGCGGATACGGTCACGAATCATAGAGAACGATCTTCCTTCATCTCCGGCCGATTCCCTTCCTCTTGAAAAAATCATAGAACATTTTGATAGTAGCACTGCGGATGAAGGCGAACCTTCGGAGGACGGCCGGGAAAGCGACGAAAGTTTTGAAGATCAAGCACTCAATTTGAAAAAGCCGGCCACAAACCAGCAACGCGAGAAGGAATTGGAATCCTTGGAGCGGATCATTGAGCTTGGAGAAAATGTTCGCGCCACGCTCCAGGAAACGAAGTTTATCAAGTTGAGGGAGCTGATAGAATCAGCCGAATTTCAGAACGAAAAAATATTAATCTTCACCGAGCACCGGGACACCCTAAATTATTTGCGCCAGAGGTTTGAAGCACTGGGGTATACCGGCCAGATTGCTTCGATCCATGGAGGCATGGATGTTGAAGAGCGGGAACAAGAGCGGTTATTCTTTATGCCCCCCGAACTTCGCCCATTGGAGAGCGGCAAGAAAATGGATGACCGCAGTGCCCGCATCATGCTCGCCACAGATGCCGCAGGGGAAGGTATAAACCTGCAATTCGCCTGGCTCATGGTGAACTTCGATATCCCCTGGAACCCGGCCCGACTGGAACAAAGGATGGGGCGGCTGCACCGTTTCGGCCAGAAACATAGCGAAGTGAGAATCTTTAACCTGGTCGCTGAAAAGACGCGGGAAGGAGATGTGCTGGCCACCCTTCTTTCCAAGCTGGATGAAGCGAGAAAAGAATTGTGCAGCGACAAAGTTTTTGATGTAATCGGCCAGCAGCTCCAGGAAGTTTCGCTGCGGGATCTGTTGCGCGAAGCGTTATTTGAAACGCCCCCCTATACCGCCCAAAAAAAACTGGAATCCATCTTTGCCACCCAAAAATTGCGGGCTACGATTGAGGAGCAGAGAAAAACGGCATCAACGTATGGGGATGTCGGCCGCCGCCTGGGGGAGCTCAACAATGAGGTCGATGCCGAAAGGTTTAATTGCCTGCTTCCGGCGTTTATTCAGAATTTTCTGGAAAAAGCGGCTCCCCGGTTGGGAATTCAATTGGAGGGAGACTTAAGCGAGACGGCCCGCTTTTCCGTGATGGGAAATGATGGGAATTGGCTGCGCCTGCTGGCTGATCGTTTTCCGGAGGGCCTGCCCGAATGCCTGACTGTCCGTCGAGAACCGGATTTACCCGATGTGAATACCGGTCAGTGCGCCTTTTTAAGGCCCGGCGAATTAATTTTTGACGCCTTTTGTCAGGAGACGATCCGCCGATTTCAGGAAGATGTAACAAAAGGGGCGGTATTCTGTGACCCTGCGGCAGAAAAGCCGTATTACGCCGCGGTTTATCTCTGCCAGATTGGAGAGCCCTCCCGGGTTATAAAATCGGGAGCGAACGGCGGTATTTATAAACTTTTGGACCGGAAATTAATCGGCTTAAAATGGGATGAAACAGGGGATTTAAACCTCTGCCCCCCCAATCATTTGCTGGCGCTCCTGGCGGCTCCACGTTCTCTGATTTGGAAAGCAGGGAATCTCTTGCTCAACCCGGAAGATCAAGCAGTTAAGGCGGATGTTTATGCTCGCATGGTGGCCGAATCCAGCTATTTGCAGCAGATGCGGACAGCTCTTCAAGCAGAAACGCAATCCCGCATGGACGATATCATGCGCGGTCTTGATTTTCGCAGCGGCGAATTGGCCGAGAAGAGAAGCGAGCTATCCCGACGGGTACGGGTGGGTGAGGCGACTGGGGCTGAAGAGCTTGAAAAGGTGAAAAAAGAGCAGGCTCAGCTTGAGGAGGAGAAAGCGGAAATCCTTTTATATGAGCAGAGAAGGTCGGATCTTCTTGAAATCATCAAAATGGAGCGGCTTGCTATTGCCTTGATCATTCCGGATCCGAGCCCCGTAGCCCAGGAGACTTACGACAAAAATATCGAAGCAATGGCCATGCGCATCGCCCGTAATTTTGAAGTGGATCGCTATAAAGCCCGAGTATTTGATGTTTCCTCGCCCCACCTTGCCAGAGGATATGATCTGGAGAGTCACCGGGCAAACGGCGAAAAGGTGGTGATTGAAGTAAAGGGCCGGGCCGGGCGCGGGCCGGTTCAGCTAACCGAGAATGAATGGCCAACAGCCGTAAATGTGCGGGACCGCTATTGGCTTTATGTGGCCGTCGATTGCGCTACAAATCCCAGACTTTATCGTGTACAGGACCCGGCCTTTAAATTGGCGGTGAAAAGCCGGCAGAGTTTCACGATTAATATTGGAGAGGTGATTCGGGAGGCAGAACAGGATTAAAGAAAAAAGATTAAGGCGCAAGGCAAAAGGATAAAGGAGAAAAAATGGGGAAGCAAACAAAGCTGGTTAAAGGAGGAGCTTTTCCTGCAATCCTGCCGGAAATTCGGTCCATGATCGAACAGTCCCGTGATCATGTAGCCTATACGGCCAACCTGTTTCTGGTCAATCTTTATTGGAATATCGGGCGAATTATCACCCAGGATATTCAGGCGAACGAAAGAAGGGCCGAGTATGGGGAGCAGCTCATAGAAGAATTGGCTAAGGAATTGGGGAAGGAATATGGATCAGGTTACTCAGCGAAGAATCTGTGGGATATGAAAAGATTCTTTGGCGCCTTTGAGATTCTCCAGACAGTGTCTGGAGAATTCAGGGACGAGGTAATTCTCCGACCTCTAAGCGGGAAGGCCTTAGGATCTGGAAATGTGCAGCCACCGGCTGCAGAATCACGTGTGCAGCGAATTCGTCAGACAGCGTCTAATCAATTTGAGAAAGACAAGATTCTCCAGACACTGTCTGGAGAATCCTCTGAGCGTCTTCGAATCGACTTTGATAAGCATTTCCGCATTGGCTGGTCCCATTATCGCCTTCTTCTTGGTCAAAGTGATCCCCTCAAACGCAAATTTTATTTTGAACAATCCGCCTCCCAGCGATGGTCTGTCCGCGAACTCCACCGCCAGATTGATGGCGCCCTTTTCGAACGAGTAGCCCTCTCCCGCGATACCCGCAAGCTTGCCAGTCTCGAAAGACGAAAAAGTCCGAAAGAGGTAGTCCGATACGAGGACATTTTCAAGGATCCCTACCTTCTTGACTTCCTCGGCTTGAAAGGCGCTTATTCGGAGAAAGATCTCGAAGCTGCGATTATCCATAACCTCGAACAGTTCCTGACAGAGCTGGGCAGTGATTTCTGCTTCATTGGCCGCCAGTACGCGATGCGGATTGATGACGTGGATTATTTTCTTGATCTTCTCTTTTTCCACCGTGGATTAAGTTGTTTAGTGGCCATTGACCTGAAACTGGGTACCTTCACCGCAGCCGACAAGGGCCAGATGGACCTTTATCTTGCCTGGCTGAAAGAGCACGAATGGCGCGAGGGCGAAAATGAACCTATCGGTTTAGTTTTATGCAGCTCCAAAAAACGGCAGCATGTCGAGTTGCTGCTACGCCATGGACCGCATAAAATGCAGGTCTCTGAATATTTGATGAAGTTGCCAGACAAGAGACTGCTCGAAGAAAGACTGCGAATTTACAGTAGGCTGTTGAGAGGTGAGAATTAAGACGCGGAGACACGGGGACGCGGAGACGCGGAGACGCGGAGATTTTGATATGGAAAATATCAGATCATTTAAGGAACTGAAGGTTTGGAATAAGGCAATGGACCTTGCTATGGAAATATTTGAAATCACCAAAAAGTTTCCACCAGAAGAAAGGTATTCACTGACGGATCAAATTCGGCGTTCTTCGAGATCCGTGCCGGCAAATATTGCCGAAGCATGGCGTAAAAGACGGTATCCGGCGGCATTTGTAAGCAAGCTTAATGATGCAGAGGGCGAGTCTGCCGAAACGCAAACGCATATTGAAATAGCAAGGCGCTGTGGGTATATTGAACCGGAAGCAGCTTTGAGGGTCGATAATTCATGCGAAGAGACCATGGCAATGCTCGTTTCAATGATTTCGAACCCCCATCAATGGACCATACGCCGTTCAACCAAGGTAAATGGAACGAAATCATGACTAAACCGTTCAACGCGTCTCCATGTCTACGCGTCTCCGCGTCTTCATCAGATTTCCCCCGTCTTATCGAAGTTGCCTTTCCTCTTAAGCAAGCCTCACTGGCCAGTGTGCATGAGAAGAATGTGCGGCATGGGCATATTTCTACGCTTCATATTTGGCCGGCGAGGCGGCCTTTGGCGGCGTGCCGGGCGGCGCTTTTGGCCACATTGCTTCCCGATCCGGGCGATCCTGTTAAACGGCAAGCATTGCTGGAAAAGATCGGCGGAAGAGTCGTTTTCAAAAAGGTGAAAACCGTAAATGAAGAAGGCGCTACCGTAACTGAAGAAAAGGAGACGCTCGAAAGGGGCGTGTTGGCTTGGGGGCAGGAGAATGATCCGGCAATGGATGAATTTCGCAAATTGATCCGGAAATACTACGGCGATAAGGCGCCGAAGGTTCTGGATCCATTTGCCGGTGGGGGTGCAATTCCACTGGAGGCCATGCGCCTTGGCTGCGATGTTATCGCTTCTGATATCAACCCGGTGGCCTGGCTTATTTTAAAATGTACTCTTGATTACCCCCAACAATTTGCAGGCAAGAAATGGCCTTTGCCAGATTTTGTCAGGGACTGGCCGGATTTCATCGAGGATTTTCTGTCGGGAAAAATTAAGAAGCGAAGAGGAAAAAGGAAACCGCATTCTACCGATCCACAGCAACTCCAATTGCTTAACCTTCCCGACGCAGATTTGGCCTGGCATGTTCGGGCATGGGGACGATGGGTTCTGGAGAGAGCAAGGGCCGATCTCGCTGCCCGATATCCCATTATAGACGGCGAACCGACAGTGGCTTATCTCTGGGCGCGGACTGCCCGCGACAAAATTACGGCTGGGAAAATTCCTCTGCTCAAGACTTTTTGGCTATGCAAAAAGAAGGGGAAAAGAATTGCGCTGCTGCCGGTTCCCAAGGAGGATGGCTCCGTGGTCACTTTCAAATTATTACATGACGCCGATCTTACCAAGCCCCAGAAGATAATTGATGATTATCCATTTCTGAAAAAGTGGGAAATCAAAGCCGATAAATTAAGCGACTTTCTGAACGCGGGCACGATGAACCGGGCTGGAGTGTGGAGCCCGTGCAGCGGCAGACCGAAATTGATTGCCTTAACCATGGATGATTTGCGACGCCAAGGACAGCAAGGACTTTTGGGAAACCAGATGACGGCGGTTGTCGTTGAAGCCACTGCGCCGGATGGCAAGAAAACCTTCAAACGTTATCGTTTGCCAATCGAAGAGGAAAGTAAGGCTGCGCAGGTTGAGATTGAAGACATGGAGGATGTGTTTTCCGATATTCCCTTTGGAATACCTGACGAACCTTTGCCGCCGGTTGGCACGTTGGGTTTCCGTATTCCTCTCTACGGCTTTAAAAAATGGAGAGATATTTTTACATCGCGGCAGCTTTTGGCGTTGGGAACTTTTGTTAAACATACCCGCAAGGCCGTTCATGAAATCACGCGCAAAGATGAAAAGGTAGCCGAAGTTATTGGGGCTTATCTTTCGATGATTCTTGATCGGGTTGCAGACCGCGGCAGTACGATCTGTACATGGACTGTTGATTGGAACAAGATAAGAAATACATTTGGCCGATTTGCTCTTCCGATTACCTGGGATTTTGCCGAAAGCGTGACAACCGTTGAAACCTCCGGAGGGTATCCAGGGCAGATTGAGTTGGTTGCCCAATTCGTGGCGCATGCTTCAAAAATGGGCAATACAAACAGTCCCTTATTATCCGTCAAAAAGGAATCGGCCATTTCAATAGATGATAAAGGCATAGATTTTGTCGTTACTGATCCCCCTTACTATGATGCAATTCCTTATTCAGATTTAATGGATTTTTTCTACATCTGGCTTCGCCGAAACCAATACGGTTTCAGTCAGCAAATGGATGATGTTTTTCAATGGCCTTTGTCGCCGAAATGGAGTCATGAACAAAAGGATGGCGAGCTGATTGATGATGAATCAAGGTTCGGCGGTGATAAAGGGGCTTCAAAGAAGTCATATGAAGATGGGATGGCCAGAGCTTTTCAAAAGATGTGCGAAGGGTTGAGTGCTGAGGGGCGAATTGTAATTGTTTTTGCCAATAAAGAGGTTGATGCTTGGGAAACCCTTATCGGGGCCTTGATCCGCGGTGGGGCGACCGTAACGGCAAGCTGGCCGATCCAAACCGAGATGCCCAATCGCGTTCGCAATGTCGCAGCGGCAGCTCTTTCCACATCTGTCTGGATCGTCTGTCGCAAGCGGCTGAGCACAGCGGCGGCAGGATGGGATGCTAATGTCCTTGCCCGGATGAAGCAAATCCTTTTCGACCCCAGGGAAGTTCTTGGGGGTCGGAATATCCTGCAATATTATTTTGACCTTGGCATTCGGGGGCCGGACTTCATCTGGGCGGCATTAGGCCCGGCATTGGAGGCTTACAGCGCCCATCCTTTCGTGAAAAAGCAAGAGGGTGGGGTGATGACCGTCCCTGAATTTTTGAAAGAAGTTCGCAAGCTCGTGCTGCAATTTTCCCTTGGCGAACTTCCGGGTTTCCGGGATGTGCAGCGGGAAACACAAGGGCGGGGCGAGGCGATCGAACTTGATCCCGTAACGCAATATTATCTTTTGCACCGCGCCTATTTCGGCCTTGAACCTGCGCCTGCCGGGGCCTGCATCCTTTATGCGAACGCCTGCGGCAAGAACGAGACGGAATTAAAATTAGTGTGGAACATCATCGAACAAGGCGGCAAATCCAAAAGGGGGCGGCCCACCAAGGAAGATTCCGAAATGGAAGAGGAGAGTGGGGGCGAAACAAAAGGCAACGAATACCGTCTTCTGGATTGGGCCGAACGGGTGAAAGATGACCGTCTTGGTGAAACCCGCGGGGGGAATCCTGCTCCTTTGATCGATCGTCTACATCGCCTGATGCTGCTTTTTAATCAAAACCGCACAGGTGAAGTTCAGCAGGCATTTGACGCCTGGGGGTTGTCCAGCGAACGAGCTTTCGGCCCTCTGCTCCAGGCAGTACGCGAGTTGGCCGTGCGGGATGAAAGGGATACGGAGAGGCGTCTGGTAGAAGCGCTGGCGACGCAGCTTAAAATGAATCACCGAACAGTGATTGCGGAGAATGTGGTCCGGGATACGCCGCTTTTCGAATACGGGAAGGAAAAGTAATCTTCAAAAATCCCCCCCGCCCCCCTTTTCCAAGAGGGGAAAGGAGCTTTCATGAGCAAAACATCTGTGATTCTGCCATGGAAAAAGACCTGCACCCTCAGGCCGGAAATCCGGGAACGAAAGCATACTTCCAGCGATTTCGCCATTGACCTACAAAAGGTCATAAATGGAGGAACGGGGGCGAAACCTTATTATTGCGATCCGGAACAATTCTTTGCCACCACTTACGCTACGCAGAATCTGAGGCAGCTATGCAAGGTTGTCCTCCGCAGGCTGGCTGACGCCGGGGGCGGGGAGCCTATCATAAATATCGCCCAAACCTTTGGCGGCGGCAAAACCCATACTTTGACTGCCCTGTATTACCTTACGACCCTGGAGGAAAAACTGCCCAAGAAGCAGACATCCGTGGGTATGATTCTGAACGATGCCCAGATCAAAAATCCACCTATAGCCAGAGTGGCCGCCGTTTCTTTCGACAAGGTGGATTGGAAGGTGGGCGGAGATGTGAAATCCCCCACAGGCGAGATCCGCCAATTCCACATGCCCTGGAATTTGATTGCCTGGCAGCTCCTTGGCCAGAAAGGGCTGGATATTCTGCAGCGCGATGAGAGCCAGCCGGATTTTGACACTCCGCCGGCAGACACCCTATGGACAAAAATCCTGAATGCGGTCGAGATGTCGGGGCATGGGGCGTTGATCCTGATCGATGAATTCCTGATGTGGGCGCATGATGCGGCTTCTCCTGATCCTGCCGGGGAACGAAAGGACCGGGGCCCGGTCTGGTATGACCGATTGAAGAACTTTTTCCAGAAGCTGGCCCAGGCTGTGGAGTCTTCCCGGCGTTCCTGTCTGGTCGTCTCCTTGCTGGCGACGGAACCGGCCAGAAACGATGAAGTCGGCAAAGCTATCCTCACGGCCTGCAACAGCGGCTTGAACCGGCAGGCATCCATTCAGTCTCCCGTGGAAAAGGACGACCTGGGCGAATTGCTCCGCCGCCGGCTCTTTGAAAAATATCCTGAGAGTGAAACCGAGCGGCATAAGCATATCCTGGCCTTTTGGCATCGCTTGGAATCGGTAGATAGGATTCGAGCGAAGATGCCGGACGCGGAAGAGCGGCTGAAAAAATCCTATCCCTTCCACCCTGATCTTTTGGACCGGTTCTTTGGGAAATGGACAGACCTGGATCAGTTCCAGAGGACCCGAGGCGTTCTTCAGACCTTTGCCATGGCCTTGCGGGATGCCGAGACATGGGATGATTCCCCATTAATAGGCCCGCAGGTTTTTTTACCCGCACCTGCGCAGGATGGATTGAGCGAGGCCCTCCAAAAACTTGCGGAGAATGCCAAGGACTCGGACCGGGCGAGGAATCCCCAATGGCCGGCGAATTTAAAAACCGAGCTTCCCCGCGCTCTCGAAGCCCAAAAGGCGGAAGCAGCCACTTTAACCGGCCGGGAAATCGAAGCTGCTTGCATCGGTTCCTTTATTTATTCCCAGCCGATTGGGGAGCAAGCGGAATTGAGCGACCTGCGCTGGTTGTTAGGAGCGACCTGCGACATGCCCGCTGTGCTCAATAATGGTTTAAAAACCTGGGCAAAGGTATCCTGGTATCTGGAAGAATGCGAGGCCACCGAGGCAGGAACCGACGTTCCCAAGTTCTGGCGGCTTGGGCCTAAGCCAAACCTTAACCAGTTGCACGATTCCTATAAAAGGCAGGCCATGAAACACGCCAGGAGCAAATTCGATGAATTGTCGGCAAAAAAATGCCCACCTTTATACGAGGGCATTGAAGAAGGGGTTATCGTGCACAAGCTGCCCCCTTCACCTGCGGATGTTGAAGATGACGGTCAATTCCGCTTAGTGGTTCTGGGAGCCGACTATGCGGGAAGCGCGGGCGATCCGCCGAATCCCAAGGCTGCAGAATTCTTGCGCACTCATTCATCTCCTGTGGACACACGCACCTATCAAAATATTTTGCTCATTGCAACGCCGAGCATTCCCGGTTTGCACCAGGCCGAGCAACATATTGCCGAATGGATGGCCTGGGGGGAAATCCGGGTATCCTCCCCATATAGGGAGATGGACTCTTTCCAACAGGCGACGGTAAAAAAACGGGAGAGAGAATCCCTTCAACAGGCCCAGACTTCCGTAAAGAATGCCTATGAACTTGTCATTTATCTGCACAAAGACGGGACAGCCCAAGCCCGAAAAATCACCATGGGGGCGCAATCTCTTTTTGCGACCTTGCTTTTGGAAAAAGAATTGCGGTTGTTCAAGGAAAAAATCGATGCGCAAGCCATTATGCCTAATGGACTCTATCCTGTATGGCCTCCCGGTGCCCCTGATGTTGAAGTTCGCGACTTATATCAGGCCTTCGGCCAGGAACCTCGACTTCCTAAACTTCTGAGCCAGGGAACGGTTGTCAGGACTATTGAAGATGCCGTGAAAAGGGGGGTCCTGGCTTTATGTTGTAAGAGACCCGACGGTTCCCAACAATGGTATTGGAAGAGCGATATCGATATGGCCGACTGGGTCAAACAGGGCGAAGCCTGGCTGCCGGAAAAAGCGACGCTGAATTCCTTGAGCCCCTTGGCCATATCTCCGGATTCGCTGCCGGGACTGTGGCCTGCTGAGGACACCGGTATAAAACTTGCCACTTTATGCTCATGGTTTGATGGCAAGCATACGTATGAAGAAAAATCGCATCCGGATTATCCCCCAGAAAAACGACCTATTCCCAGGGTGGATTACAGGCAGGTGCATCAGGCGGTAAGTAAAGCGGTAGCCAATGGATCTATTTGGCTTGTTCTGGGGAATGACAGCGTGTTTCAAACCACACCCAGCGCAATTCAACTCGATCCCGATGCCGTATTGTTTCGTCCTCCTCAAGCGCTATCGGCAATTGATTTTCTTCCCAGCGCTTTACCTGGGGCCTGGTCGATTGAAGAGGAACCGAAAACAAAGGTGGAGATGCTCCATGCCAGATTAAAAGCCGCGCGCGGGAAACCATGGCCTGAAAAAATTTTCCTGGATGGCTTGAATGCAGCCATTGGCCAAGGATTTATCCACCGTATGTCCGGATCGGGGCCAATCGGTTCTTTAGCTCATGATGGAAAAGTTGGAGTTCAAATTAAAAAGGAGCCCCTCACCCCACCGCCACCGGCGCCGGTATCCGGCCGTAAAATGACCAACACGGTCACCTTAAATGCCGCCGAAGTTCAAACGTTGGCGGAGGAAATCTCCCACATTACCAAGGCGTTAGCCGGCTGTGATCCTCAGGTTGAAGTCAGGATTAGTATTAAAGCGAAGCCCGGAAAAGATCTGGAGAAAGCCTCTGAAATACTTAAGAAGGTTAAACCAAAATGGGGTTTCTGATCGTCGCTTGAAATGTCTTAAAAGAGGAATGGAGAGGGCTTTACTCTTTCTCTTCCTGAAGTTCCTTTAGCTGCGGGTAATGCTCCAGCATGATTTCCGGGATCTTCACCCCCTTTTCCTTCAGCTTGACTTTGATCTCCAGAGCGTTACAGATGGCTTTGCCACGGTAGTGGTTGTTGGTGATAACGTACATTTCTTCGGCATCTTTAGCTATCTGGCGTATTCTTTCGGTCAGTTCGAAAAGTTCAAATTCATTGTACAGGTAGTCGTAACGAGCATCCCGTCCCGCTCCTTCCCGGAACCACTCCTTAACATTCCTTCCGTGCAGACGCAAATAGCCGATTCTGCCGGTCACTTTTTTGGTCGGGCCGATGGAGTAAGAGACCTGGGGTTGATCTACATTGCAGAACCCCACCTGGATTTCCCGCAGGAATTGGTAAGCTGAACCTCGATCCCAGGAGGCATGGCGGACTTCCAGCACCAGAGGGTATTCCCTGAACTTTTCCGAAAGCTTTTTCAAATATCCCTGGTTTTCTTCGGTGTTGTGGAAAGAGTAAGGGAACTGCAGAAGCAAAGCCCCCAGGCGTTGATTTTCTACCAGAGATTCCAGGCTGCTTTTGAATGTCTTTTCATCCGCCAAGGTTAAGGACTGGCGCTCATGGGTAAAGTTGCGGAAAAGCTTGGCCGTGAATTTGAAGCGAGGGTTGGAGTGAACGCGCTTGACCCAGCTATTAGTCATCTGGGGAGTGGGAGGGCGGTAAAAGGTGTTGTTTAGCTCGATGACATCGAAGAATTCGGCCAGATAGGCGAGGGGATCGAACTTAGATCCCTTTTTAGGGGGATAAACGATTCCTTCCCAATCTTCATATGACCAGCCGGCCGGTCCGACACGAATCATATTATCCTGCCACAGAGGTCACAGAGCACACGGAGATAGGCGCTAAGCGCTTATAACGGAGATCTTAAAAAAGTTAGGGTTTGAAAGCCCTTAGTTTCAGCTCCTTAATGGGTCTGTAGTGCCTAACATTAGTCGTGCAGAGGGCGAGTCCAATTTCGGTAGCGGTGGCTGCGATTATAGCGTCGCCGGCCCGGAGCCCATGAGAGAGAGAATATTCCTCAATATATATGGCCGCCCTGTGGCCAATATTTTCACTCAAGGGAAGAATCTGAAAACTGAATTCATGCAAGAAGTCCAGGGTGTATTCGTGTTGTCGTTTTTCTCTCGCCCCCTGGAGCAGCTCCATGTAGGTCAGCACGGAAATACACCGCTCTGCTTCCTTTTCGACCAACGCTGCCGCCCGAGGGTTACCTCTTTGGATCCAAATGAGGACGTCGGTATCAAAGAGCACGGTATCGATCTCCTCTGAGATCAGCAATCACCTCCTGTACCTTCCTCTTTGATGGGACCATGTTGAAGAAGGGGTGATCGGATATCCGTCTGGAGCTCCCAGAGATTTTAGGTTTAATAACCCCTTTCACTTTGCCGTGATACAGGATGGTCACCTCCTCATTACGATCGATGGCCTTAAGAATCTCGTTCATCCGATAACGCAGGTCTACAATCGATGCTTTCATAATCCACCTCTAATATGTATATTTGCATTATGCAGATTTTAAAAGGGTCTGTCAAGAGAATTGAAGAAATTTTCCTAACTTCTTCGGTGGTGAGGAACTCGATGGGGTTGGACACAGAGACGCGCGGCAGGTCGGGGTGGCGATGGAGGACGGCGTCAAAAATCAGGGATGCAAGCATCGTGCTGTCCTTGCCGCCGCTGAACCCCACCAGCCATGGGCGGTTGTCCCCCAAGTAAAGACGGCAAAGGAGGCCTCGAATAGAGGCTGTTACGATAAAGAACGAAAATTGATGGATTCGTAAAAAGTCCTGTCCCTGTCATTGCGAGGAGTTCCGCATTGACGGGAAGACGAAGCAATCCCGTACTTTCAAGGACTTATAAAAACGAGATTGCTTCGTCACGCCCAAGGCGTGACTCGCAATGACCATTTCGCGACTTTTTACGAGATCATCAAAATTAAGTCCTAAAAAATAATTTCAGGGAAAAGAACCGTCAATTTCCAATGTGTTATGGTTTTTGCCCATAAATTTTTGGATTTAGATTAGAGTAATTTATCGTGCTCATCAAAAATCTGGATCATTTTATGGAAATTAAAAGGAAATTTGTTTTTATCGTAACAGTCTCTATTAAGCACATTTTAATTTTATCTGTGGTTATCTGTTTCCTGAAATTTCTTTTTTAAGATCTTTCTTTATATCTCTGCGATCTCTGCGGTGAATAATTTTTGGTTGCGGCTCTACCGCGCTCTGCGCTAAATAAGCCCTAAAAAGAAAATTTATAGGTGGCCATGAATCCTCCGGAAGGCAGGGGGGCAACGAGCAGTTTATTTTCTTCGGCCCTTAACCAATCAGGGGCCCAAGATTGCGTCTTAAGATATCGATATCCCTGGTATAGAGCAATCGCAGTCATGGAAATCGCATATACGTCAGCCGTTGTTTTATTGGAGTAATGCTCGATACCCGTGATATCTCCCTGATACCGATTTCCGTTTTTTTGGTTGGAAATGTGGAAAATCCAGTAGTCCAGAGAATATAAAATGGGATTTATGATATTCCAAGCCATCAAGCCACGCACGTAAGCGTCATTTTTGTCTACTTTTTTCGTTTGCAGAATGACCTCTGAGGCAGCAGCCTGGGATATCAAACCGGACGAATATAGGGCCACCCCTTTGGCATCACTTCCGGCATTTTCAGTAAATCCGATGGGCTGATTATAGGTTCCCACCTTCCAGCTCATGTGAATATCCGTCACTCCGGCAACAAGGGCGTGAGCCCCTTCATGAATTAACATGGATGTAACCAAACCGGCGGAAAACTTAAGGACGGAAACATAAGTCAGAGATTGTTCTTCGCCCCTGGCCAAGGTCGGCTTCCCGAAAAAGGCCAGGAACAAGGAGACACCCAATAGATACGCCGTTTTCTTCACAATTGTTGTAGTTGCAAAATGCCTAAGACCTGTCTTGAGCAAAGATATCTCAATCACGCAAGTTCTTTTCCGTTTGTTCAAAGCTTCACCCCCGGTTGATATAAGAGTCATATAAAAGAGCAAAGAACAAGCCATATCTCTGAAATTTTTAAGTAATGAATTATAATGATCTTTTAAAAAGTCGTTTCCAATTCCCGCCGAAAAAGTGGAAGAGAAATTCACTTTTTTCCTCATTCTTTTCACCCGGTGCAAAATCCTTCCTTTTTGATCCGGAAGACCTTTCAGATTAGTGGAAGGTGTCATGGGGGTCGGCGAGTCCGGTTCGGAGTCCAGGCTAAAATCTCCGAAGATTTGGGTCACAAGCCTGCCGCCGTCATTCTTCCGCGCTAAGTTCTTTAGTGCATGGCGTACAGGGCGAAGCGCCCCCGGGCCCTAACTAAAAACTGGGGAGGGTGGCCAGATTACTCTACAGTTGACAAGCCAAGATTCATGGGAGAATATAAAGCAAAAAGGGATTCTGGCGAGGGGGAAATTTGCTAAAAAAGCATGATAAATTTGCCATGGCCGAGGCGGTTCGGGCCGCCTACCAGGCCGGAGAAAATGATGATGAAACTCTGGAACCGAGGGTTCTGGTGGGCCGGGACGGCCAACCCATCGGCCGGTTCCGGGACGGGGATTATGTCATCTTCTACAACCTCCGGGGAGAGCGGGAAGTGGAACTTTGCCAGAGCCTCTTGGATAAGGACTTCACCCATTTTCTGGTGGAACGAAATCTGCGACTGAATATGGTAACCATGATTCCTTACCATAAGAGTCTTAATGTAAAGATCGCTTTCTCCCCCGAAGAAGAAATTCACGATACTTTGAGCGAAACCCTGAGCCGGCACGGATTGCGCCAGGTCAAAATTTGCGAATCGGAAAAAGCCATCCACGTAAGCTATTTTCTCAACGGCAAAATCCGCGAGCCCTTCCCCGGCGAAGCAAGAATCGTTGTGCCCACCCCCAGGGATGTTCCTTATCTGGACCAGAAGCCCGAATTGAATGCGGCCGGGGTGGCCGAGGCAGTCATCCAGAAATTGGAAGATCGGGAAGTCGATTTTTTATTCGCCAATTTTGCCAATATTGACGTGGTCGGACATTTCGAGAATGAAGGCGCCATTAAAAAGGCCGTGGAAGCCGTGGATACCAACCTGGAGCGCTGCCTTGAGGCTGCCCGCAAAGCCGGAGTGATCGCCATTATTACCGCCGACCATGGAACAGTGGAAAAGTGGCATTATCCAGACGGAACAATCGATACTGGCCATACCAACAGTCCTGTTCCCTTCATCCTTGTCGATCCGGATGAGGATGAACGCTTTTCCTGGAAGATCAGAGAGGATGGAGAGCTATCAGATTTGGCGCCGACTATCCTGCAAATCCTTGGTTTGCCCCAACCTGCGGCCATGACCGGACGGAGCCTTCTGAGACACCGGCCGCTGAGAAAGAAAAACAGAGTTCTCGTCCTCCTTCTTGATGGCTGGGGATTTCGCCCGGATAAGCAGGGGAATTTGATCGCCAGCGCCTATACCCCTGTGATGAATGATCTGCAGGCGAGATATCCTTTTACCACGCTAAAGGCTTCCGGAGAAGCGGTGGGCCTTCCGGAAGGAACCGTGGGCAATTCAGAAGCCGGACACCTGCACATCGGCGCCGGGCGGAAAATCTATTCCGACCGCCTGCGCGTTGACCAGGCCATCCAGGATGGATTTTTCTTTGGAAATGAAGCCTTCCTTTGGGCCATGAGGGGGGCCAAAGCAGAGGGGAAGAACCTCCATCTCTTAGGGATAGTTTCTTTTTTCAGCTCCCATGGATCTGTAACCCACCTGCAGGCCTTATTAAAATTGGCCAAACAGGAAGGGGTGGAAAGACTCTTTCTGCATGCCATGCTGGGGCGGCGGGGTGAACGCAAAGAGAGCGGAGCTAACTACATCGATCTGGTCGAAAAGGAAATGGAAAAGCTCGGCGTGGGCCGGGTGGCCTCGGTCATCGGCCGCTACTGGTCCTTAGACCGGGAAGAAAACTGGGACCGCATTGAGAAGACCTACCGCATGCTCATCTACGGCGAAGGGAATTGCGTTTGGGAAAGATAGGGGCCTGGCGGCGCGAAAAATAATTGACAAAACGAAGATCGGCTGGTAAAAAATCAATTCAGGCTTTTCAAAGAAAGGAGACGGCAATGCCCAAAATTCTGATGATACAGGGAAGCAACATGAATCTGTTAGGGATTCGCCAGCCGGAGATCTACGGGACGACCACAGCCGCCGAGCTGGATAAGATGATGAACGGTTACGCGAAAGCCAAAGGATTTGATCTGGATATCTTCTACACAAACTCCGAGGGAGAGTGCATTGATCGCATCATCAAAGCCTACCATGACAAAGTGGACGTTTTGGTGATGAACCCGGGAGGGTTCACTTACGCCGCCTATTCCATCCGGGACACGATCAAAGGGGTTAAGATGCCTTACGTGGAAGTTCACCTTTCCAATCATTATGAACGGGGAATCCATTCGGTAATTGCCCCGGCAGCCCAAGGCGTCATCATGGGCCTGGGAATCCAGGTTTATTTCATGGGCCTGGATGCCGCCTTGTATTTAGCTGCCAAGAAAAAATAGCTTTTTCGTCGCGCGATCCATTTCGTTCGGCAATAATCCAATTATCTCATACTAAAATTTCTCGAAAAACCACACCCAACAAAAGGAAAGGGGCATACAGATGGGAACATATCATCGTTGGGAAGATTTTCCACAAAGAACGGTCAGTTATCTCGCCGGACGGCCGAATTCTGAGGGGATCCAGATCCGGATTTTGTCAGCTGAGCGGATAATGTTGACTCAGATTGTCGTCCGGGGAGGAGGAACCGTTCCCCGGCATCGACATGAAGCGGAGCAGATCATTCTGCTCCAGAAAGGGGAAGCCAGAGTGACCACAGGCCGAGAGTCGCCTCGAGTCCTGAGAGCGGGAGATATCTGGATTGTTCCTTCGAATACCATGCATGGGGTTGAATACCTCGGGGATGTAGATGCCTTGGAGATCGTCAGTCCTCCCCGAATGGATAACTTTATCGGCTACACCATCAAACATACCTTCTTTGAAAAGGAAGAAGAAAAATAAGGAACTCTTCCGTGAGTGGACCGGCAGCGTTCCAGCTAGTAGAGCGATTCCAAAATACAATTATAAACCATAAACGGTAGCCGCAGTCCCGCCAACGGCGGGATTAGCCTGCGAAAATGGCGCAACCTGAAGGTTGCGGCTACAAACAGGGTTTTCGTTTCCTCCCCAGCGATGATCAAACTTCGTTCTTTACCCACCGAAGGTTCCGAGAGGATTTTTTAAAGCTTTTCAGGAATAGAAATGCGAAAATTTTTGGGATGACTGAGAAATCGACTCATGGTTGAATCGAACCCAGGTTACTTCCTGGCCAAAGGCTCCTATCGGCCCGGTACAGTCATGGATTTAGAATGAGCTCCCCTTTTTCCACCTTGGGTTGTTGGCTAAGAAGGTCTCCCCATTTCGTTCAACAAGAATCTTGGCAAACCCGGTCTTTTCAATATCGCCATAATTATGACCGGCATCACCTGGATACACAGCAAAAAAGATAAAAGGTGTATTGCCTGTGTTCACCATCCGGTGTCCCCAGAAAGGGGGGATATAGGCCAAAACTCCCGGGCGGATATCGAGCGAGGCGAAAATTCCATCCCCAGTTTGCATCAAAAGGCAGCCTCTCCCTTCTAAGCCCAAATAAACCTCGGAAGTGTGGGCAAGTTTATGATAGTGCCCTTTGGTCATATAATACTCTTGGCCTACTTTCCCCGGGTTTATCGAGGTCATCGCAATCTGAAGGTGCCCAGGTTCTTCCGGCAGGACTTTTTCGCTAAAAGAATAAATGAGCGGATCTCCGCTTTCTAAAATCCTACGTTCTGATTCCGTATCAAGAAACATCCCTTTCATATTGCTGAGCTTCCGAATATTAGTTCGATCGTTTGGCTTTAGGTCACCCGACTTAAAATCAATGTTCATCAAGAAAGGGTTCATCAGCATTCTTTTTCCTCCGGCAATTGATTTCTTCTCTTTTTTGGACAAAAGGATTCCTTGCTCACTTCTTGGGCAAAGACTCCCTCTGGTCTATAATTTCTTTCTTATATTATCTTAGAGTTTAGCTGAACGGATAATTTCAAGGCTTAAATAAGCCGGTTCTGAAAACAACTACCTTGCCGGCTCAGTCCTGCGAGCGCACTGGGCGCTCATTACAAATAACTGTATTTATTTGTAATTTACTCGGCACGACATCAGGTTTGAATTTTATTGCCCTAATTTAAAAAAAATGGCGAGAGCAATGAAAAAAAGCTTGACAATAAAAAATAAATCGATAAAATTTTTAAAAAAAGGAAAATTCCTTCATTTTAAAATTAGAAGGAAAAAATTTCCTAAACATAATTAATTAACTTTTAGGGGGTACATAAGTAATTAACCGGCGCCGTTTTACATTCGAGGTTCTTGAAAAACTCAAAAAACCAGATTGCCGCGCTTCGCTCGCAATGACGATTTCCCTTAATTTATAGTCATTGTAAGGAGGGACGACGAATCAATCTCGCCTTATCTAACACTTTTGCAAGAGGCTCATTTTTATAATATTCGAATAAACCGGTGCTTCAAAAACCTAAGTATTCATAACATTCCTACATAGCCTTAACAACGTCATAAAAGTTCATGTTTTAAGAGCTTTCGTGAACTTATCGAAACTTTTGGCCAGATGCTTTGGGGTTTACTCCAGGGAGTATCGCCCTTTAAAGTTTTCTTGAACCTCATTTTGAATAAGGCTTTTTTATGAAAAATATTTCACCCCGCCATTTTCAGCAATTCAAAAGGAATGCAGAACCTTCCACGTTAATTAAAATTCGGGGGGCCTACTCAACCTTTCAAAAAGCTGAGCAGCGCATCGCCAACGTTATTTCCAAAAATCCTGAAGAGATCATCAGTCTTTCGATCACCGAGCTTGCGGAAAAAAGCGAAACCAGTGAATCATCGATCGTACGATTTTGCAAGTCCATTGGCTATAAAGGGTATTACGAACTCAAGATCGCCTTGGCCAGAGAGTTGGTCGTCAGTCCGCAGCAAATCTATGAAGAGATCGGCCCAAAAGATGCTATTGCTTCGGTTAAACACAAAGTATTTAATTCCACCATTTTAGCCCTCCAGGAAACGATAAAAATCCTTAATGACCGAGAATTAGAGAAAGCCGTGGAGGCGATCTGTAAGGCCGACTTGCTTGTTTTCTATGGAATGGCCGCTTCAGCGGCGGTTGCTCTCGACTCCTCCCATAAATTTCTGCGCATTAATATCCGTTCCGTTTCCTACTCTGATTCCCATATGCAGGCGATTTCAGCGAGTTTACTAAGAAAGCAGGATGTAGCGTTGGGGATCTCCCATTCGGGAAGCAGCAAAGATGTGGTGGAAGCTCTCCGGATTGCCCGTCAAAGCGGAGCAACGACGATTTGTCTCACCCATCATACGAAGAGCCCCATCACCAAAGTCGCCGATATCAAGCTTTTTACTGCCGCCCGGGAAACCGCCCTCCGGAGCGATGCCATGACCTCAAGGATTGCTCAACTCGCTATTCTGGATGTACTTTACGTAAGTGTAGCCCTGAAGAGGTATGACGCTTCTCTCAAGAGTATTGAGCGGACCAAGGAGGCGTTAGTAGAAAAAAAATACTAACAGAAGCCAGAAAAGGGGCGCGTGAATTGGGGAAATATGACAAAGAATCTCGAGAGCGGCAGAAAACAAAACCATCAATAATTTTTTGGGATATTCGATGCAGAACAACACCCCTATGAAGGGAGATGAGAAAGGAGGAAGAAGGATGAAGAATTCGGAGAAAAACAAGAAATTTTCTGGGACAGGGGGAAAGATGGTATCCCGGCGGGGTTTCCTAAAGGGAGTAGGAGCTTTAGGGTTGGGCCTGGCCGCGGCATCGTCGCTCGGGAAAGTTGCTTCGGCTCAACCCAAGGCGCCGATGAAACTGGCGTTCTGGACCTGGGAGAACCCGCAGCAGCGGCCCTACCAGCACAAGCGAATCCAGCAGTACATGCAGCAGTTCCCGAACATCTCTGTGGAGTTCCAGTACTTCACGTTCAGCGACCTCGGCAAGAAGGTAAGCGTCGGGTACGCGACCGGGACCGCGCCCGACGGCTTCGCCACAGGTGACTGGCTAATGCCTACGTGGCTGGCCCGCAAGCTGATCGCGCCGCTCGACGTGGGCCTCCTCGGCTACTCCTCGCTCAACGCCTTCCGCAAGGACCACGCCGACGCCTTTCTCGCGAGCTCGATCCACGAGGGCAAGGTGTATGGCTACCCGATGTGGTTCTACGGGCTTCAGAACTACGTCAACACTAAGCAGTTCAAGGAGGTCGGGATCGACCCGGTCAAGGACGAGCCCAAGACCTGGGACGAGCTCGGCGAGGCCGCCAAGCGTCTGACAATCAAGAAGGGCGACAAGTTCGATCGCCAAGGGTTCAAGTTCGCAATGCACGCCGCCACGTGGACAATGGTGCAGTTCAACCCGATCCTGCTCCAGGTCGGCGGGCAGTGGTTCGACAAGAGCGGCAAGTGCACGGTCAACAACGCCGCCGGCGTGAAGGCCATGCAGATCCGGGCGTCGATCGCCAAGAAGTACGGTGCCGAAGACCCGGCCGACTCGCTAGCGACGCCACCGATCCCGTGGATGGACTGGCTGCGGGAGCGCTGTTCGATGTTCAGCTCGGTCCCGCTCGGCTCGGCGGCGATCAAGCCGATCAACCCGGCGATGGAGAGCGAGGGCTACTACAAGGCCTACCTGATGCCGGGCGTCACCGCCGACAAGCGGTATTCCACCTGCTACGGCTTCAACCTGGTTATCAACGCCCATGCGCCCAAGGAAAAGCAGGAGGTCCTCCATCACATGTACCGGTATATGATGAGCGACCTGGTGGACTGCTGGCGGGCGACCGCGCCGTTCACGCTGGCCCGGAAGAGCGGGTGGACCGATCACCCCGATGTCAAGAACGCCTCGAACATCGACGCCATCATCCAGTCGAAGGACACCGGGGTGTTCCTGCCGCGCTCGCCGGTCTATAACGAGCTGGCCGACGCGATGCACAGCGCGGTGCAGAAGGTCCTGCTGGCCAACGTCGACCCCAAGCAGGCGCTCGACGAAGCAGCGGCCCAGGTCGACCTCGCCACCGCCGGGTTCAAGAAGAGCTAAACGGCCCTGGACGAACCCGTTCCCGAGATCGATCGGGCGACTGGGGAGTTCAAGCGGGCGTAGTGGATCCGGCCCGGGCGCCTGGGCCCCCGATCGCGGGGGAGGCCATCAGACCCGGACCCAGACGCTCACGGTCGGCTTGGCGCTGCCGTGACTGCGCCTGAGCTACTGCCTGCGCATCCGCGCCGGGGCGTCGACTTCGTCCTGCCCGCGAATTCCGGGGGCGGTAAACGGTGGCAGGAGCAGATAACATTGGGAATCAATTGGATTTCGGGTTGTATGTTTCCGCCTTTGTATACTTATCATTTGATGAGTTGTCAAGATAAAATTTTGGGATATTCGATGCAGAACAACACCCCTATGAAGGGAGATGAGAAAGGAGGAAGAAGGATGAGGAATTCGGAGAAAAACAAGAAATTTTCTGGGACAGGGGGAAAGATGATATCCCGGCGGGGTTTCCTAAAGGGAGTAGGAGCTTTAGGGTTGGGCCTGGCCGCGGCATCGTCGCTCGGAAAAGTTGCTTCGGCTCAGCCCAAGGGCCCAGTAAAACTATCCTTATGGACATGGGAAAACCCGCAGCAACGTCCTTGGATCCACAAACGCGTGAAAATGTTCATGGAGAAAAATAAGGGTGTTCAGGTCGACTTCCAGTGGTTTACATTTACCGACCTGGGGAAGAAAGTTTCTGTTGGTTATGCAACCGGTACAGCGCCGGAAGGATTTTCAACCGGGACTTGGCTCATGCCGACTTGGTTAACCCGGAATATGATTGCTCCGATGGATGTCAAAAAATTAGGTTATTCCTCGCTGCAAGCCTTCATCGACGATTATCCGAAGGCTTTTATCGCAAGTGCGGTAAAAGGGGGTAAAGTTTATGGGTATCCCATATATTTCTATGGGTTTATAAATTACCTGAACACTAATCATTTTAAGGAAGCGGGGCTTGACCCCGTAAGAGATCAACCGAAGACTTGGGAAGAGTTAGGTGAGGTCGCAAAAAAACTCGCCATTAAGAAGGGGACTAAGTTTGAACGACAGGGTTTCAAGTTTGCTATGCACGCAGCCATGTGGACCATGGTTCAGTTCAATCCCATCCTTCATCAATGTGGAGGAAGCTGGTTTGATAAGGACGGGAAATGTACGCTAAATAGCCAAGCTGGTGTTAGAGCTATGACGATCCGTGCATCCATTATTCGGAAATATGGCGCAGAGGACCCGGCAGACACGATCGCCACCTCCCCCTTGCCTATGATGGATTTTCTGAAGGAAAAGACCGCTATGTTCAGCACCCACCAGATCCCACCGGCCGCGGTCAAGTCGCAAAACGAAAAAATGGCAGCAGAGGAATATTATCGACCGGTACAGATGCCGGGAGTTGATCCCAACAAGCGGTATCCTTCGGCGTATGGGTTTAACTTTGTGATAAATGTTAATGCCTCCAAAGAAAAGCAGGAAGTCCTCCATGACCTTTATCAGTTCATCATGAGCGACTTGATAGACTGCTGGAAGGATACGCAACCATTCACTCCGGCTCGGAAAAGCGGATGGGCTGATGATCCTCAGGTTAAGGGCTTTCCGCATCTGGATGAGATTATAAAGGCTCGGGATAATGGAGTATTCCTTCCTGAGACGCCTATCTATAACGAATTAGCCGATATTATCCATCAGGCAGTCCAGAGGGTGACGTTGGATAATGCGGATATCAAGAGAACTTTGGATGAAGCGGCGGCTCAGGTGGACAAAGCAAGCGAGGAGTTTAAAACCAAGAAATCATAGAGGTGAAGCGTTGATTACCATAGGGCGATCTCAAGTCTCCATATCTCCGTGGAAGTTAAGTTATGGTTCCCGAATTCAATTCTGGGGTATTCTCTTCATCCTCCCGACGATACTTTTCTTCATGGTTTTTAAATATGGACCAATGGGTTGGGCCATTTATCTGAGTTTCACTGGATACGATATCGTTACCGAACCCAAATACATCGGCTTGAATAACTACATCAGCATTTTTCAAGATCCGATGTTTCTCCAGGCCCTCAACAATACCTTGGTCTATATCGTCGGTTCCACGATTGCGATTACCGTTTTAGGACTTGGGCTTGCCCTAATCATCAATACGGGAATTCGGGGCGCCCGTTTTTTTATGAGCAGCATGTTTTTGACCAACATCATGCCAATCCTGGCAGTCTGCTTGGTGTGGCGATTTCTTTTTCACCCCCATGGTTTGGTCAATCAATTGTTGGCCCCCTTTGGCTTGGGGCGGATTGATTGGCTCACTAATTCGAACTTGGCCTTGCCGGCCATTATCATCGTTACCGCCTGGCGCTTTGCGCCCTATTTTATGGTCGTCTTTCTCGCCGGCCTCCTGGCGGTCCCCAAAGAGATTTACGAAGCGGCCGACATCGACGGGGCGACGTGGGTCTCACGGTTCTTCCGGATTACGCTCCCGATGATCTCCCCCATTGTTTTTTTTGTTATCGTTGTTTCGGCCCTGCTATGTGCGCGCATATTTTTGATGCCGTTCATTATTACTGGCGGTGGACCTGGAGGAGCAACGCGGGTCTTATCCATGCTCATCTATGAAACCGGATTCTCTTACTTAAAAATGGGTCGGGCAGCGGCCATTTCTGTTGTCCTTTTTCTCATTATGATGTGTTTTACGATTATTCAAATTCGCCTCTTTTCGAAAGGTGAGGAGCATTAAATGAGGAAACAATTGTCTTTCTTCTGGAGTTTCGAATGGCTGGGAATGTTGCCCCTGGCGGCTTTAACCTTCTTGATTATTTTGCCTATCATCTGGATGCTCTCCACATCCTTTCAGAGTGGAGAAAAGATGTTTCAATTAACTACGGAATGGATTCCCACCGTTTTACACCCGGAAAATTATCCCAATGCCCTTTCCCGAGGCGCCTTTCCTCGTTTTTTTCTAAATAGCTTCATTGTCTCGGCTACCGTAATGTTGGGAAACTTGGTTTTCTGTACTTTGGCCGGATACGGGCTCGCGAAATATCGCATCCGGGGGGACAAGATCATATTATTGCTGATCCTGAGCACCTTAATGCTGCCGATGGAAGTAACTTTGGTTCCCACCTTTTTGATCATCCGCAAATTAGATTGGCTTAATACCTATCAGGGAATTTTTGCGCCTCTTCTCGTGGATGCCTTTGGGGTTTTTTTAATGCGGCAATTCATTCTTAAGATTCCAACAGACTATCTGGAAGCTGCCCGGATTGATGGCGCCGGGGAGTTCAAAATCTTCTGGAAAATTATTCTTCCCCAGTGCAAACCGGCTATTGCCACGATGGCTATCTTTTCTTTCCGAGACAGCTGGGATCAGTTTATCTGGCCCTTGGTAGTTGTTTCAGTCGATGAATATCGAACCTACCCCTTGGGCCTGGTCCGCTTTGGCGAGGATTATGGAAATCCCCCTACCGAGCAAATGGCCATTGCGGTTCTGGCGACGATTCCTGTATTTCTTGTTTTCTGGATCCTGCAAAGGAGTCTGCGTACTGGATTCACGATGAGCGGGCTTAAAGGATAAATATGTCTAAGAAGGGAAGGTTGGGGATCTCAGAGAAGGAGGTGAACTTAGGGAGAAGCAAAGGAAAGAGAGAGGAAATGACAGAAGAAGAGGCAATCAATGCACACCATGATATTGTCAAAAGTTTTATGAAAAATAGGGGGGAGATATGAGAATCGGAAAACGTGGTGGATTTTGGGGAGGGCGGAAGTTACCCACAGCCCCTCCGCTCTCCTGCTCCTGAAGGGCGTCGCTCCG
>VGSF01000010.1 GCA_016875165.1 Deltaproteobacteria bacterium
AATCAAATTCTATTGTGACTTCCTGTTTCTGATAATAAGCGTTTCCCACTTAGCCCCCTTTTATGATATTCTCTATCGTAAAGAGGGCTATTTTACTAAACAGGTCTCCTTTTTTCTACACTACTAATATTTTATTTTAATATTTTATGAAGAGGAAAGTCAATACATTTTCCAAATGACAGAAGGGCAAATCAAGAAAGGCAGAAGAAAAAGCTCCAGAGGATATTTAAAATCTTCTTGGAGTCTTCATATTGGACACTTCTGGAAAATCCATTTCATAAATCCCCCAGAAGTTCGAGGTCAAGCTGTTAGGTTGTTCCTTTAGGGGGTTAGGCGATGACGATGCCATAGTATCAAACGGAGTATGGGGTCGGACCAAGCCATGGTGCTGATTTTTATTAGATACCTTTCCAGAAATAGGTTTTTTCGAAGCCTTAAGCTTAATTTTCGCCCCCAAAATTGCCCATATAAGCAACAAATGGCTCCCTCAATGGGACTGAGAGAACATATCAATCCATTCCTTTATCCCGATGCGGATCATCATCATGGCAAAGGCAGCCAAAAAACCCCCTCTAAATCCATTTTGACTCCTCCCCTTTCCTGTGTTATTTAATAAGGAAATATTCACCGCCGAGATTGCCGGGTGCGCCGGAGTAAAAATAGTATTAAATTTTCAGCGATCAGCCATTAGCTCTGGAGTAAAGATAGGAAGATTATTGCTGAAAGTTAAGGGATTTTTCTCGGCAGTCTCGGTGTACTCTTTGGTTAAAGATTTTATATGCGCATTTTGCTCATTTCCCCGAATATGGAAAAGCTTCCAGATCCTGTGGCCCCTTTGGGGCTGGCCTACCTTGCCTCCGCCCTGAAATTTAAGGGATATGAAGTGAAGTGCCTCGACCTTTGCTTTGTTGAAAAGTGGGAAGAGACGATAGCAAAATCGTTTCAAAGATTTTTCCCGGAAGCTATCGGACTATCCCTGCGGAATGTCGACAACGTGTCTTACCCCGATACGGTCTCTTACCTTCCCTTCTATAAAGAGGTGGTCAGGCGCTGCCGCAAGTTTTCCTCTTCGCCATTATTTTTGGGGGGGGCGGGATTTACGCTTATGCCTGAGGCCATTCTTAAATATTTAGAGGCCGACGGCGGCATCATCGGGGAAGGGGAAGAGGCTTTTCCAAAAGTTCTAATGGGCTTGACCAATGGTTTTTCTTCGGCCATCGAGGGGTTTCTCAGCCGAAACCTAAAAACCCCGGCCAGACCGGCCTGTATTCAAGATCTGGATTCCCTTCCTTTGCCGGATTGGGATAGCCTGGATTTGAAAAATTATTTCAGCCGGGGGGGAATGGGAAACTTGCAGACCAAGCGGGGATGCCCTTTTGGTTGCATTTATTGTACTTACCCCCTGATTGAAGGGAAGAAAGTCCGTCTTCGTTCTCCCGCCAAAGTAGCTAAGGATGCCGAAGACCTTATCCAGCGGGGAGTAAAGAATGCCTTTATCGTCGATAACATTTTTAACTTCCCCCAGTCTCATGCCCATGACGTATGCCGGGCCTTAGTCGAAAAAAGGATTTCTCTCCAATGGTCCTGCTATGCCCATCCATCCTACTTCAGTCCTGCTCTGGCCGAGGAGATGAAGATGGCCGGTTGTACAGGGGTGGAATTTGGCACGGACTCCGGAGCTCCACAAGTATTGGCCAAACTGGGCAAGAATTTCAATCCTGAAGACATCCGACAAGCAACCCGCTTGGCCCGTGAGGCCGGGCTGGAAATCTGCCACAGCCTTTCTTTGGGAGCGCCCGGGGAGACAGCGGAAACCCTTAAGGAAACTTTTAGCCTTATGGAAGAAATTTCTCCCACCGCGGTAATCGCCATGCTGGGCCTGCGCATTTTTCCAGGCACAGGTTTAGCCCATTTGGCGGCAAAAGAAGGAATGATTTCTGCTGGCCATGATTTTCTTCAGCCGACGTTTTACATTTCGCCGCAAGTCGAAGACAAGGTTGTTGAATTGGCCCGGGAAAAAGCCAAGGGAAATCCTAACTGGATCTTTCCCGGACTCGGCATCAATGTCTCTTCACGCCTGCAAACCAAATTGCGCAAGTTGGGTATCAAGGGGCCTCTCTGGGAGCACATGAAGGTCATGCGGGAGCGAAGGGCTGCCAAGAAGGAAACCCATGTCTGAAATCGCCTTTTTATTCCCGGGCCAGGGCTCGCAATCCATAGGGATGGCTCGTGAATTGGCGGCATATCCCGCGGCTCTGGAATTATTTAAGAAAGCGAGCAGGGACCTGGCCTTGGATCTCTTCGAACTATGCCTTAACGGACCGGAAGAAATTCTTTCCCAGGACCTTAACGCTCAGATAGCCGTGCACGTAACCAATTGCGCCTATGCCCAAGAAATCAGCCAGATGAATATTACTCCCCGAATGGCCGCAGGTTTTAGCCTGGGAATCTTCTCCACCCTGGTCGCGGCCAGATCCCTATCCTTTGAACAGGGCCTGGAAGGAGTCAGGATCGCCGCTGAGAAAATGTCCGAAGAAGGAAAATTTTATCAGGGGGCCATGGCCGCAATCATCGGCTTGCCGGAAAAGGAAGTGCAGGCTGTTTGCCAGGAAGTAGGCCGGGTTTTCGTGGCCTCCATCAATAATTACCAGCAAGTGATCATATCCGGAGAGGAAGAGGCCGCGGAAAAAGCTATTCATCTTTGCGTGCAGCGGGGAGCCCTATTGGCCAGGCGCCTGCCCATCGGCTGGGCCATCCATACCCCTCTCATGGAACGCGCTTCCCGGGCCTTCGCTCAAGAAGTAAAGGATTGGCCAATCCGCCCTCCGCGCTTCCCAGTTCTAAGCTACCTGAAGGCGGAATTTTTGCAAACTCCGGAAGAAATCAAGCGGGAATTAAGCGCTCAATTCTCTCAGCCCAATTGCTGGCACAAAGTCCTTAAGCGTATGGTTGCCGAGGGGGTCAATACGTTCATCGAAGTCGGCCCCGGGAATGTGCTGTCTCAGATGGTTCGCTGGGTAAGTCGTTCAGCCCGGACTTTTACGGCAGAAGAAATTCTGCAAAAGGGGAAACCATGATTCTGCCAAAAGGACCAATCCTCTTCTGCCGAGAAGGATATAGATGTAAGATTTGATGGATTCGTAAAAAGTCGGCAGAAGAGTCATTTTTATAAGCCCTTGAAAAGACGGGATTGCTTCGTCGTCCCGCATTGGCGGAACTCCTCGCAATGACGAAAACGGGACTTTTTACGAGAACATCAGATTTAGCAAGAGAAATTTTGACTTTTTAAGGGATCATCCCATATGATTAATAAAAAACCCACAAGGACCATCTCTATGGATGGAAAGATGGAAGGAAGGATGAAGTTTGAGGGACAGGTTGTTTTGATCACTGGCGGGTCCAAAGGAATCGGCAAAGCCATTGGCCGGGCCTTTGCCCAAAAAGGCGCTTCAGTGATCATCAACTACGGCCATGATGAAGGCCTGGCCAGGCAGCTTGAAGCGGAAATCCTGGAAACGGGAGGAAGGGCGGAGACTCAAAAAGCGGACATAACCTGCACCGAAGAAGTTGGGCGCATGTTCAAAACAATCCTCGAACAGTACCAGCGGCTCGATGTGGTGGTTAACAATGCCGGGATCATTCGCGATGGGCACATGATGCTCATGTCCGACAAGGACTGGGATGAAGTCATCGACACAAACCTGAAGGGGACTTTCCTTTGCTGCCGGGCCGCCCTCCGGCCCATGATCGGCCAGAAACGCGGGAGGATTATCAATCTGGCCTCTCCCAGCGCCATAACGGGCAGGGCAGGGCAGACCAACTATTCCGCTTCCAAAGGGGGAGTGATCAGCCTTACCAGATCACTGGCCCGGGAAGTGGCTCCCTTCGGCATTCTGGTTAATGCCGTATGCCCCGGAGTCATCCAGACCGAACTTGTTGAGAGGCTCGATCAGAAATTCAAAAAAGAGTTTTTAAACATGATCCCCCTGAAACGTTTCGGCCAGCCAGAGGAAGTTGCCTCCCTGGTGCTCTTTCTGGCCTCCGATGAGGCATCTTACATTACCGGACAGGTCATATGCGTCGATGGAGGGATGGTTTGATTTTTTTACCGCAGAGAGCACTGAGATCGCCGAGAATGATGAAATGACGAAAACCAATTCTATACAGAGCGACAAATATTTTTGCGCATATTTACAATAACCTCATATACTCTGTCATTCCGGGCTTGACCCGGAATCCAGTCTGCTTTCCGGATTCCCGCTTTAGCGGGAATGACGATTTTTGCGCATTTATTTAGGTCGCTATGTATAAAATTTTGGCTAAAGGGATTTAATAATTCCCGGTTATCTACATTTATCCCTCGGCGTTCTTGGCGTGCTCTGCGGTTAGGAATTTTAGAAAGGAATGCCCATGTCTGGCAATTTGGTTTGGGAGCTAAAGAAGTTAATCATCGAAACCCTGAAACTGGAAGAAATCTCACCGGAAGATATCGAAGATGATGGCCGGTTATTTGGAGATGGCTTGGGGCTGGATTCCATTGACGCTTTGGAATTGGTGGTAGCCCTGGAAAAAGCTTATGGTGTAGTTATCCCCGATTCCGAGGTTGGAGAACGCGTTTTCCGTTCGGTCAACACCCTGGCCCAGTTTGTGAGGGAGCAGCGGTCAGAGGTCAGCAATCAGCGGTCAGCAAAAGAATAGAACAGGAATCCCCGGTCGGATGTTAGAAAAAATATTTTGTTTTTTACTTAAAATTGATGAATTCGTAAAAAGTCTTGTTCCTGTCATTGCGAGGAGTTCCGCATTGGCGGGACGACGAAGCAATCTTGTCTTTTCAGGCGCTTATAAAAACGAGATTGCTTAGTCACGCCCATGGCGTGACTCGCAATGACCCTTTCGCGACTTTTTACGAGATCATCAAAAGCTGACGGCTGAGAGATGAAACATGAGATACGACGAGACAGAGATTAAAGTCCGCTTCAACGAGGTGGATTCGTGGGGGATAGTCTGGCACGGCCATTACATCGCCTGGTTCGAAGTTGGGCGGATGGCTCTGTTAGGCAAGTTTCATCTGCTCCCCCGGGACTTCACCCAGATGGGATATATTGCGCCGGTAGTGGATTTAAAGTGCCTTTACAAAGAACCAGCCCGTTTGGATGAAGAGATTCTCATCCGCACTTCGGTCGTTAAACCTACCAAAGCGGCGCTCACCTTTCGCTTCCAGGTCTTGCGTAAAAAGGACGGAAAACTTCTCGCTTCCGGGGAGGAAACTCAGGTGCTTTTAACCCTCGATGGCCGCATGCTCTACATTATCCCCCAAGACCTGAAGGAAAGACTAAAGCCCCTCTTTGATTACCTGGAAGAGCCCGATTCCGCTGCCTGAAGGAACTTCCACACTTCCCGGTTAAAACGGGCCGGCTGCTCCTGCATGGGGGAATGACCGCAGCCTTCCAGTATCTTCAGGGTGGCCTGGGGGATCTTGCTCTTGAGGAAGGAAGCATCCTTAAGCGGAGCAATCGGGTCTTTGCCTCCCCAAAGAATTAAAGTGGGCTGCTTAATAGAGGCCAGCTTGGGCCGGAGGTCAAAATCGATGATGCTGGCGGAAAGCTGGACGGACGGGGTCATGGGCAGAAAAGGCTTTCCAGTAAGCGGTGATCTGGGAATCGACTGGAAAAATTCTTTGGAAGTCTTTGGTTGTTGCCTCTTGATGAAGTTTTCGATCATTGCTTTGAATTCTTCCCGCAGGGTTCCTTCGATGGATTCAAAGCGCGATTCCGGCCCCATGATTTTTTTGGTCAGGGCATAGCTCAAGAATTCCGCTTTATCTCCGATTCCCACGGCATCGGCCACCACTAATTTTTTTACCGGTGAATCAGGTTGGGCAGCCAAGTTTAGCGCTACCAGCGCGCCCATAGAATGGCCTACGATGTTGACCTGGGCCAAATTCCGCTCTTTTAAAAACTGCTCCACGATTTTGGTTAGCCATTCAATGGAATAATCCGCCTCCGGCTTATCCGAATTTCCGAATCCGGGGAAGTCGATAGCCATCGCCTGGTAAGAGGAAGGAAAAAAAGGAATGTTGGCTATCCAGTCTTTCCAGGATCCTCCCAGCCCGTGAAGGAAGAGAAGGGGGTCGCCCTTGCCCGCGGCCACGAAAGCTATGTTTATACCGGCAAGCGAAACCTTTTGCGGATAGAAAGGAGATTCGCTGAGAGGACAGCAAGTTTCTTCTCCATTTTTTTGCCCGAAGGCCAAAGGAGAAATAAAAGATAAAATCAAGAGGGGCAGGAGAAAAATAAATTTCAATAATCTCACCCCTGGCGAATCATTCGGCCTTCCCCGAAGGATTCTTGGTGAAGGCCAGGAGAATCTGGCCATAAGCCACCTTCTCGTCCCCGACGGAGGCTTCAGCGGCGAATCGGTATATCGAAGACAAACTTTGAGTCAGTTCGACCTTAAGGGTAATCTGTTCTCCCTGAACCGGGCAGCGATGGAATTGAAAATCAGAAACCCCGGCAAAGAGGCCGATAAACTGAACTCCGGGGGTTTCTTCCCGGGCTTGAGCGCCCAGGACGAGGCCGCCCACCTGGGCCAATGTCTCTAACAGTAATACGGGGGGGTAGAACTGATGCCCCTGAAAAAACCATTCACTTCCGGTTAAATTTTTTATCCCGATTCCTTTTTTCCCGGGATCCATCTGGAGGATGCGATCCACCAATAGAAAAGGATAGCGGTGGGGAAGGATTTTCTGAATCTCCCGGCTTTCCATCATAAGTCGAACCCCACTTCGCGCACGGCCACCCTCAAGACCAAGTCGGCCTCAGCGGAGGTTTCATCGCCGACCTGGGCCTTCCCTTTAAACCTCCAGAGATTTTCTTCTCTGGCTGTTAGATTGACCAGGAAATCCAGCCGGTCGCCGGGAAGGACGGCTCGTTTGAACCTTACCCGCTCGATTTTTTCGAGGGAGGCCTGCACCTTCCCACGGCTGTGCGACCCTTCCAAAAGAATTAGGGCGCTCTGTATAATTCCCTCCAGGGTTAGGACCCCCGGCATGATCGGATTGCCGGGGAAGTGGCCGGAAAGGCATGGCTCATCTGCTGATACCCATTTGACTGTTTTGATCATTTCATACCGCTTAAGTTCGCTCACCCGGTCTAAAACAACCGTTGGAAAAGGGTAGCCGAGCCGGTGAAACAATTCTTCCCGTTTTTTACGTTCAACCCAGCCAGCGTTTTCTTCGTTTATAATGTTTAACCTCCTTAACGGTCAGGTGTTCGAACAACCTGTGGCCTTCCCATTATCTGAACGATACCCAGGCGAACGAGCTCTTCCGGATTTTAGCGATCGATACGCTGGCCGTAAAACTCAATACTCCCATCCGTTACTTTCCCAATTTCGGTATGCAATACTCCGAATATAGCCTTCAGGGTGGAAGTTTTGCCGGTGCCATTAGCTCCGAGGAGCGCCACCATCTTTCCTTCGGCTACTTCCAGGGAGACCCCTTTCAAAACCAGGATGACGTCGCTGTAAATGACCTCGATATTGTTCAAACGGAGCATTTTAATACCCCTGTTTAAATAAACATAACACAACAAATTAAATTGCAATAGCTAAATTTCCAATAACGGACAAGGAATTCAATGGGGCTCTTGTAAAAAGGCATAGGCTTATTCCGCGACCTTGAGCGTAAAAAGTGGCCTGCCTCAAGCGGACAGCCAAAATGCTTCAAATCCCCCCTAACCCTTATTTTTAAACTGAGCATGACCCATATTTTTTTTCTGAACACAGGGGGGCCAAGGTAAGTTATTGAATTTTTTAGAACAAGATTACCTCATTCGCCGCCTCCAGCCCTATTTTGCCAATATCCGGAAGCGGTTGGGCAAAAGTCAAAAAAATATTCTGGAGAGATTCCGGGTTGCTTCACGCCCTTTTGGGGGTTCATCGCCTGGATGGGCTCCTGGCCCAGCCGTGGGTAGGAATGAGCTGGGAAGGCTGGGTGATTGAGCAGATTTTAACCGGCCTAAATGTCAACGGCTTCAATCATGAAGCGTTTTTCCTCCGGACGGGGGATGGCTACGAATTGGACTTAGTTTTAAAAATTCGGGGAGAAATTTGGGCTTTAGAGATAAAACTTCCTACAACCCCCAGCAACGCTGATTTAGAAAGACTGAAAAAAACAGGAAAGTTGATTAACGCCGACAAGCAAAATCTCATTACGAAAACGCGACAGGAAATCTATGGAGAAAAGACAATTTCCCCAAATTTTAGAGGATTTTTGAGATGGATAACTGAATTGAAAACTCCCTAAATCATAGAAAGTTTATTAGGGCAAGTTTGGTATCGAGGGCAGGGAAGGGGAAATCCGTCAGGACGCAAATATGATGCCCATCGAATTCCCTTGACTTCTTGATGTATCTCATGATACATATTTATGTATGAAAACAACCGTAGAGATTCCAGATTCTATTCTCAAAGAGGCGCGTAAACTCGCATCCCGGGAAGGGACGACCGTGAAGGCCTTGGTGGTAGAGAGCCTGCAGAAGGTTATTGCTGAGAGAAAGAGCCGGGGAGAATTCAAACTCCGAAAGGCCACCTTTAAGGGTAAAGGCCTCCAACCGCATATGGCCGGCGCTCCCTGGGATCGTATCCGCGACATGGCCTACGAGGGGCGAGGAGCGTGATCGCAGTTGACACGAACCTCCTTGTCTATGCGCACCGTGAGGACTCAGCGTGGCACGATGCAGCTTACACCCGTATAACGGAATTGGCTGAAGGGCGTGCCCCATGGGCCATCCCCTGGCCCTGCCTTCATGAATTCCTGGCGATCGTAACCCACCCCCGGATCTTCGTTCCTCCTACCCCGCTCGATGCCGCTCTGGATCAAGTGGAAGCTTGGCTGCAGTCTCCGAGCCTATTGTTGCTATCGGAAGCTGAGGGATACTGGTCCGAACTTAGCTCCTCTCTACGCACCGGGCATATCGTGGGGCCCCACGTTCATGACGCTCGCATTGCCGCTCTCAGCCGCGTTCATGGAGTTGAAGAGTTATGGACCGCGGATAGGGATTTCGGCCGGTTGCCAGGATTGACCGTTCGTAACCCCCTTGTCGGGTGAATAAATCAATTAAAAATATGGCCTATTTATAGTATCTTATTGAACATGAGTCCCTAATTTGCCATTAGGGTTAGGGAATGGGCGAAAAGAGGAGGACCACGGAGCCCATTTCTGAAAGAGTTTCAGAATACCTTGTGGGTCATTTGGGGTCACATCTTCATTTGTGATTCTGCTGCAAAACCCCCCATTTTTGAGATTTGATGAAAAGGGGTTGGAAACTCTACGCTTTAAAATCACGTATAAACCATCTTTATTTTTCGCAAGGGTTTTTTTGGCCGCAGAATCCATTTGTCGCTTTCTCTCCTTATTTTGTTTTGTAGATGACCCCCAATAGCCCATAAAGTATCCCCCCTTCCTTTTAAAATGAAATCTCCTTGAATTATTTAAACAAAACTAATTCATCCCCCCAATCCAAAAAATAAAAAGCCTTGAATAAAGTTTTTTTATTTGTTAGGATGTGGCAAATTTTTCGGAAAATAAAAGAAAAAATGGGTATTAGTTTAAAGTTTTGAAAAAATGGCGGCAACGCCTCTGCCTCTGTTTGGGACCGGGGACCAGGCCGGAACGCGCCGGAAGCATCGGTTGGGTTTTCCCTTGTCCTCGAGGATAAAAGCCCGTTTCCTCCGGAGGAGGGGGGGTATCTTCCCCGCTCCATCCACGGAGAAATCAGCGCCTTATGATTCCAAGCGGGCCGGTCTGGCCCCCGGCCCTGGAATCCCTTGGCCTTGGTGACACACCTTTCTTCAAAGAGCTAAAGTGTTACAAAAATGGAAGTTTATCCTTTTCATCATCAGAATCTTTTTTTCAACATCATAACCGACTATGATCTGACATTTAAAGAGATCCGGGGGATACTGGACTACCTCCTTTCCGTCGAGGCTTTTAAAGAAGAGGGGGAAGACTGGGGATGTGGAAAATTTTTTGATCTTCGGCTGGGGAATATCCAATACGAGATAGATGTCAATTGTTATGAAGTCGTTATTTACCAGAGGACGGAACTTACTCCATGACTGGAGGATATTGCGGATAGAGGATGCCTGTTTCATAGCCGGAACCCAAAAGTTAAATTAGCCACAGAGGACACAGAGATCACCGATTTTTTTAAAACATGATTAAGAAAAAGCAAAGGATAAGTGTCAATTGTCTAAAGTGATCCGGCTGCCGGCGGGGCTAAAGTTTAAAAAAGGAATTTCTTATACAATTAAATTCAAAAATCCGAAATCCGAATATCGATCCGCCACTATTCAAAGGGGGAAAATCTAATCTCCTCCCTTTATTAAAGGGAGGGTGGGAGGGATTTTAGAGTAACTAAACAGTTAAGATTTTTCAAATGTCTTAACCAAACGCCGTTTGGAATTTAGATTTTTTGGAATTGTTTCGTCCGCCTCGGCGGATCGTGCTTCGAATTTTGAATCAGGTTCTTTTATTGGAAATTTTGTTACCCTTTTGCGGACAATTTCATTTGTAAGCGCCTATGGGTGAATATATCCATCCGGAATTGCAAAAAAAGGTAGAGTTTTTCGGGGGCAGCTACATATTCATCGAGGAGGGGAGGTTGAATTATCGGGGGAAGGAGGTGCTCTATTTAGTCGGCTTGGCTGGCATCGAGGCCTCCTGCTGCGGAACGGGCGGATGTGCCTTTATTAAAGTACCGGGGTACGTACATTTCTGGAAGAAATCTCGGAACGAGTTCGGCCAGTCCATTTCTGAGATTGAAAGAATCGAATCCCCGGGGAGGCAGCGGGAGATCAGCAAGATATTATTGGAAAAACACCCAGGATTCGCCCAGGTCGAATTTCTTTGAGATTTTTTTAAAACTTTAAAGGAGGTAAATATGGCAGGAATTGTGTCCTTTGGCGCCTATGTGCCGCGCTACAGGCTTAAACGAATGACCATTTTCCAGGCCATGGGATGGATTAACCCGACCACCATCATGCTTGCCCAGGGAGAAAAAGCGGTGGCCAATTCGGATGAGGATAGCCTCACCCTGGCGGCAGCAGCCGGCATCGATTGTTTGGCTGGGATGGACCGGTCGGCGGTCGATGGGCTTTTTTTCGCCTCGACAACCATGCCCTACTTAGAAAGGCAAAACGCTGGAATTATTGCCCAAGCCTTAAACCTGCGAGAGAATGTGCGCTCGGCGGATTTTTCCGGCGCTCTGAAGGCGGGAACATCGGCGTTGATTTCCGCCCTGGAAGGGGTAGGATCAGGAAACGTCAAACAGATGCTGGTCTTAGCCGCAGACTCACGGCTGGGAAGGATGGGCAGTCCTCAGGAGATGATCTTTGGGGATGCTGGGGCTGCTTTTCTTATCGGGGATAAGGAGGTGATTGCCGAATTTAAGGGTTCCTATTCCCTAACCTGCGATTTTGTCGATCACTACCGGGGATCAAAAACCACCTTCGACCGCCAATGGGAAGACCGTTGGATTAGAGATCTCGGGTTTGATGAATTCGTTCCGAAAGTGATCGCAGGTCTCCTCACGCGTTACCAGGTAAAATTGAATGATTTTTCCAAAATCATCTTTCAATGCTCTTACGATTCCGAACGGAAGAATTTGGTCAAGATATTAAAAGTAGACCCGGCGAAAGTTCAGGACCCCTTACACGGTTCTATCGGCGAGACTGGAACCACTCACTCTCCCTTGATGCTGGCCAAGGCCTTGGAGGAGGCCAAGCCGGGAGATAAACTACTGGTGGTGAGTTTCGGCAGCGGAGGCGACGCCCTTTATTTCGAGGTTACCGACCGGATTTCCCAAAAGAAGAGAGGGATGGGGGTGCAGGGATATCTGGCCAACCGAGCGGAACTTGCCAGTTACCCGAAATACGCTGTCTTCCGGGGGATGTTGCCGGTGGACATCGGCCTGCGCGGGGAGGCAGATTTATTAACCCGCTGGAGTTTAGTCTGGCGGAAGAGAAAGGCCGTTCTGGGCCTGGTCGGTTCGAGGTGCAAAAGATGCGGTTCGCCCCAGTTCCCGCCGCAAAGGATCTGCGCCAACCCGGATTGCGGCGCTATCGATAACATGGAAGATTATACCTTTGCGGACAAGAAAGGGCGGATCCTAAGTTACACCGGAGACATGCTGGCCGCCTCATACGATCCTCCGGAATTGTACGGCAACGTGGAATTTGCCGGGGGCGGAAGGTATATGTGCAATTTTACGGATTGCACCCTGGAAGATTTAAAAGTTGGCGCCACGGTTACTTTCAGTTTCCGTAGGAAGTATTACGATGAAAAGAGAGATATTCACGGGTATTTCTGGAAGGCAGTGCCGCAAAAGGAGGTGGCTTAAATGGCAACGGGAATCCGCGATAAAGTGGCCATACTGGGCATGGGCTGCACCAAATTTGGTGAACGCTGGGAGTCTTCAGCCGAAGATTTAATCATAGAAAGCTTTCAGGAAGCTCTGGCCGATGCCGGAATAGGAAAAAAGGAAATCCAGGCCGCCTGGTTCGGCACCCACATCGATGAGGTCAACGTGGGCAAGAGCGGTGTGCCTTTAGCCACCACCCTAAAATTGCCCTTCATCCCGGTAACCAGGACGGAAAACTTCTGCGCCACCGGCACAGAGGCTTTTCGGGGAGCCTGTTATGCCGTGGCCGCCGGGGTCTATGACATTTGTCTGGCCCTGGGAGTGGAAAAATTGAAAGATACGGGTTATGGAGGATTGCCGGCCACCGCCGCCTTCGGCCAGATGCAGGCTATGATCGGCCCCAACGCCACGGCCCCGGGCCTTTTTGCCCAATTGGCCACAGGCTATTTGGCCAAGTATGGCGTTGATCCTGCCCTGGGCAAGAAAGCTCTGGCCCACATTTCGGCAAAAAGTCATGCGAATGGCGCGCTCAACCCCAAGGCCCATCTTCGCCGGCCGGTGTCCGAGGAGCAGATCATCCATGCGCCCATGATTGCCTACCCCTTGGGTCTTTTCGATTGCTGTGGAGTAAGCGATGGGGCAGCCGCGGCTATAGTGACGACTCCGGAAATTGCCAGATCTCTTACGAAACAAGATCCAGTCCTGGTAAAGGCTCTGGCCATTTGCGTCTCTTCCGGAGAAGAAGCCATGTTTAACAACTGGGATGGGGCCCACCTGGAAACCACCATCCGGGCAGGGCAGATGGCTTTCAAGGAGGCCGGAATCAAGAACCCGCGTGAAGAAATCAGCATGATGGAGGTGCACGATTGTTTTTCGATTACTGAGCTTACGGTTTACGAGGACCTGCAGATCTCTCCCCGGGGCAAGGCTATCGATGACATCATGGACGGATTCTTCGATCTCAAAGGAAAAATTCCCTGCCAGCCTGACGGGGGCCTCAAGTGCTTCGGGCATCCTATCGGAGCTTCAGGATTGCGCATGCTCTATGAAATGTACAATCAACTGTTAGAGAGATGGCCGGAGGAAAGAAGGGTAAAGAACCCTCGATTCGGCCTGACCCATAATCTGGGGGGCATACCTTCCACGAACGTTTGCAGCGTGGCCATCATCGGGCGGTAACAAAAGATACACCGCAGAGACCGCTGAGAACGCAGAAAAACAAAGGAGGCGGTGAGCGTATTTCGAGTTATTGGGGCGAAAAGGAGAATGACAATGGAAAAGATGCTCAAAGATCGAGTGGCGATTATAACTGGCTCCGGGCGGGGCATCGGAAAGGCCGTGGCCTTGCTCTTCGCCCGGGAAGGAGCAAAAGTGGTGGTGAGCGATTTGGATGCGCAACCCGCCCAGGAAGTTGCCGATGAAATCAAGGGCAGCAGTGGAGAATGCCTATTGTACCCCGGAGACGTTACGAATCCGGCCTTTGCTGAAGGCATTGTGGGCAAGACCGTTCAAACCTGGGGTGGTTTGCACATTCTGGTAAATAACGCGGGATACACCTGGGATGCGGTTGTCCACAAAATGACCGATGAACAGTGGGAAGCCATGCTCGCCGTGCACCTGACCGCTCCCTTCCGGCTGATCCGGGCTGCTTCTCCTTACTTCCGGGAGGCGGCCAAGCAGGAAAAGGCATCCGGGAAAGTGATCAATCGCAAGATTATCAATGTTTCTTCCATAGCAGGAACCCGCGGAAATGCCGGCCAGGCCAATTACGCATCAGCCAAAGCCGGAACCGTGGGTCTGGCCCGGGCCCTGGCCAAAGAATGGGGGCCTTTGAACGTTCAGGTTAATGCCGTCTCCTATGGTTGGATCGACACTCGCCTTACCAAAGAGAAAGAGGCAGGTCAGACCATTGAAAGGGACGGCAAACCTGTGGCCATCGGCATTCCTGCGGCCATGCGCGGGGTCATGGCCATGATCATCCCCATGGGCAGGGCAGGGACAACGGAAGAAGCGGCAGGGCCCATTCTATTTTTCGCATCCCCTCTTTCCGACTACGTTTCGGGGCAGTGTATCGAGATCACCGGAGGATTTTAACCGCTGCTATTGTCCTTAAGGAAAAGGTCATAGCAGTGGTGAGATGTGGGCGGTGGATGGAACAAAATGCGGATGTGGTTTAGGACAGAATTAAGCTTGGAAACAGGGGCTTCCTATCTTTCCGGAAGCCCTCTTTCTTTCGCCAAAGGGGAGAACGCTGCTGTCTTCATCGGCCATTCTACTGTGCTGGTGCGTCTGGACGAGCAAAATTTTCTTACGGATCCTTTCTACTTAAAGCGCCTGTACATTCTGAAAAGACATTTTCCTCCCGGGGTTCCCCTCCAAGACCTTCCCCCTTTACATTTTATGCTTATCTCCCACGGTCATCTGGATCACATGGATCTGAAAACGCTAAGTCAATTTCCCCGAACTCTGCCGGTTATCCTGCCGCACAGGCTCGAAGGATATTTAATGGAAATGGGGTTCGAAGATGTTCGGCCCCTTTCCTGGGGGGAAAGCACGCGCATGGGATCCTTAATCGTTCGCTCCCTCCCTGTAAAGCATTTTCCGGGTCGCTCTCTTTACGAGACCCGGTCCATTCCTCAAAGCTATCTGGTTGAGGGAACGAAGACGATTTTTTTCTGTGGGGATTCTGGGTTCGCTCCGGAATTTCAAGAAATCGGCAGCCGCTATTCCATCGACCTGGCTTTACTGCCCATAGGCAATTACCGCCCGTCTTCTTTTAGCAGGTTTCACATGAGTCCGGAGGATGCCTTAAAAGCAATGGAGATGCTCCGGGCAAAACGAATGATACCCATTCATTGGGGAGCGTTCCGTTTGAGCCTGGAGCCTATGGAAGAACCCCCGCAGCGATTTGGGCAACTCCTTAAAGAGCGGAAGATCAACCCCAAAGCCGTGCTCCTGCCACCTGGGGGAAAAATTCAAATTTGGTAACACTTTAGTTCTTTGAAGAAAGGTGTGTCACCAGGGCCAAGGGATTCCAGGGCCCGGGGGCCAGGCCGGCCCGCTTGGAATCATGTGGTGAGCTTGTCGAACCACAAAAAAATACTTTTGCAAGAGGCTCAACTGATACCAAATTTGAAAAGGCCTTCTATTCTTCGCCTTTTTTCAGTTCCCTTTCCTGAATCTTGGCGGAGGATTCGGTCTGTTCTTCCAGGGGAGGAACTTCCGGCTGGGGCGGGGGAACGGCTTTGCGGATGCCCCTCCAGAGGGAAGGAGGCCAGAAAAACTTCTTCAGAAGACTTTCTTTGGTTTCTTTCTTTAATTCTTCAATGGCCAGGCGGTCTGCTTCTTCAGGCGAAACTTTTCCCTCTCGCTCAGTCGTTTTTTCTGGAGTTTTTTCCGAATGGGGCAATGATTCACCCCGGGAGAATTCCAGGTTGTATTGATGGCTGGGCAAACCGGGTTGGCCGATGATCTGAATTTTCAGGGTGTATTGTTTTTCCAGGCGGACAAGTTCGGCCCTTTTTTGGTTGAGAAGATAGGTAGCCACTTCGTCGGGAAGCTCTACTTTCACCTTAGTGCATCCGCCTTTGGCCAGGCCGGCCTGGACCCGGCGCAGGATCGTTAGAGTGGCTGCTTCCGTCGATTTAACCAACCCGCTTCCGCTACAGTTGGCGCAGGAAATAAAACTTCTTTCGCTGACTGCCGGCCGGATACGCTGGCGAGAAAGTTCCAGCAGGCCGAAGCGGCTGATGCGGCCAGTTTCCACGCGGGCCTTATCGCGTTTCAAGGCATTGCGTAAAGAGCGTTCCACTTCCTGTTTGTGCTTCCGGTCCCACATATCGATGAAATCGATAACCACCAGTCCGCCCAGATCGCGCAGGCGAAGCTGGCGGGCAATCTCTTCGGCAGCTTCCAGATTGGTCTGGAAAGCGGTCTCTTCCATTCCTTTTCCCTGGGTGGCCCGTCCGGAATTGACGTCAACCGCCACCAGAGCCTCGGTTGGGTCGATCACGATGGAGCCGCCTGATTTCAGGGAAACCTTTCGCTCATAAACGTTCTCTAACTGCTTTTCCAGCTCGTATTTGGAGAAAAGGGGGCGCTTTTCGCCGTAAAGTTTTACTTTGTTCTGGTAGCGGGGCATGACCACCCGGAAGAAATCCCTGGCCCGGTTGAAAAACTCTTTGTTGTCTATGAGCACCTCGTTGAGGTCCGGGGTGAAATAATCGCGAATGGAGCGGATGACCAGGTCGCGTTCCTGGTAAATGATGGAAGGGGCAGGCATTTTTTTCGACTTGGCCAGAATGGATTCCCAGAGGCGGAGGAGATAATGCATATCTTTGGCAAGTTCGCTTTTGTTTTTTTCCAGACCGGCCGTGCGCACGATGAGTCCCATTCCCGCAGGAACCTCGAGCTGTTGAACGATCTCTTTAATTTTCCGGCGTTCTTTCTCGTCCTCGATTTTGCGGGAGATCCCGCCCCCATCACTTCCGGGCATAAGCACAAGGTATCTTCCAGGAAGAGAAATGTAAGTCGTTAAGGCCGCCCCTTTGGTTCCTGTCTCCTCTTTTTCTATCTGGACGAGAACTTCCTGGTTCCGTTTGATGGCCTCCTGAATTCGGGGGCGCGACCCCTTTTGGGCTTCCTGGGAATTGTTAGCGTAATAATCGGGGTGAATCTCGGAGAAAGGCAAAAAGCCGTGGCGGGCTTCCCCGTAATCCACAAAAACAGCCTGCAGGCTGGGTTCAATATTTACGATTTTCCCCTTGTAAATATTTCCCCGCGATAGTTCCTGCAGGGAAGTCTCGATGATCAGTTCGGCCAGCACGCCATCCTCCACAATGGCCATGCGGCTTTCCTCGGGGTCAACGGCGTTAATGAGCATTTTTTTGGTCATAGATAGATTCTTTAGATAAAGAAGTATCGCAACACTTTAGTTATTTGAAGAAAGAAGTGTTACAGGGCCAAGGGATTCCAGGTCCCGGGGGCCAGACCGGCCCGCTTGGAATCATAAGGCGCTGATTTCTCCGTGGATGGGGAGGGGAAGAAACTCCCCGCCTCCTCTGGAGGAAACGGGCTTTTATCCTCGAGGACAAGGGGAAACCCAACCGATGCTTCCGGCGCGTTCCGGCCTGGCCCCCGGGCCCAAACAGAGGCGTTGCCGCCATTATTTCAAAACTCTAAACTGATACAAAGTATCTTGTTTTCATTATACATGATCTGCCTGGTTAGTGCCAGGCCTATCGCTGCCGTACAGAAGATGTCCGGCATTCAAACCTTTTATCCGAGCCTGAACCCGGGCTGAAAGGCCGCTTTTTTTAAGTTCTACGAAGTAACGGGCCGGGGAGATGAGGGGATAATCGCTGCCGAAAAGGATGCGCCCGGGCCCCACAATTTTAACAGCCAGGTTATAGATTTGGGGGCGGTAAAGAAAGGGTGAAGCCGCTGTATCATAAAAGACATTGCGGGCTGCCCGGGCAACCTCCGGCATAAGCTCATAGAAAAAAAATCCTCCTCCCCAATGAGCCAGAATAATATACACATCCGGCAGGGCCAGGAGGAATTGGTATATTGTCTGAAGATTTTCCGGACTCTTTCCGGGATATTCGTGTCCGACTGGTTCGTTGGTATGGAGGAGGAGGGGGATTCTCCGGCCGGAAAGGGTGCGCAGAACAGATACGAGATTTTTCATATCTCGCAGATTTATCTTCCGGCGATAAAAGGCCAATTCCCCGACTCCCGGCATTCCCCGGGAAAGGCAGCGCTCCAATTCCTTTTGGGCAAGGCGGGGAGTACAGGAAGGAAGGCAGGCAAAGGGGATTAGATGGTCGGGGAAGCGGGATGAACATTCCAGGAGATATTCGTTTCCCTCCCGACAGAGTCCAGGATCTTCCCAGGGGAAACCGCAGATGACACTTTGTTGCACTCCGTCGCGGGCCATGGCCTTAAGAAGATCATCAGGGCTGGCCATGCGGGCCTTTTCATTTCCGTAAAGGAGGCGAAACCCATCATCCCGGCAGCAGAAAGACTGACGTTTGTTCCGCACCTCATCCGGAAATAAGTGAGTGTGAATATCGATGATCATGGAAATTACTTGGCCCCTGTCTATTGAAAAAAATTTAAGAATATGGTAGAAAACAATAAATTAGCCACAGAGGACACAGAGATCACAGAGTTTTTAAAGTCATAATTGATGGTTTCGTAAAAAGTCCTGTTCCGGTCATTGTGAGGAGTTCCGCATTGGCGGGACGACGAAGCAATCTTGTCTTTTCGGGCACTTATAAAAACGAGATTGCTTCGCTTTCGCTCGCAATGATCCTTTCGCGACTTTTTACGAGATCATCATAATTAAGAAAAAGAAAAGGATGAAAACTGAAAAAAGGTATTTCCCATACAATTAAATCATTTCAACCATTCCGGCATGAAAAGGAGTTTTAGCCATGAAATGTCCCCATTGTGGAAAGTCCTTGGGCGATAAAGTTTGCCCTTCTTGCGGTTCTGAAGTCCTTGAAGAGAGCTCCTTCTGCCATCGCTGCGGAGCTCCCTGGAGAGCCACGGAAACGGTTTCTCCGGAAGAAGTGAGCACTGATATTTCCCAACGGATCCTTTGCAGTGACGGCGCTTGCATCGGCGTCGTCAATGATCAAGGCATTTGCAAAGTGTGCGGCAAGCCCTATACAGGGTAGGCGGAATAGGGCATCAGTTAATTTTTACCAGGAAAAATTCTTTAAGGGCTTCCTGGGCTACAAAAGCTCCTTTGATTTTCCAGCGTCCATTGTTGATGACCATTGCGGCAAAGGCAATTTGAGGATCTTCGGCAGGGGCGAAACCCACGAACCAATCATACAGGCCCGGGGGATTATCGCCGCTCAGCGAACCCGTTTTCCCGCAAATAGTTATCTTCTTAAGCAGGGTCTTGCCGTTACGCAGAAAGATTTTGGAAGCCGTGCCATCCTCCACCGTACGCAGCATCATGCGGCTCAAATCCTTAGCAGTTTTAGGGGTGATGGGCTTAGCCAGGATTTCAGTTTTGGCCTGGTATAATTTCTCGCCATTCTTATTGTTAACCTCTTCGATCAAATAAGGCCGCATCATAACCCCCTGGTTGGCAATGCACCCGGCAATCATGGCGGCGTGTAAAGGGTTGAGAGTCACTTCTCCAAAACCCGCTCCACACCGGGCCAGTTCATAAGCCTCTTCGGGGATGAAAGCCCTGCTCATATCCAGGGGAAAATCAAATTGGAAGGGCTGGTTGAAGCCGAAGGCCTCGGTGTATTGCCGCAGGGTTTGGGGGCCCAAGAGCTTGGAGGCTACACGCCCAAAGACTACGTTGTTCGATTTTCCCAAAGCGTCATCGAAATTAGTTCGCCGGTCTTTACGGGAACTTTCGGAAAGCTTTTGCGGACCGAGGCGGTACAGGTTTCCCCAGAAAGAGACAGCGGAATCGTAATTGAGGATTCCTTTTTCCAGAGCCCCGGCCGCAGTTACGAGCTTGAAGACAGAGGCTGCCGGGTAAGTGGCCCGCTGCCAAATTCCCGGATAATCCGGATTCTCCCGGGCGAAGTCCGCCAGGGCAATGATCCGCCCGGTTTTGGGGTCGATGGCCACGAAAACACCGAAAGGCGGGCGATAGTTGCGGAAGACTTCATTCACAGAGGTCTGGAGAGCCGGGTCCACCGTATAATGGATGCGGTAGGATTCCCGCTCTTCCATATATTTACCCCCTACTATTTTATTGAAGTGGGGAAGGCCGCCGTTCATGGGGAGCTGGAAAGTTTTTTCTAACTCGGAGTTAGGTAACGTCGGGGAAGGATGGGCCGGCTGGAAATACCGGTGATTTCCTTTGGAGGCGTAAAGGAAGGAGGCGCAGACCGCGGAAATGACCAGAAGAAAACTTAGGAGCTTAAGACCTGCCCTTAAAGCTTTTCTTCGGGCAGGAGGATTACTCAGGCTTTTTTGGAATAACCTCCAATCGGAGCCACTCTTCCTTCTTCCTGGCCATGACCTCATGGAAAGCTCCCCCCTTCCGGAAACAATTTTAAACCCATGGCCCGGCAGGCCTTGTAAACGGCTTTGTTGGTGGTGTATAGGAAAACTTCGTGGGATATGGCCATGAAAGCAATGTAGAGGTCGCGCAGCGGGATTTTTTTCCCTTTCTGGCGAAGCTTGCTGGCTAAACGGGCGGCTTCCACCCATGTTCCGGGTTTTTCCTGGAGAATGGGAAAAATTCTGCTGAAGTCCTGGAAGACTTTTCTTTCTTCTTCCGTTTCGGCGGTATGAATAAGTTCGGCAACAATTAAATCCAGACAAGAGACTCGCCCGGCGTCTATGAGGGCATTGACTTCCTGATAAGTGTATTCTTCTTTGCGGAAATATTCCTGCCACACTGGTGTATCAATGAGAACGGAACGGAGCAGGCGGTTTTTGTCCGGAGAATCCATCGTTCAGGCCTTGGCCTCCCTTGGGCGTCTCCCGCGACCAGCAAGGCGTTTTAGCGCCTCCAGCTTTTTCCTCTTGATCCGCTCCTGGATGGCCTCGACGACCGCTTGTTTTTTATTTTTAGCGGGAGCGACATCCAGAAGTTCGTCCACCAATTCCTGGGGCAAGGTAACCGTTGTCCGTTTCATGCAGTTCTCCAGCACAAGAATTATGCTGGTATTTTATGATTTAAAATAGCACATGTCAAGGAAAAAATATTGTGCTAATTGAATGGAAGAGTCGTAACACTTTAGCCCCTTGAAAAGAGGTGGGGCGTAAGGTCAGAGGGAATCCATGGTCCGGGGGCCTGGCTGGCCCGCTTGGAATCATAAGGCGCTGATTTCTTCGCTGGTGGGGCTGGAAAAACGCCCCCCGCCTCCTCCGGCGGAAACGAGCGGGGTTCTTCGTGGCCAAGCGGAAACCCAGCCGATGCTTCCGGCGCGTTCCACCCAGACCCCCGGACCCCAACAAAGGCAGTCAAACCATTTTTTCAAACAGCTAAACTGATACAAAGAGTCTCATTTCCAGGGTGCCAAGGCGATTTTACCCTTGAAATAAAGGAGGGGTTTGCATAGATTGAGTAAGGGTTATCCCAACTCAGAGGGAAAGGGGTGGAGGCTAAAAAGATAGGGTAGGGGATGGAGTGGAAAGCAAATGATTATTATTAAAGGGAGGAGATGAGGGGATGAAAGCGGAAAAAGAAGATGTGGAATGGGTGAAAGGAATGAAGAAAAAAATGGAAGAGGAGATGAACAAGAAAGAGATGGAGACGGTTCTCTACTGGAAAGGGGAGATAGAAAAGATCATGGCCAAACGACCTGAAAGTTTGGCAACCTTTCAGTTCGAAATCCAAAACTTCCTTAAGCGCATGCAAAACCGCATCAGGGTTTTGAAAATGGCCCTCCAAATCTGATCCCCCGGCGGGAGCTGAGCTTGTCCACATTTTTTCTGGTTACAAGGGGGGAGGGAAAAAAGTCTTTGATTTTAAAAACTACCCAGGCCCAGGCGGGAGGGCAACCTGCTTGCCATCTCCCCTGTGTCCAGCTATTGTTACCCCCGGTTATAAGTAAAAATCAAGGCAGGAGAGGGGATTAAACTATCAGCATTTATGACTTCAAAAAGCATGCCAGAAATATCGTTTATTGTAAAATAATTCATCTCCTGTGGATAGGCCAATCCCCGAAGGCAAATTTATCATCTATAAAATTGAAAACTCTCCACTTCTTTTTATCTTTATGAAATTATTAACTATTATTTATTGCCCCATAATTGGGCAACTTGAAAAAGAACTTGATTTTAAACCATAATTAAAAAAACTCATCTGTTTTGTTCACAGTATTTCCACAATTTCTGTGGAAGAATTTTAGGCAGATTATTCTTCCGGAAATTTTTTGTAACCATCAATGATGATGATATCGTAAAAAGTCTGAAAATGCCCTTTTCCGTCATTCCGGCCCCGTATCAAGTACGGGGTAAACTCCAGCCGGAATCCAGTATTTTCAAATGCTTATAGATACCCTGGACTCCGGTTTTCACCGGAGTGACGACTTTTTACGAGAACATCAATAATGATGATGAACTCGTAAAAATTCAGAAAAGTTGTCCCTCCTGCAAAAGCAGTCCGCCTCAGGCGGACAGAACTGCTTGAATTTAGCAGATTCCCGCTTTCGCGGGAATGACAAAAAGAAGGGAATTTTGACTTTTTACGACGTCATCATCAATGAATCATTGAATTTTAAAAAAATAATTTTTTTCTCAAAAGGAGTTCTGCCGAAAAGGAACCGCTAACCTCAGGGCAGATTGAGCTTGGGAAAATACCGTGAAGGAGGGCGAGGTCATCAGAAATATTGACTTTGCCCAAAACAAGGCTTACCATGATCGGTAGAAATTCCTTTTCTTGGAGATCGCTTAAGAAAGTTTCCGGAATATGGGAAAAATAAAAATAGGAGGGATTCTTCAGAACAAACAATTGGCTCAAGTTGGGGTGATGTCTGTTCCGGATCGGCCGGGTTTGCCGGGGGAAATTCTTGGCGCCGTGGGAAAAGAAGGGATAAACATTCAATTCGTCGTGCAAACCGTCGATCAACATGGCCACGGGAATATTATTTTTTGTATAGACTGCAAGAATTTGGAAGAAACCTTAAAAGTCCTCAATGGCCTACACCCTTCCGTAGGTCAAAAGAAAATAACTCACCACTCACCGGTTGGAATTATTTCCATCTTCGGTCCTCATTTCCGGGAGAAACCTTCCATTGCCGGGACAATGTTTACCGCCCTGGGAAATGCCCGGATCAACATCCTGGCCATCAGTACTTCCATTTCCACTCTTTCCTGCGTGATCGACGAGACCTTTCTACCGGAAGCGGTAAAAGCGATCAGCGAAGCTTTCGAGCTACCCTAAGATTACCTGGTTTTTTTCTTAGAGTCTTTTTTCATTTTATCCCCATGAATATGGGAAGAGGGCCGGTTTGCAGTCTTTTTTGGTTGGGACGATGGAAGAGGAACCGAAGTTTTCATCAGAGCTTCCCCGAGTTCCTTGGACCGCTGGGTTGCGGCAATGACCGCATTCATCAGAGCCAGACGAAATCCCCCCTCCTCCATGGCATAAAGGCCGGCCATGGTCGTTCCCCCCGGGGTGCAGACTTGATCGCGAAGAGTGGCGGGATGTTTGTCCGTGGCCTGGATTAAATAAGCCGCCCCCAGGACTGTCTGGGTCGTCAGAGTCAAAGCTATATCCTGAGCAAGCCCTTCTTTAACCCCTCCGGCAGCCAGGGCTTCAATGACTGCAAAAATATATGCCGGGCCGCTGCCGCTTAATCCAGTAACCGCGTCCATCTGCGATTCTTTGACGATTACCGTTATCCCTACGGCCCGAAAGATTGCTTCGGCAGTGGATAAGTCTTCTGGCTTGACAGCAGGGGAAGGAGCCAGGGCCGTGGCTCCCTTTTGTATGAGGGTGGGGGTGTTGGGCATAGCTCGGATCATGCGGATGGGGGCATGGCAGAAGGTTTGGATAAAATCGAGGGCGACACCGGCGCAAATGGATATAAGAAGGTGATGGGGTTTTAGGGCATGGGCAATTTCCAAGAGCACTTCAGGAACGGATTGGGGTTTAACAGCCAGGATCAACGTGGGAGCATTTTTGACTAATGCCGGGTTGCTTTCTGCAGGAGATGCGCCAAATTTATGTTGGAGGAAATTTTTTCGCTCAGGCCGGGGTTCGTAAAATAGAATATCCGCGGGGGATAGAAGCCCGGATTGAGTAATGCCGGCGATCAAAGCTTCCCCCATGTTTCCCCCTCCGATGATACCTATAGGCTTTTGCATATATCCCTCCTGGCATTAGGCGCTTAGCGCCTCATTAATACAAACATGTTTGTAAGAAGGAAACGTCTTGGCACCAGAAAATCCCCCCATCCCCCCTTTAAAAAAGGGGGGTTAGGGGGGATTTGAAGCATTTTGGCTGCCCGCTTGAGGCGGGCCACTTTTTACGCGCAATGTCGCGGAAAAAGCGTAGATTTTTACATCTTTAAATCTGAGAATTTTCTTCTCAGACTTTATTACTATCCCTTAAATCTCTCCTCCCCTGGCGGGAGGGGATAAAGGGGAGGGGGATCATTTTTCTATTCACCCCCAGCCTCACCCTCATCAAAGGGGGAGGGGATCGGATGTAAATTTCAAATATCTTTGGATAGTCTTAAGTGATGAACTCGTAAAAAGTCTTAAAATACCCCTTTCGGTCATTCCTGGCGGAAGCCGGAATCCAGTATTTTCAAATGCTTATAACTACCCTGGACTCCGGTTTTCACCGGTGTGACGACTTTTTACGAGGCCATCAACTTTGAATCCACATTAAAATGCAGTCTACTGAATGGAAGAAGGTTAGTCAACTATAAAAACTTTATACTTATAGGTTAGCTCTGTGTGATATAAAGTTTTGATCCATTGGCCTCAAACAGGTCTTGACTTTTAAGAGGAGACTTCCTACTATCAAATTACATGCACTGTTATTCACCTTCCCAAAGGGGGGGTGCAGAACCCTGTAGGATTTTTAGGCCCACGAAAAGAGGAGGAATAAGGCTATGAAAATCACTCCGTTAGACATTCAGCAGCAGCAGTTTCGTGTGCGGTTTAGAGGGTTTGATATGGTTGAGGTGGATAATTTTTTGGACCTATTGGCGAATGAGTTTGAGGAATTACTGAAGGAAAACAGCCAGCTACGCGATGAAGAGCGCCGTAAAATGGCCAGGATTAATGAACTCGAGGCAGAAGAGAAAGAATTGCGCAATGCCCTGGTATCCGTGCAACGGATCACCGAGGAGATGAAAAACAACGCCCGCAAAGAAGGGGAATTGATCATCGAAGAGGCTAAAGGAAACGCCCGCAAGATCGTTGATAGCGCCCATGCCCAGACCTTGCAGGTGGAGGCTGAAATCAATCATCTCCAACGGCAGCGAGCACAATTAGAAGCTTCTTTGAAGGCCACCCTCGAAATGCATTTGCAGTTGTTGGAAACCTTCAAAAAAGATTCTGGCGATTCCGATCCAGCATCTCCAGCCCCCCCAAGATCATAGGTAAAATTTAGCGTTTTGAAAAGAACCGCTAAATTTCAATTGAAAAATGAAAATTTCAAAATGAAAAAAATACATTTCCCGGAAAGTTGCCTTTCATTTTGAAATTTTGTAACTCTTTAGTTTTTTGAAACCATCCCGAACAGGGAGATTTTTAAGGGCGTCATTCCGCGAAAGCAGTCCGCCTCAGGCGGGCAGGATTTTTTCTAACGGGTTCTGGATTCCCGTTTTCACGGTAATGACCAAACGTATACTTTTTTCAAAGGGCTAAAGTGATACGAAAAATTCAATTTAAATTTTGCATTTTGCACTAAGGAAAAAAAAGACGGCCATGAGATTAATCCTCATCCGCCATGGAGAAACTTTATGGAATGAATCCCGTAAATTTCAGGGATTTTCGGACATCGAGCTTAGCCCGAAGGGAATGTCGCAAGCAAAACATCTGGCAGAATTCCTTAAACAGGCCACACTGGCGAAGATTTACACCAGCCCATTAATCCGCGCCCGCCAGACCGCCGAACAAATAGCCCGTTACCATTGTTGTCCAATAAGCATTGTGGAAGAATTGAAGGAGTTAAATCAAGGCCGCCTGGAAGGGCTGACCGCTGAAGACCTTCGGAATAATTACCCTGATTTTTTAAGGAAATGGATTGAGCATCCTGAATCAGCCCGACTTCCCGAAGGAGAATCTCTATGTGAGCTGCAACTCCGGGCCTGGGCTGCGGTCGAGAGAATGATTCGGGAACATCCCGAAGATACAGTGGCGGCTGTGGCCCACAGTTTTGTAAATCTAACGATTCTCTGCCGGGCACTGGGGATACCCCTCGATCATTTCCGGCGGTTGGGTCAGGATACGGCAGCGATAAATATAATAGAATGCTCTGCGAAAATGGTTTTTCTACGTTGCCTCAATGATACCTGCCATCTGAAGGAACTGAAATAAGGCCAGGCGCTATTCAGAATATTTTCAATACCGCTGGATGCCCAGAACAAAGGAAACATTCTGCTAAAAACACCCCGTTTTTAAAAAGTTTTACGTTTCCTCATTTTTTTACCGGTAAACTATAAGGAATGGCAAAAGAAAGTTGATATGCGGGTAAAGATCAATTTTAGAGTTGTTAACCTGCATTATTTAAGATGTTTCCAACATAAACTTTGCGGCGATGTTGCTTTCGTTAATTTATTTGTTCACCCAGAAAGTTAAGATATGAGGAAAAAAACCAAAAAGCCAGTGAGCTTGGGTGAAGTTTTAAAAAATTATTTCCGGGATAACGGTTTAAAAGGCAAGCTGGAAGAACAGAAAATTTTAGATATATGGGAAGAAGTAGTCGGGGATGCCGTGGCCACAAGAACCCAACCGATCAGAGTAAAAAACCGGGTTTTATACGTTACGGTATCTAATTCAGTGTGGATGCAACAGCTTCATTTCATGAAAGAATTGATTATTAAAAAGTTGAATGAACGAACAGGGAGTGATTTTTTACAGGATCTTCGTTTTTTCTTCGGGGAGATTGAGCATTTAAAACAGGCAGATGAGAAAAAAGGGGAGAATACCAGCGGCGATATAGTGACTGTAAGCGAGCCCGACAGGGAACGGATTGAAAAAGAAGTGTCCCAGGTCAAAGACCCCGAGATTAAAAAAATACTTATGAAAGTCTATCTGAAGGGGCTGGCGGCAGAGGGATCCCGCAAGAAGAAGAGGACATAATAAAAAAGCCTATCGGGGAGGAAAAGATGTCTAAGAAGGCAATCGTAGTAATTTCAACAGCGAGATCAGAAAAGGAAGGAGGGAAAATTGCCCAACACCTCGTTGAGAAAAAGTTGGCGGCCTGCGTCAATGTAATCCCTCGAGTAAAATCTTTCTTTTACTGGGAAGGGAAGCTTTGTCAGGAAAAAGAGGCGATGCTTTTCATTAAGACGGTTGAGGGCAAGTTAAAAAGATTAATTAATGAAATTAAAAATATTCACAGTTATGAGGTTCCTGAAATAATTTTTTTAAAAGTGGATGGAGGAGAAAAGGCTTATTTACAGTGGATAGAAAAAGCGTTAGAAGAAAAATAAATAAGCGCCCCCCGATGAATTTGCCACAGAGGGCGCCGAGATCACAGAGTTTTTAAAACCATTATAAAGAAAAAGTAAAGGATAAATGATCCATTCTTCCCCTGCATAAACAATGCTTAAACCCTCTGAAAAGGCCTTATCCCCGCGGAGGCGCCATCATCCTTCCACTTGGGGCATACATATTTTTTTCCATCCTTGACATCAAAGGGTGGCCATAATAAAGTATTGGAAAGCTATTTTCCAAGCGACAAGGAGTGGAAGATGGTTACCGAGAAACTTACCGAGAGCCTTACATTTGACGATGTTCTCCTAATTCCCTCCGAGTCTGCGGTCCTACCCCGCGACGTGGACATATCGACTAATTTAACGAGAACCATCCGCCTGAATATACCGCTAATCAGCGCAGCCATGGATACCGTAACCGAAGCCCAGACAGCCATTACTATGGCCCGGGAGGGGGGCATCGGAATCATCCATCGCAACATGTCCATTAATGCCCAGGCAGCCGAAGTGGACAAAGTGAAGAAATCGGAAAGCGGTATGATCGTCGATCCCATTACAATGGATCCGGATCAGAAAATTTATGAAGTGCTGGAGATCATGAAGAAATACCGCATTTCCGGTGTTCCCGTGACCCGCCAGGGAAAGCTTTTAGGGATTTTGACTAACCGAGACTTACGCTTTGAGACTCAGTTAGACCAGCCCATTGCGGCAGTGATGACCAAGGAAAATCTGGTTACGGCCCCCGTGGGCATAACTCTGGAAGAATCCAAGCGCCTTTTGCACAAAAACCGTATCGAGAAGCTCCTGGTTGTGGACGAGAACAATAACCTCAAAGGATTGATTACGATCAAGGACATTGAGAAAACCATTAAGTACCCCGATTCCTGTAAAGACAGCCTGGGGCGGCTTAGGGTGGGGGCGGCGGTAGGTGTTACAGCGGACCGGGAAGCCCGGGTGGAGGCTTTGCTGAGAGCAGGCGCCGATGTAATCATTATAGATACCGCCCATGGGCATTCCGTGGGGGTGATCGAAGCCATCCGGGGCACAAAGAGGGTTTTCCCGAATTGCCAGCTAATTGCCGGTAACGTAGCCACGGCCGAAGGAACCGAAGCTCTGATCAAAGCCGGGGCTGATGCCGTAAAAGTGGGCGTTGGTCCGGGTTCAATTTGTACAACGCGAGTGATTGCTGGGGTGGGGGTGCCGCAGATCACCGCCATTCAGGAGAGCGCCCGGGTGGCCAGGCGGCACGGCTTCCCGCTAATCGCCGATGGGGGTATCAAATTTTCCGGCGACGTTACCAAAGCCCTGGCTGCGGGAGCGGATACGGTGATGATCGGCAGCCTGTTCGCCGGAACAGACGAAAGTCCGGGCGAGATGGTCCTTTTCCAGGGGCGGAGCTATAAGATGTACCGGGGAATGGGCTCCCTGGAGGCTATGAAAAGCGGAAGCAAAGACCGATATTATCAAGACGATGTGGAATCAGAAATCAAACTTGTACCAGAAGGAATCGAAGGGCGCGTTCCTTATAAAGGGCCCTTGTCCTCGAGTGTCTATCAACTGCTGGGAGGATTGCGCGCGGGGATGGGTTATCTGGGGTGTCGCAACCTGGAAGAATTGAAAGAGAAAAGCAAATTCACTCGCATTACCAATGCTGGTTTACGAGAAAGCCATGTCCATGATGTGATCATTACCAAAGAAGCTCCAAATTACAGCGTGGGGGGAGAGAGTCCCTTTAAGGAACCCTGAGCCGGGAAAGCTGAAACTAAACAGAGTTGCTGATCTCGTAAAAAGCCATCAAAGGAGGTTCTTGCAAATCTCAAAATCTGTAGCGCAATCGTCATTCCGGGCAAGCGAAGCCCTGCACCGCATGGTGTACAGGGCGAAGCGCGACCCGGAATCCAGATTTTTCAGGCTGCCCCGGATTCCCGCTCCCTGTTTAAAGCTTGCAGGGAATAGGTTTCGGGATGACGGTGTTTAGGACTTTTGCAAGAGCATCAAAGTATATGGGAAATTAAAAAGCTCTATCCCCTTGGCAGGGACTTTTTACGGAGTCATCCAACTTGCCAACGCAGGAGGAAAGATGAAAGGTATTATCCTGGCGGGAGGGCTGGGAACAAGGCTTTACCCGCTGACCAAGATCACCAACAAGCATCTCCTTCCCGTTCACGACAAACCCATGATTTATTACCCGCTGCAGACGCTGGTCAACGCGGGAATCCGGGATATCTTGATTGTGACCGGCGGAAACAATGCCGGGGACTTTCTCCGGCTTTTGGGGAACGGAAAAGAATTCGGCCTGCAACATATCAACTACACCTACCAGGAAGGGGAAGGTGGAATTGCGGCGGCTTTGTCCCTGGCGGAATATTTTTCGGACCGGGAAAAAATCTGTGTTGTCCTGGGTGATAATATTATCGAGAATAATATTAGCAAAGCCGTGAATGATTTTGAAAAGCAGGAGAGCGGGGCCAAGATTTTGCTAAAGGAAGTTCCCGATCCCCAGCGCTTTGGAGTGGCGGAAATTAGGGGGGATAAAATCACCGGCATAGAAGAGAAGCCAACAATTCCCCGTTCGAAATTTGCGGTGATTGGCATTTATATGTATGACTCCGCAGTTTTCAACATAACAAAGACCCTGAAGCCATCAGCCCGCGGTGAATTGGAGATTACGGATGTAAATAACGAATACATCCGCCGGGGCAATTTAACCTATGAAGTATTGGAAGGTTGGTGGACGGACGCCGGAACGTTTGATTCCCTCCTGCGGGCCAGCAATTTGGTAGCCCAGACCGGCGCCAATAAAATATAATTAATAATTTTTTGCCACAGAGAACACAGGGCGGCAAAGCCGCAACTAAAAAACTTTAGCCACAGAGGGCCCAAAGATCACAGAGATATTGAAAAAGACAGTTTAGGACACAGATAAACATAGAAATTAAAAAATTCTTAATAAAATTTTCAGAAATTGAACGTTAGTAGTACAGAGGTCACCGAGAGCAATAAATCATTGTAATAATTAAATTGTATAGGAATTTCCTTTTTGGCCCCTTTTAGCATCTTCATTAATTTTGGGCGCTTAACGCGTATTCTTTATTTATCCTTAATCAGCGGTTTAAACTCTGTGATCTCTGTGCCCTCTGTGGCTAAGGGGATTCTATGATTTCCGATGTGAAAATCAAAAAACTCAAAGTGATTCCCGACGAGCGCGGGCGATTGATGGAGATGCTCCGGGCCGATGATGAAGTCTTCAAACAGTTCGGTCAGGTTTATATGACCACCGCTTACCCCGGAGTAGTGAAGGCCTGGCATTACCACAAGAAGCAGACGGATAATTTTGTCGTCGTCAGGGGGATGATGAAAGTCGTCTTATATGACAGCCGGGAAGGTTCTCCCACCTACAAGGAAATCAACGAATTTTTCATGGGTGAACACAATCCCATTCTTTTACAGATACCGCCGCTTGTCTTCCATGGTTTTAAATGCATTAGCGAGAACGAAGCTATCGTGATCAATTGCCCCACGGAGGTGTACAATTATCAGGACCCCGATGAATACCGGGTCCTGCCCAATGGAGGGGAGATTCCTTACGACTGGTCCCGCAAAGATGGGTGAGGGATATTCCGAAATAAAAGAAAAATTCTGATATTTTACGTCATTGCGAGGAGGCCAAAGGCCGACGAAGCAATCTCAAAAGGCCAAAAGTGAATAAAAAGTACTATGTCTATATCATGACCAACAAGCGAAATACAGTCATCTATACGGGTGTAACCAATAATCTGAAAAATAGAGTCTATGAGCACAAAGAAGAACTTGTTGATGGATTTACAAAAAAATACAACATTACCAAATTGGTTTACTATGAGGTCTTTGAATATCCTGAAAATGCTATCTTGCGAGAGAAACAAATAAAGGCTGGATCGCGACAAAAGAAAATTGAGTTAGTCAATAAAAACAATAGCGCATGGTAAGATTTATGTAAGGCAATATGAGATTGCCGCGTCGCTTCGCTCCTCGCAATGACTAATTCATTTTCTTCCGTATTCCAGCCAGTTTAGGGAAGATCGTTCAATGAAAATATTAGTTACAGGCGGGGCCGGGTTCATCGGCTCCAACTTTATTCATTTCTTAATCGGCCCAGATAATACTTTCCAGGGGGATTTTGAGATTCTCAATCTGGATAAATTGACCTACGCGGGGAATCTGGAGAATCTGGCAGATCTTTCCCAAAGTAAAAATTACCATTTTGTCAAAGGAGATATATGTGACGGGAAGCTGGTGGAAAGCCTTCTGCAAAGCGGAGTAGATGCCATCATTAACTTTGCCGCCGAATCCCACGTTGACCGAAGTTTGTATGAACCGGATCTCTTCATTCAGACGAATGTAGTGGGGGTGCAGGTTCTTCTCCAGGCTGCTTTGCGGCATAGAATCAAAAAATTTATCCAGATCTCCACAGACGAAGTCTATGGATCGCTCCCGCCTGATGCCCCCGGATTCCGGGAAGATACCCAGCTTTCCCCCAACAGTCCCTACTCGGCCAGCAAAGCCGCAGCCGATCTCCTGGTGCGATCATATTTCAAGACCTATGGGTTCCCGGCCATCATCACCCGCTGCTCCAATAATTATGGGCCTTTCCAATTCCCTGAAAAACTGATCCCCCTTTTTATCACCAACGCCCTTGAGGATAAGCCCTTACCCGTCTATGGGGATGGATTGAATGTCCGGGATTGGATTCACGTGGAAGATCACTGCCGGGCTATTTTAGCGGTCCTGGAAAAGGGGAAAGAAGGGGAGATCTATAACATAGGGGGAGATGGGGAAAGGACCAACCTGGAGATTACCGAGACCATCCTCGATGTTTTAGGAAAACCGAAATCCCTTATGCGTTATGTAACCGACCGCCCGGGGCACGACCGCCGGTATGCCGTGGATTTTTCAAAGATTCAAAGGGAGCTGGGGTGGTCGCCGGCTTACCCCCTAAAAGAAGGCCTTGCCCAAACAGTTCAGTGGTACCTCAGGCATGATGAATGGTGGCGGAGAATTAAGAGCGGAGCCTACCGGGATTTTTACCAGAAACATTACCAGGAACGATTGCCATGAAGGTTCTGGTACTCGGAGGCCGGGGGATGCTGGGAAAAGACCTCGTTCCCTTCCTCTCCGCGAAACACCAGGTCTTTGTCCGGGACATAGACGATTTTAACATTACCGATTTAGAGCGGGTACAAAATGAAATCGAAACGCTTAGCCCGCAAGTTGTAATCAATGCCGCGGCATACACCGATGTTGACGGATGCGAATCAAATCCGGGGATGGCCTTTTCCGTTAATGCTGAGGGCGCAAGAAACGTAGCCTTAGGGTGTGCGGCCAATAAGGCCAGGATGATTCATCTAAGCACTGATTATGTCTTCGATGGATCTTCTTTATCCCCCTATAGAGAAGAAGACCCTCCAAATCCTTTGAATGTTTACGGGCTTTCTAAACTTCAGGGAGAGCATTACATCCAGAAAATTATACAAAACCATTTGATCATTCGCACGCAATGGCTTTTCGGGAGGCACGGGAAAAACTTTGTCGATACCATTCTCAAGCTGGCAGAGCGCCAGGAAGAAATCCGGATCGTGAATGATCAGAAAGGATCTCCAACCTTTACTATAGACCTGAGCTGGGCCATCGGCGGATTATTGGAAAAAGAAGCCACGGGGATTCTCCATGTAACCAATGCCGGGGCCTGCACCTGGTATGAGTTCGCCCGGCAGATTCTACAGGAGAGAAACCCCGCGAAACGGAAAGTTCAGCTCACTCCCATTTCCTCGACGGAGCTTTCCCGGCCGGCCAAACGTCCGGCGAATTCCGTGTTAGACTGCCATCGTTTCGAAAATCTCATGGGCCAGAAGATGAGGCCCTGGAAAGAATCTTTGAAAGAATACCTCGCCGGCAAAGAGGATGGAAAATAATCCTGCATCCTGGTATTGCCTTTATACCCGAAGCCGCCACGAAGAGGTCGTTTACCGGCGGTTAGAGGAAAAACGCATTCATACCTTCCTTCCCCTTATCGAAGTCTGGAGCAAGCGAAAAGACCGTCGGCAGAAAATAAAAAAATCTCTTTTCCCCGGTTATCTTTTTGTGTACGAAAACCTGAATTCCTGGCGGCGGCTGGAAATCTTAAAGACCCCGGGCGTGGTGAAAATATTAGGAAATCAAACCGGTCCTGTACCCATCCCTGGAATTCAGATCGAATCCATCAAACGAACCCTGGACAGCCGGATGTCCGTATGGCCATTCCCATATTTAAAAGAAGGGCAGCTTGTTCGCGTTGTAGAAGGCCCGCTAAAATACAGTGAGGGTTTTCTTTTAAAAATTAAGGAAGGGAAAGAAAGGCTGATTATCTCCCTGGACCTTCTGAAAAGATCGGTTGCAGTGGAAATCGAAGGTGCCAGCGTAGAGCCTTGTTCGTTGATAAAAACCTTGTAAAATTCGAAATTTAGTGATAAATATTAAGCCCATATTAATGAAAAGCTCAATGGAGCAGCAGCAATGAAAGTAACTTTCAAGAGACAAATAGGATGAAATCGTAAAAAATCGTCATTCCCGTTAAAACGGGAATCCAGAGAAATCTAACCACCTGAAAATACTGGATTCCTGCTTGCGCAGGAATGAAGGTTGATGATATCATAAAAAGGTAAAATTGGGATGGCAAAGTAAAAAGCTCCATATGCAAGGCGCGCAAAACCTGAGGAATGAGGCGTACTTACAAGGTACGCCGCAACGACGAAGGTGAAGCGCAACGCCGCAGATGGACTTTTTACGAAGCCAAAAAGGTTGGAAAGTTGAATAGAGATTCTCATAAATCCACTTTCCCGGGTGGTCAAATGGAAAAGGAAACAGGATATATTGCCTTTTTAAAAAAACGGGAAGCGCAGAAATTAATCCTGCGGGAGGCAGTCTGGAAGGAAGCCCAGAGACTTTCGACTCTCCTGAAGGATAAGGGCTTGTTACGTTTCCTGGCCTTTGGAGCCGCCTGAAATGGCTTTACCTGGGGATAAACCAAGGAAATCCCTTGCGCCCAAAACAATTGCCATTTTGTAGTTGCCCTGGATGAAGAGGTTATTCCCAGATGATCAGAGAAAAAAGACTCCCGCCTAATATATTAGAGAAAATTCCAGGCATGGTCGAGGCGCTGCAGGCCTGTGAAGATGTCGTAGCCTTATTTTTTTTCGGAGGCCTGTCCCGGGGGGAATTAAAGCCCTTGAGCGATCTGGATTTTGCTCTTCTCCTCAAGGCCAATGGGGATCGGGGAAAAATGTTTGATCGTCACCTGGAACTTGTGGGGATCATCGCCAAAGAATTGGGTACAGATGAATTTGATTTGATAATTCTTAATACGGCGCCGCTTCGTTTTGCGCACCAGATTTTGCGGAATGGGAAAATAATATTCGTCAAGGACCCTCAGCAATTGGGAGACTTCCAGGAATACGTGGTAAAAAAATATTTAGACTTCCTCTATTACCGCCGGGAGTTCGATAGGGCTTTCTTAAGAGGTCTCGGTCTCCATGGATGAAAGAATAGGGGAGCACCTAAAAATTTTGAACCAATATCTTTTATACTTACGGACACTGACCGAAGCTGATCAGAACACCTTTTGCAATGATTTTAGAATCCGGGGCAGCGCGGAAAGATATTTGCAACTCGCTATTGAGTCCTGCATCAATGTGAGCAACAGAATTCTTTCCATAATTGTCCTTAAACAAGTGGACTGGGATATTGAAAGGGATATATGCGAAATATGTTTTTATTTGGGTTTAAAATACGATGTCGTGATTTCCCCAAATTCCCTCCCCCTGGATGGGGGAGGGTTGGGGTGGGGGTGTTAATAACTGGAAAATTATCATGATGAAACCCAAGGCTCAACATTACATTGACCTTATAATTGTATTAACCCAGAAGGAATTGAAAGTTAAGTATAAGAGTAGTTTCCTTGGTTATCTATGGTCAATCGGTCATCCTTTAGCCTTTGCCCTTGTATTTTGGGTGGCCTTCAAGGTCGTGATGCGAATTGAAGTTGAGAATTATGCTTTATTTCTTATTGCCGGGCTATTCCCCTGGCAATGGTTTAGCAATTCAATAAATGCCTCTCCCACGATATTTCTCGGAAATGCCTCCATAATAAAAAAAGTAAATTTCCCAAGAAATTTGATGCCATTTACCCAGGTTTTTCAAGATATGATACATTTTGTTTTAGCCACCCCTGTGATTGTTCTTTTTCTGTTCATTTATCATAAATCTCCATCGCTTTCCTGGTTGTATGGTATTCCTGTTTTATTAATCATTCAATTCCTGATGACCTATGGCATCTCCCTCATTGTTTCGTCAACAAACCTTTTCTTTCGAGACCTGGAAAGACTGACAATTATATTCACAACACTTCTTTTCTATTTTACTCCAGTTATTTATCCTGAAACAATGATACCAGAAAAATATAAACAATTCATAAACCTAAATCCGCTATCTCCTTTAATGGTAAATTGGCGGAATTTGTTTTTGAGCGGGACATTGGAGTTATCCTATCTTACCATCAGCCTCGGATATGCCCTCCTTTCATTTGCCATAGGTTATTTGGTATATCGAAAACTCTCCTGGAAGTTTGCGGAAGTTTTATGAGAGAACCAATAATCATCTTCGATAACGTTAGCAAAAGTTTTCCTCTGTATCATCCTATCACCGGAGGATATAAAAACTTCCTCTTTCATCTTCCGAAATGGATAAAATCTTTAAGAGATTCAAGGTTTGAAGCTTTGCGCGATATATCTTTCGAAGTTTATAACGGGGAAACCTTTGGCATCATAGGTAGAAATGGTGTAGGCAAGAGCACCACATTGGGGCTTATAGCCGCCGTATTAAAACCTACTAAAGGTAGGATAATTGTAAAAGGAAGAATTTCTCCACTTCTTGAGCTGGGCGCAGGATTTCATCCAGAACTCACAGGTAGGGAAAACATTATGCTTAACGGTGTCCTCATGGGTCTTTTGAGAGCGGAAATATCAAGAAAAATTGATGAAATTATAGAGTTCTCAGAATTAGACAACTTTATAGATCAACCAATTAGGGTATACTCAAGCGGCATGCTGGCACGGCTTGGTTTTTCTGTTGTAGCGCATCTTGCCCCCGAGATTTTATTGATAGATGAGGTGTTGGCAGTAGGAGATATCCAGTTTCAAAAAAAGTGCATTGATAGAATGGTGGATTTTAAAAAAAAAGGCGTAACAATGGTCTTTGTATCACACTCGATGAGGGATGTGGAAAAGATATGCGATAGGGTCATGTGGATTGATGACCATACCGTGAAGAAGATCGGGGATGCCCAGGAAATCATAGACAATTATTCCGAAGCCTGAGAAAGGAACTTATAACGAGGCCATTAAAAGGGTTAATCATTCGGCAACAGCGGCAGCATCAGCTCTTGAGGGATAAGGCTCAGGAAAATGGGACTAAAAAAACAATTTGATTCCAAAAGATACGAACCACCGGTTATCGACCTAAGCAATAAGAACAACAGCCATACTCTGCTCGTGGAGCTTACCGGTTCCAATAAAACCGTTTTAGAGGTTGGTACTTCCACGGGGTACATTAGCAAAATTCTGAAAGAACGGGGTAATCAAGTCATTGGAATAGAGATCGATCCTGAAGCGGCCTCCATCGCCAAGAATTATTGCGACCAGGTCATCGTCGGCGACATAGAAAATCTCGATTTGGAGGGCCTCTTTGAACCGGAATATTTTGATGTAGTGGTGCTCGGGGATGTGTTGGAACATCTGCAGTGGCCAGATGTCTTTTTGGGAAAAATAAAGCGGCACCTGAAACCCACCGGCTATCTGCTGGTCTCTCTGCCTAACATCGCCCATGGGGACGTTATTCTGAATCTCTTAATGGGAAAATTCCAATATACTGATGCAGGGCTGCTGGATAAAACCCATTTCCGGTTTTTCACCCTGAAAGAAATCGCTGAATTTTTCGACACCATGGATTATCAAATAGCGGATTTGCACACCACGATCTTCGAGTTAGGCAATACCGAAGTCGATGTCGATTGGGATTCTGTCCCCCCTGAGGTCCTGAGATTTGTCAAAAGCCTTCCCCATTCCAACACCTATCAGTTCGTCTTCAAGGTCTACCTGAAGGAGTATAACCTAGTAAGCAACGGCGTTTCCATAGCTAAAATGAATTGCTTTCAAGGCTGCATTCCGTTTCGGGATGCCTACCTTGTCTCACTGGAAGAGACTTTATCTCAGATATACAACTCAAATGGGTGGAAAGCATTAAGGGTTTATTATCGATTGCGCGATCGTTTTTTCCAGGAAGGAAGCCAAAGGAAAAGGATACTTAAAAAAACACTGGCTCTCCTGGGAAAGAGCTTTTTGTACCTAAAAAAAGCCATTTTTTATTGGAAGCAATTCGGGTTTTGGACTGCTCTTTCCAAGACTCTGAAAAAACTGCAGAGCCCGAAGGGAAACATTCCCTTTCACCTCCACGATGACGAATCCCGGCCAGAAAAGACAAACCGGAAGATCAAACCGGCCGTGGATATCCTCATCGTTACCTTCAATAGTGCCGAAAGTATCGGCAAATGTATAACAAGCCTTCTTCATTCGTCCTACGAAAATTTGGGCGAAATCATTATTGCGGACAATCATTCGGTTGATCAAACGATCGAAAAAATCCAAGCGCTTGTCCCCGATGCCCGTCAATCGATCCAGATTTTAATGAACCAGAGTAATTTGGGGTTTGGCCGGGCTGTGAATTTTGGGGCGAATCATTCCCGGAATGAATTGCTTTTACTGCTAAATCCGGATGCCATGGTCTCCCCCAATACTCTTTCAGTTTTGGTCGATACGATGGAACATTTTGGGGAGAAGTGCGCGGCCGTTGAAGCTCGCCAGATTCCCTTTGAACATCCCAAACTATATAATCCTGTATCCCTGGATGCCGTATGGTTCTCGGGCTGCTGTGTGCTTCTTCGAAAAGCTGCCTTTCAGGAGGTCGGGGGGTTTGACGAAAACATTTTCTTATACGCGGAGGATGTCGATCTCTCCTTGAGGCTGAAAAATGCAGGGTATGCAATCAAGTACTGCCCCAAGGCAGTCGTGAGTCATGAAATCGACCCTCACCAGGCAAGACCCCATCAGAAAATCTACGGAGCCTTATCCAATCTATACCTGCGGGCAAAGTACGGGCAAAAACTAAGTCACTGGTTGTTTTCGATGGTAGGAAAAATTTTACATCGTGATATGGTCTTCCCCAATCCTTTAAAAGTGTTCTCCTATCTTTATAAAGGATGGTCTAACAAATATCCGCAAATAAGCAATTTGAAGGGATATTTCCCAGCGGTGGGTTTTGGCTATGAAATCTTGCGAAGAAGAGGGCATAATGTTTCCATCCTCCCCTTTCCACACGAGGCTTTAGTCTCAGTAGTTTTACGAACCCACGACAGGCCGGAGCTTTTAGCCCGGGTTCTGAAAAATCTTGGCAATCAAACCTACGAGAAAATTGAGATTATCATAGTCGAAGATAGGACGAAAACCGGACTGCTGGTCGTTGAGAAATTCAGGAGTTTAAACCTACGCTATTTTCATTATGACGGAACAAAAGGAAGAACGGGTGCTATGAATTTTGGGTTGCTTCAGGCCCGAGGGGATTGGATCTATTGCCTTGACGACGATGACGTTATATTCGCCGACACCATTGAAACTCTCCTGTATTACGCCACCCATACGCCTTCACTTATGGCGTATGGAGGTTCCTTGGAGTTATTGACTGACGATAATTGGACCGGAATTTTAAGACCGGGCTATTTTCAAGCTTATGATCAAGAAAAACTGAAACGGGAGAATTTTATACCGGTGGGGACATTTCTGTTTCACCGGCAAATTCTTGAAAAAACAGGAATGTTAGATGAAAGTCTTGAAATCCTTGAAGACTGGGATTTTTTAAACCGCTTGGGCCAAAAGACTGATTTTAAATATGTCCCCAAAGACTTTCTCATTTTTCTAACCCCTTTGGATACCCAAAAAAGACTGGAACGGCAGCGGCGGTTAGATGAAGCCTATTGGCAGGTCGTTAAGAAAAATAAACGTTAGCGATGGGAAAGGGGCGGATTTTCCCCCCTCCCGGTGGATCCCAGAATGAACTCTTCTCCAGAGTTATCCATTATTGTAGTAAATTTTAACAGTTCGGCGTTCATTTTAAAATGTTTAGCAACGCTGAAAGAAGCCTTCGCCGGTAAGACCCACGAGGTGATAGTAATCGATAACCATTCCTGGGATGAAAGCTGCTGGTTGATTCGCGAAAAATATCCTCACCTGTTGTTGATCGAAAATGATAAAAATTTGGGGTATGCCCGGGCGGTCAATCAGGGATTCAGGAAAGCAAAAGGGAAATATCTTTTGATTCTAAACCCGGATGTTCAGCTATTGTCCGGCTCAATCGATAAAATGACTTATTTCCTGGAAGGAAATCCTGAGGTAGGACTCCTATTACCTAAACTGATAAACCCAGATGGTTCTCTGCAGTTGTCTTGTCGCACATTCTACGATTTTTCAACATTCCTTTTTCGGAGAACTCCCTTGGGAAAAATATTTCCCAATCATACAATAATCCGTAGGCATCTCATGATGGATTGGGACCACGGGGAAGTGCGTGAGGTCGATTGGGGTCTGGGAGCCTGCATGTTCTTGCGCCGAGAAGCACTAAAAGGAGAAAGAATATTCGACGAGCGTTTTTTCCTTTACTTTGAGGATGTGGATCTTTGTCTTCGAATGAAACAAGAGGGCTGGAAAGTGGTATATTATCCAGAAGCTGTCATGGTTCATACTCATGTACGTCAGAGTGCAGACGGTTTATTCAATTACGCAAAATGGGAGCATTTTAAAAGTTTGATCAAGTTTTATTGCAAACATCGGGGATTTCGTCCCCGAATATCTTAAAGAAAATGTAAGAGTTTAGCTCTTTGAAAGAACCTTTTTCTACCATCCCCGCGCAAGCGGGAATCGAGAAAGGGCTTCGGGCGAACATGGATTCCTGCTTTCGCAGGAATGACAAGCTCATTTGGCCTTATTTTCTAATATTCTTCAAACAGTCAAAGTGATACAAGAAAATTAGGTTTGGTAACCCGCGAAAGGATTAGGTGATGAAACGCGCTTTGATAACGGGCATTACTGGCCAGGATGGAAGTTATTTATCAGAATTACTTCTGGAGAAGGGCTATGAAGTCCATGGCATCGTGCGACGATCGGCTATTGAGGATCCGGAGCATCGCATGTCGCGAATTAAGCACATATTGCCCCAACTAAAAATCCACGCTGGATCGATTGAAAGCTTTGCCAGTATTTTTAATGTCGTCAGAGAGGTGCAACCGGATGAATGCTACCACCTCGCTGCTCAAAGTTTTGTGGCCTACTCATTCGAAGACGAATTTTCCACTTTGATGACAAATATTAATGGAACCCACCACACCCTCGCTGCTATCAAACAAATTATACCTTTCTGCCGTTTCTATTTTGCAGCTTCCAGTGAAATGTTTGGAAACGCCAAACCACCTCAAAATGAAAATACAAATTATCAGCCAAGATCTGCGTATGGAATTTCTAAACTTACCGGCTATCACTTGGTTAGAAACTACCGGGAAGCCTATGGAATGTTTGCTGTTAATGGTATCCTTTTCAATCATGAATCGCCACGGCGGGGATTTGAATTTGTGACTCGAAAAATATCTTCCCATGCAGCAAGGATTAAACTCGGACTGGCTCAAGAACTTAAATTGGGAAATTTGGATGCGAAAAGAGATTGGGGCCATTCGAAAGATTACGTAAAAGCCATGTGGATGATGTTACAAGCAGATTCACCGGAAGATTATGTAATTGGGACCGGAGAGAGTCATTCAGTTCGGGAGTTTGTACAGATTGCCTTTAATTATTTGGGATTAGATCATGAAAAATATGTAACAACAGACCTTCAATACTATCGGCCAGCGGAAATTTATGATCTCGTTGCCGATGCCTCCAAGGCCCGAAATAAACTCGGCTGGAAACCTAGTTATCAATTTATCAGTCTTATAGAAGAAATGGTTGAAAACGATCTTGAAACGATTCATCGAGGATTTACATGAATACTTCTTTGCACCTTGATATTTTTTTGGGTTACGCGGGAATTCCTTTAAAGAAAAAATTTTTTAAAATCAGGGAATAAGTTTTTTAAAGAATCATCCGAAGCGTAAAACTTTTTTTTAAGTCTATCGTTTTTGATTATACTGTTTTCGAAACGTTAAAGTAGAAAATTAATAAAAGTCGGTATTACTTATAGGAATTGCCACAAAAGGTTGAGACCATCAACCCTTATCATTAGGCTATGCTGAAACAGCGAACGAATTTATTTATTTTTTTTCTTTACCTGGGAGATATGGGAGCCACACTTCTTGCTTTTTATTGTGCTTATTGGTTCCGAGATGTTTTTCCACCGGAATCCTATGCAAAGCTTTTTCCTTTCTCTTGGTATGGAAATCTTCTTTGGATAATTTTTCCTACTTGGTCGCTTTTATTTTATCTGGTCGGTCTGTACCGATTCTGGCGAGGGCAAGGATTTTGGAAAGAATTATGGAGTATATTCAAAGCCTTATTGATTTCGTCTTTATTTCTCGGAGCCGCTGTTTTTGCCTTAAAATATCAGTTTGTTAGCCGGGTCTTTTTTTTCCTTTTTGCCGTTTTCAATCTTTTTTTTATTATTGGGGCCAGGGCATTCTTAAGAAAAACCATTCTTTTTATTTTATAAAAACGTCGAAAAATACCGAAATATTTTGATTGTCGGGACAGAGGAACGAGCCCTTGCCCTTGCTCAAAATATTGAAAGACATAAAGATTTAGGGCTGCGGATTATAGGCTTTCTTTCAATCGCCGAGGAAAATCATCCCCGGAAGTTAAATGGGTATCCGGTGCTGGGGTTGGCCACTGATTTACCGCGAATTTTAGAAAGCGAAGTAGTGGATGAAGTTATTTTTGCCATTTCTCAGGAAGAGTTGAAAACAATGGAAGGCCTTTTTCTTTTATGTGAAGAGCGGGGAATTACCACCAGGATAGCCATAAACTTTTTCCCCCATATTATCGCTAAAACACATTTGGAGGAACTCGATGGTGTTCCTTTACTAACTTTTTCGACGACTCCTAAAAATGAATTACTGCTTTTTTTACGCCGATTTTTTGATTTAGTTGGGAGCCTCTCTTTGCTTGTAATTTTATCTCCGTTATTTTGCCTGATCACCTTATTAATCCGGCTGGACAGTCCAGGCCCTGTCATTTACCGACAAATTCGCAGCGGGGTTAACGGGCGGAAGTTCGCTTTTTATAAGTTTCGCTCTATGGTTGAGAGAGCGGAGGAAAGGCAGGAGGCCCTTGCGGCTTATAATTTAATGAATGGGCCAGTTTTTAAAATGCGCAATGACCCCCGGATAACCCGGGTGGGCCGTTTTCTTAGAAAAACAAGTCTGGATGAACTTCCCCAGTTAATCAATGTCCTCAAAGGAGATATGAGTTTCGTCGGTCCGCGGCCTCCTATTCCCGAAGAAGTAGAAAAATATGAAGGTTGGCAAAGACGCAGGCTGAGCATGAAGCCTGGAATTACCGGCTTATGGCAAGTAAGCGGAAGAAATCAAATAGATTTTGATCAATGGATGAAACTGGATCTGGAATATATTGATAACTGGTCGCTGTGGTTGGATTTTAAGATCATACTAAAAACCATCCCCGTCGTTCTTATGGGAAAAGGAGCGATGTAAGGATAGTCCAATAGTCAGATAGTCGAATAGTCAAATAATGAATGGGCAATAGGCAATGGGCGATAGGCAATAACTAAAAACCGTAAAGCGTAAGGCGTGAGGAGGGAGCCTTAACGAAACAAGTTATATTTTATTATACAATAGACGGCCCATAAACCATCTTTCCAATTTATCTTTTTCCCCTCGGCATAAGTTCTCCCGTAGTATGAAATGCCGACTTCATAGATGCGCAGACCCATTTTGGAAATTTTAGCGGTGATCTCGGGTTCAAAGCCAAAGCGATTTTCTTCAATTTTGATCGATTGGATGATTTCCCGGCGAAAAGCTTTATAGCACGTTTCCATGTCGGTAAGGTTGATATTGGTAAGCATATTGGAAAGGGTGGTTAAAATCAAATTTCCCACCCGGTGCCAATAATAAAGCACTCGATGGGATTTTCCCCCCATGAACCTTGAACCATAGACCACATCTGCCTTTCCCTGAATAAAAGATTCCAGAAGAATCGGATACTCCTGGGGGTCATATTCCAGGTCGGCATCCTGGATAATCACTATATCCTTTGTGGCCGCGGCAATGCCGGAACGTAAAGCCGCCCCTTTTCCTTGATTTTTTTCGTGATAGATAACCCGGTCAACACGCGAAGAAATTTTATTCGCCAGGATTTCTTTTGTTCCGTCCGTAGAGCAATCATCGACTACGATAATTTCTTTCTCCGGAATCGGGGCTGCGCAAACTGCTCCGATTGCTTTTTCAATGGTTAGCCGTTCATTGAAGCAAGGAATGATGATGCTAACCTTCAAGGTTTTATCTAATGATTGATTCATAAATTGCCTCCATCCCCTGACGAATCAACTGTTGGGAGATTTCCTCCCTCCGGCCAATTCCTTCAAGAGATTCTTTTGGGGATAAAATAATCGAAAAATAAAAAGAAGGGAAGGAATATTTTCAGTGAAAATAGCAATGAAGTTGAAAAATATCTTTTCAGGCCAGGCATTTTTACATATACTAACGCTGGGGAATTTATTCTGATGAAAGAAGGAGCACAGTGAAAGCAGATTCTAAAATCGAGCGCGTGGAAAAACCCTGGGGATATGAACTAATATGGGCGAAGACGGAAAAGTACGCCGCAAAAATATTGCACATTGAGAAAGGCAGGCGCTTAAGCTACCAATACCATCAAAAAAAAGATGAAGCCATGTTTGTAATCTCGGGGAAACTTCTGGTCGAGCTGGAAAGGGAGGGGGGAGAAAAAACATTATCTCACCTGAATTCCGGGGAGTGCCTTCATCTCCCGGCCTTAACCCGCCACCGCCTTACAGCCCTGGAGACTTCTGATATCTTTGAAGTCTCCACTCCGGAATTGGACGATGTTGTGCGCCTGGAAGACGATCACGGAAGAATTGGAAAAAAAATCTGAATTAGTGAAGCTTCTTGCAAAAATCACTTACTCCGTCATTCCGGCGAACCCCGGATCGGGGTCCGGGGCAGGCGCCGGAATCCAGAATTGCTCGAAAATCCTGGATTCCGGGTCGCGCTTTGCTTGCCCGGAATGACGACTTCCTCTTACTTTCAAAAGTTTTGCAAGAAACTCAGTGTTCAAATGGGAAAAATCAAAACGTTACCTCCAGAAGTCATCTGCAAAATCGCCGCCGGCGAAGTTGTCGAACGACCGGCATCGGTTGTGAAAGAATTAATGGAGAACTCTCTGGACGCTCAAGGCAGAGAGGTCAAAATTGAGGTTCAGTCCGGGGGGAAAAAACTGATTCGGGTAATTGATGACGGCGAAGGGATGACCCCGGAAGATGCTCGATCCGCTATCCAACGACATTCCACCAGTAAGATTGAGAGCGCCGAAGATTTATTTGCCATCCATTTTTTTGGTTTTCGTGGAGAAGCCCTTTCCGCGATTGCCTCCGTCTCCAGGATGAAAATCATTACGAGAAATGACAGTACATTAGCCGGGGTGGAAATAAACATTGAGGGCGGTGAAATCAAAGAGGCTAAAGAGGTCGGTTGCCCCCTTGGAACCTCGGTAGAGGCCCGCGATTTATTCTTCAACATACCTGCCCGTCTAAAATTCTTGAAATCCCAGGGCGCCGAACTGAGTCGTATAGGAGAATTAGTGGCCAAAGTCGCCCTAGCCAACCCGCAAACCCACTTTCAATTTACCCATGACGGGAAACTTCTGGCCAACTATCCAATCCGGGAAAATTTAACTTCCCGCTTGGCCGAAGCTCTGGGCCGGGAAACCGCGGGGAAATTATTTTTTTTCCAGTTTAAGAGCGGAGGAGTGGAAATCCAGGGGTATGCTGGGGAGCCGGGCTTGACTCGTCCCAATGCCCGGGGAATTTACCTGTATGTCAACCGGCGGCCTGTGTTGGATCGATTGCTTGCCCATGCTGTTATCGAAGCCTACCGGCACCTTATTCCCAAAGATCGCTATCCCGTAACCGTCCTTTTTGTTCAGGTTCCCCCATCCGCAGTTGACGTCAATGTTCACCCGAGCAAATGGGAGGTCAAATTCGCCGATTCCGAAACAATCCACCGCAGCGTCCTTCTGAGTTTGCGGGGATTATTGGAAAAGACCCCCTGGCTGAAGGAACGGAGAGAGGGAGGGAATGAGTTTAGAGAGACTCCCGGAGTTTATACTCATTTTAATGGAAAATCTTCATTTGATCCGGCAACCCAGGAAAATTTCAAATTAGAATCCTTTGGACCAAATGAACTCAGGCCCCCGGCTCCTTTCCTGGGGCAGATCAATCGAACTTATCTCGTCTTTGAGTCATCCGACGGCTTAACCCTCCTGGACCAGCATGCTGCCCATGAACGGATACTCCTGGAAAGAATCCTGCAGGAATTTTCTCGGGGGTTGATTCGTACTCAGTCCCTCCTATTCCCTGAAGTCATCGAGCTTTCTATCGCTGAAGCCAATGCCGCTCATGAACACCTGGCCGAGTTGGAAAAAATGGGCTTTGTATTAGAACCATCTGGGGGGAGAACTTTCTGGGTGAAAACCGTGCCGGAAATATTGGCAACCCAAGAACCCCTCCAGACTCTCAAGGATATGATCCGGGAAATTTCTTCCTGGGGGAAAAATGCGGATTTGCCTAATTCCTTTGATTCCCTGATTAAAATGATGGCCTGCCGGGGCGCCATACCAGCATCCCGGACTGTGAGTGAACAGGAAGCCTCTGCCATTCTGGCCGACCTGGAAAGATGCGCTTCTCCTTCGCGTTGCCCCCATGGAAGACCCACCATGTTAAAAATCACCATTGCCGATTTGGAGAAGATGTTCGGCAGAAGATGAAAATTATTTCACCGCAGAGATCGCCGAGGGCGCAGAGAAATAATTAAAAAAAGAAAATATTTATTGGACGCAGATGGACGCAGATTTTCAGGATATTAAATGCAAAAAAATACATAAAATGGTTATCTGCGTTTATCTTTACTACTAATGTTCAAACTCTTTAAATTTTCTTAAGCAATTCCCCCCCACCCCATCCCTCCCCCTCGAGGGGGGAGGGCAGGGAGGGGGTGATTTCTTTTGGTTGCGGCTCTGCCGCGCTGTGGAAATCTGTATCCAAAATAATTTAATCTCTGCGTTCATTGCAGTAAATCCTAAAATAATGGAACACCCCAGAATCATTGCCATCGTAGGACCCACTGGCTCAGGAAAATCATCATTGGCTTTAAAACTGGCCAAGAATTTTCAAGGTGAAATCATCAGCGCAGATTCTGTCCAGGTTTACCAGGGCCTGGACATCGGGACGGCCAAGCCTTCCCTGGAGGAACGGCGCTTGATTCCCCATCATCTGATAGATATTCTTGAACCGGATCAGGATTACAGCGCCGCCTTGTTTCGTAAGCAAGCCGATGAAATTATCAGCGGGCTGCATAAACGGCAGACCCCTGTTATTATAGCCGGAGGAACCGGCCTTTACCTGAAAGCCTTGACCCGCGGCCTTTTTCGCGGGCCGGCCTCCAATTCGAAGCTGCGTACAATCCTTAATAAACAGGCTGAGACAGAAGGAAGCGAATACCTGCACTGCCAGCTTAAAAATATTGACCCCCAGGCAGCTTCACGAATCCATCCCCGCGATACTTTGCGCCTAATCCGGGCTATCGAGGTTTATTCTCAGGGCAACCAGCCTATTTCTTCGCTTCAGCGGAACCACGGGTTTCAGGAAAACCCATATGAAGTGTTAAAGATCGGGTTTACTCTTGAAAAAAATGAATTATACAGGCGTATCGAAGTGCGCACTGAGGAAATGGTCAAAAAGGGATGGGTGGAAGAAGTGAGAACTCTGCTCCACAAAGGCTATGATCCGCGATTAAAATCGCTGCAATCCATCGGATATAAACAAATCGTCTCCTATCTTTTAGGGGAAGTTAATTTTTTAGAAGCCATTTCTTTGATTAAAAGGGATACGCGGCGTTACGCCAAACGCCAGCTTACCTGGTTCAAAGCCGACCCGGAAATTATCTGGTTAAAAGCAAGTCCGGAAAGTTTACATCTGATAGAAAAAAGGGTTGAGGAGTTCCTGGAAAAAGCGCTAAACGCCAAGCGTCTTTAAATATCATCCGATGTTGCCTCGCAGAGCCGGGACTCATCGCCCCGAACCCCGGGCCACTAAGAGGCGCATTTTCTGACCGTCGATCACTTTATTCTTAAGATCATGCGGAAAATCTCATCCATGCCCAGGCTCAGGCGAGAGGGTGCTCGGCTCAGGAAAATGAGGCGCTGGCTTTTTCATCGGTTCAGGCGGGGAGATGCTTCCTCCATTTTTTCTTTCGTCGATCCCCCTCCCGCCTGAGCCACAATAAAGGTTGAAGAATAAAAGTGATAGACGTTCAGGCACATTTTACCTTGACAAACAGGATAAGTTGTTTAAAACTATTAATAATTAAAATTAAAAAATTTATGGATGCTGATGGCATTGCCCATAACTTGCAGAACAAAAATGATGGTTTCGTAAAAAGTCGTCACTCCGGCCTGCCTGTGCCTGGCAGACAGGTGAAAACCGGAGTCCAGAGTATTTATAACCCTTTGAAAAGACTGGATTCCGGCTTTCGCCGGAATGACGAAAATAGGGCAAAAAAGACTTTTTACGAGATCATCAAAAATGACCTTACTGTGATTCCTGATAATTTTAATGTTAAGGAGGCCAATATGAGAAATAATCGCGGGTTGATGCAAGTTTTGTTTGCGGTATTTTTTCTGACCTTATGCACGAATTTTGCCTGGTCTCAGCAGTCGCTGATCCAGACCATTGGGAACGGGGAAATTAATTGGGCAGACCAGGCCATCAGGGCCACGGGTAGCGGCGCTCCCAATCCCGACGCGCCCAACATTGCCGCGGCAAGACTCGGGGCCGAACGAGCTGCCAAGGCAGATGCTCTCAGGAATATCCTGGAGACAGTCAAGGGGGTCCGGATTGATTCCCAGACGCTGGTGGTCAATGCCATGACCCAAAGCGATGTCATCCGCACCCAGGTTCAGGGAATTGTCCGGGGAGCGCGAACGGTAAATACCAGGTACCTCTCCGACGGCGCTGTAGAGGTTACTGTGGAAATATCCATGGCTGGCCAGCTAACCCAGACCGTTTTACCGCCAGGTTCTTTCGGGACTCAACCCGTTCCCAAGGCGGGATCGCCGGTGTATACTGGAGTCGTTTTCGATTCTCGAGGGCTGGATATTCGTCCGGCCATGTCCCCAAAAATTCTTGACGAAGAAGGCAGGGAAGTCTATGGGTCGGCATTTGTTTCCCAGGAGTGGGCCACGAAATATGGAATCGTAGGCTACGTAAAAGACCTGGATGCGGCCAAAAAGAATGACCGGGTGGCCGCCAATCCTTACGTGGTAAAAGCGGTGAAGGTTAGCGGACCAGGAAGCAGCGATCTGGTTATCAGCAACGCCGACGCCCAAGGGCTGAAAGATATGTCGAAAAATCTAAGTTTCTTAGAGCAATGCCGCGTGCTCGTGGTGGTCGATTAATTTTAAAAAATTTTTGGACGCAGATGAACACGGATTTTCAAGATTTTAAATGCAAAAAAAAGTTTTCTGTGGAAATCTGCGAAAATCTGTGTCCTGATTAATTTCAAGGAGGTTTCTATGAACTGGCGAAGCTGCTTTTCCATTTTCATGGTGATTTTCGTCGTGTTGGCTTTCGGGGTAATGATGACTTCTTGCGCCAAACCTCCCCGCAAGCCGGAAGCGGCTCTGGATACGCCAGAGCATCATGTATTCACCGGGAACAGATTGCTGGATAAAGGGGACTATGCGGGAGCGCAACGCTCATTTGAGCTGGCCCTCCAGCTTGACCGAAAGTATTCGCCGGCCTATGTGGGCCTGGGCCTCGTTTTCGCTAACCAGAAGAATTTTGAAAAAGCTTTCGAGAACATGAAAAAGGCCAAGGGGCTGGCTGAAAAACCAGATGATAAAGTCAACGCCCATGTGGGCATGATCCGGCTGTATTCCCTGGAGAGAAAAGAGAAATGGATCGAAAAAGCCATAGATGAGTTTGAGGATGCGATCAAAATAAACCCGAAGTCTTCCGCCGCCTATTTCTTCATGGGGAGAGCACAAAAATTCGCTTTTAACTTTGACAAAGCCGGGGAGATGTTTAAAAAGGTATTGGACCTGAACGACAAATACCTGATCGAAGCGGACAGTGAATGGAAAGTTGTGCAAAAAATCCAAAGAGCGGCCCCGGGTTCTTTGATCGGTAAGAAGATTGCCCTCATCGAGGAAATTACCCGGGCGGACGTAGCCGCCCTATTCATCCAGGAGTTGCTTTTGGAGAAACTCTATGAAAAACGAACCCCCAAAAGATTCGATACGGCCTACCAGGCTCCCGGGAAAAAATTCGAAGCCGACCGGATCGTCAAAGCTGAAGCGGCTACGGACATCCAGAACCACGTCCTGCGCGCGGATATTGATACCGTATTGCGCCTGGGAGTAAGGGGCCTTGAGCCTTCTCCCGACCACAAATTTTTCCCCAGCGCAAAGATTAACCGCGCGGCTTACGCCATGATGATCGAAGATATCCTGATCAAAGTGAGCGGCGATGAAAAGCTGGCTACAAAATTTGTCGGATCCAAATCGCCGTTCCCGGACCTGCGCAACGATCTTCCCTATTTTAACGCCGTGATGGTGATGACTACCCGGGGAGTCATGGAAGCGAAAGACCTGTCCACCGGAGAATTCGCCCCCATGGGGCCAGTTTCGGGGGCGGATGCCCTTTTAATAATCCGTAAGCTAAAAGACGAGTTGCGGTTTTTCTGAGAAAGGAGTGAACCTCTTTGAAAAAAATTACTTTGACGGGATCATTGATAGTGCTCTTTTTTCTGGCCTGGAATTTTGGGGCCAGCGGCCAGGAAGTCCAGACCATTACAACCAAGGGAGAGGGATGGTTTGAAGGAAGCGACACCCTGATCGGGAAAGATCGTGCGATTAAAGATGCCCTGGTAAAAGCGGTAGAGCAGGCCGTGGGAATAATGGTTTCGTCCGAGACCCGGGTGCAAAATTTTCAACTTTTGAACGATGAAATTTACACCAAGACCGAGGGGTATGTCCAGAACTACAAAATTATCGGTGAAAATCAGGGGAAAAACGTTTATGAGGTGACTATTCAGGCCGCTGTGGCCACCGGTTCCATAAAGGACAAATTGGATGCCCTGGGCCTCTTTCTGAAACAGGTGGGCAAGCCGAGAATCATGATTTTGATTGCCGAGCAGAATATTGGCAAGACCCATTATTATTACTGGTGGGGTCTGCATCGGGGAGAGCAAGCGGATCTGACCATCACTGAAAATACCATCATGGACCGCTTTCGGGAGAAAGGGTTTGATTTAGTGGACCACCAAGCTCAATCAAAGAATATCACAGTTACCACGGCCTTCCGGGTCGCTGAATTGAACGACCGCGCCGCCATTACTCTGGGCAAACAAGCCGATGCCGAGGTGGTCATCGTGGGGAAGGCTTTAGCCAGATCGCTGGGACCCATCGCCGGAACTTCCATGAAATCCACGCAGGCCAATGTTTCTTTGCGGGCCATTCAAACCGATGATGGAAGAGTGCTCTCTTCCGGTTCTGAACATGCTGCCGCCGTTCATATCGACGAAGTAACCGGTGGCGTGGAAGCTTTGAAAAAGGCCAGCGCCAAGATTTCTGAAAAAATGATGGATGACATCATCAATAATTTCCAGAAGCGGGTCGGGGCCACAACCCTGGTCCAGGTCATTGTGAATGGACTCTCCGGCCATGAGGAGCTTCGGAAATTCAAAAACATGCTCCAGGGGCAGGTGCGCGGCGTGGAGGGGATTTACGAGCGCAGTTTTTCGGGGAATGTGGCTAAGATTGAATTGGACATCAAGGGCAGCGCCCAGTCCCTTTCTGAAGAAATCAGCCGAAAAAGTTTTAAGGAGTTTGCCGTCAAGGTCGTCGGCACCACCTGGAATACAATTGAAATTGTCGTGACTCCCAGATGAATACTTCTTCGCTGATAAAAAAGGAAAGATGAATCTATGAAACAGTTTAAAAAAGCGTGTCTACTTTTTATTTTGGGGATGGTTGCCCTATTGGCCGGATGTGCCGGGGGTGTCCAACATTCACTGGTTCCTGATTATAAATCAAGGCTTCCCCGATCGATTGCCGTTCTACCCGTATTGAACGAAACCGTCAATTTGAAAGCCCCGGAAGCCTTTCGACCCCTCATTCACCACAAAGTGTCGATCAAGGGTTACGAGACAACTGGCACATCCATAACTGACAAAAGGCTCTTTGAAAAAGGAATTCACGAAGCAGGTCAGGTAAATTCCCTGACCCCTCAGGAATTGGGGAAACTTTTAGGCGTGGACGCTCTCCTTTATACCACGGTCACGGAATTCAGCACTACTTACCTTGTAGCCTACGCCTCCATAACCGTGGGAGCAAGGTTTGAGCTGAAGGACGCGAAAACCGGGGAGAAACTTTGGGATTCTGACCATCGGGTCAAAGAGAGCAAACTTGGATTAGACCAGAAATCCATGGAAGATGCCTTGAAATTCGCGGTCCTGCAATCTTACGCGCCTTATTGCGAAAAGGTTATGAATGCCAGCTTTGCTACCCTGCCCAACGGGCCTTTATACACTGCTCCGCCTCAGGCAGGGTGCCTCATGCCGGGGGGCGGGAAATAAATCGTTGGCAACTCATGAAAGATCATCTCGTAAAAAGTCAAAATTGGGATGGCAAAGTAAAAAGCTCCATATGCAAGGCGCGCAAATCCTGAGGGATGAGGAGTGCTTAGAGGTACGCCGCAACGACGAAGGATGCAGCGCAACGCCGCAGATGGACTTTTTACGAAGCCATTATGAAAGGAGGTTAAGAACATGTTCACAAGAATGATCGTTGTTTTTTTTCTTATAATTTCCCTGGGGGCGCTATGGGGATGCGCCGGGATTCCGGTGGCGGGCGGACCTGCGGCCAGGGAAACCCAGGTTGCCCAAACGCCAACCGCTCCCCAGCCAGCGGCCCAGGTTCCGCGCATCACCCATAAGGGCCCGAAGCTGCGCGTGGGCATTGTGGATTTCGTGAATAAGACTACTTACGGCGCGGGCCGGCTGGGGACGTCAGCCTCGGACATCCTGACCACCGAACTATTTAAAACAGGCGCATTTATTCTTGTTGAGCGCGCCCAGATAAAGCAGGTTCTCGGGGAACAGGCCCTGGGTCAGACAGGAGCGGTCAATCCCGAAACTGCGGCCCAGGCCGGCAGAGTCCTTGGCTTGAATGCCCTGGTAACCGGTTCCATCTCGCAATTTGGCGTAAGTACCGGGGGAGCAGATTACGGAGTCTATAGGCAAAAAGTCCAGACGGCCAAATGTGTTGTCGATGTTCGGGTGGTCGAGGCTTCTACAGGACAACTTCTCTTTGCCGACTCAGGAAAAGGAGAGTTTGAGCGCAAAGCTCAGGAAGTTTTAGGCTTGGGAACCAGAGCGGGCTATGACGAAACCTTAGGGCAGGAGGCTTTGCGTTCGGCCATCACCAAGTTCATGGATAACCTCGTCCAGCAATTGCAGAACGTGGAGTGGTCGGGAAGGATCGCTTCGATCAGCGGCCCGGATATTTACATCAACGTGGGGCGCGATGTGGGTTTGAAAATGGGGGATACCCTGACCGTTCAGACCCTGGGAAAGGAAATCTATGATCCCCAGACCAAGATCCTTTTAGGGAGGGAGGAAGGAGCGGTTAAAGGGGAATTGACGGTCACCGGCTATGTAGGGGACAAGCTGACCAAAGCCCGGGCGCGCGCCGGGACGGGGTTCCTGGTGAACGACATTGTGAAAGTGAAATAACGAGGTGTTTATGCGGAAATTCTTCTTTTTCGGTTTGATACTGCTTTTCGTTATGGGATGCGGTATTCCCCAGGAAACCCGCCGGGGAGTCGGCAGTGAAGGTTTTCTCATTATCCAGGCCAATCCGGACGACGCCGAGGTTTATGTCAACGGCGAGAAAGTGGGTTTGGCCAGCCAGTTTGAAAAAAAACCCCTTGAGCTGAGAAGCGGCCCCCATAAGATTGAATTCCGCAAGGCCGGGTTTATTGCCGAAATTCGCGAGGTTTATGTGGGAAATCAATCCCGGCACACCTTGAAGGTAAGTTTGAGAAAAATTCCATGAGTTAGAGGCTGTTGCAAAAGTCCTAAACACTGTCATTCCCGCGAAAGCGGGAATCCAGGGTAGCCTGAAAAATCTGGATTCCGGGTCGCGCTTCGCTTGCCCGGAATGACGATTGAGCATCAGATTTTGAGATTTGCATGAACCTCGTTAGGAATAAAATTTTTCTTCAAGGGAGACAGAGAGGAGGAGCCATTTGGCCGGGCAGGAGAAAGAGTTTATTCTTTCTCTCCTTTTTAGTGATGGCCATTTGTTTTTGGCCGGCGCAGGCAAAGTCAGAAGGTTCCAGCGGGAAAGGAATCGGGGCTGAGCAGGCGAAAGTCACTTTTCTCCAGGGAAAGGCGGAAATCCTGCCGCAGGGGGAAACTTCCTGGAAGTCCTTAAAGGCGGGCAGCTTCCTTTCGCGTGAGGACGAAGTCCGCACCGGCGAAAAGTCCCGGCTGGAAATTCAGCTTGCGGATCGCTCCATCCTGCGCTTTGAACAGAAAACGACCTTTAAGATGAAGACCGTTTTTGTGGATGTTAGCGCCAATTCCCGGGAAGTAAAGGTTGAAGTGCCAGTGGGAAAAACCTGGGCCAATGTACGCAAGGTTTTTGGCCCTAAAAAAACCTTTGAGATTGCTTCCGCCAATGCCGTGGCTGGCGTGCGGGATACCATTTGGCGCATGAGCGTCAATCCGGACGCATCAACCCTCATTCGGGTCTATGCAGGAACGGTGGAGGTTTACAATCCGTTTGTCAAACCGGATTATAAACCGGAAGAAGGAGGTTTTCGAATTCCCCGAGAGGTCAGAGGACCCCAGGAGATTCCCCGCCCTTACGAAGAAGTAAGCAAGGAACAGTGGGAAGAGATTGTCCTCACGCAAATGATGCAGGTGACTGTTCCGGCCGTGGGCCGGCCTGAAAAACCCTCGGCCTTTAAAGCGGAAGACGATCAAAAGGAAGAGTGGGTCCGCTGGAATCAAAGAAGGGATAAAGAAATAAAACCCTAAGAAATTATTATCATCGATGCTGAATATTCCAAATCTTCTCAGTGTTTCCCGGATCATCTCCATTCCCCTCTTTATCATACTATTAATCTATCAGTTTTACGGATGGGCCCTATTAATCTTCATTGCCGCAGCAGTCAGCGATTCCCTGGATGGATTATTGGCCCGCCTTCTTCATCAACGCACGAATCTGGGAGCATATCTCGACCCGGCCGCAGACAAACTTCTTCTGGTTTCTTCTTACATCACTCTGGCCATCCTGAACATCCTGCCCTGGTGGCTCTCGGTGATTGTTATCAGCCGGGATGTAATCATCTGTCTGGGTATTTTAATCCTTTTCTTGACTTCTCACCCCCTTAAGATTCAACCATCAGTGGCCAGCAAATTAAACACGGGTTTCCAAACCGTAACGGTTGGTTTTGCCCTTTTAGGCAAATATGCTTTTCCTCTGCCTATCTTTATGGACTTTTTAATCTGGAGCACGGCTTTCCTGACAATCCTTTCCGGAGGGCAATATATTTGGAGAGGAATAAAAATATTCAGTCTGGAATAATCCCGGATTGGAGCAGGCCGGTGGCGCTAAAAAAATTGGTATCGATTTAGCGGTTTGAAAAAGTGGTTTTACCACCTTTGTTGAGGTCCGGGGGTCTGGGTGGAACGCGCCGGAAGCATCGGCTGGGTTTCTGTTTGGCTACGAAGAACCCCGCTTGTTTCCGCCGGAGGAGGCGGGGGGCATTTTCCCCGCCCCACCCGCGAAGAAATCAGCGCCTTATGATTCCAAGCGGGCCGCCCAGGCCCCCGGACCATGGAATCCCTTGGCTCTTACAACACATCTTTTTTCAAAGAGCTAAAGTGTTACAAAAATTGATACATGGGTTTCCTTAAAGAATGTGCCGAATCTGGAAAAGGAAAATCATTGATTTTTCATAAAACACCTTAGAAATAGGCATTAAGCCTAATATTTTACTTGACAATTTATCCCCTTATCAGTAACAATGAATTAAATTTTGCATAAGTTGTAGGCACGTAGCTCAGGGGGAGAGCGCTACCTTGACGCGGTAGAAGTCAGGGGTTCAAATCCCCTCGTGCCTACCATAATCCCATTCTGAGGCATCCGGCAATTTAACCCACCAATAAGAAAAGGCATCATGTATATCCCCGATGATGCCTTTTCTTATTTTGCGGGGGAAATAGTGATGAAATCGTAAAAAGTCCCGTTTTCGTCATTGCGGGGAGTTCCGCCAATGCGGGACGACGAAGCAACCCCGTATTTTCAAGGACTTATAAAAACGAGATTGCTTCGCTTTCGCTCGCAATGACTCTTCTGACGACTTTTTACGAAGCCATCAATAGTAACTGATCGAAATATGGACAATATTGAAGTTCGTCTCCCGGACGGAAACACCAAAACCTACCCCAAAGGAGTTCTACTCCAGGACCTCTTAGGGGATTCACCCGCGCCTGTGCAGGCCAATGAGATTGTATCCGCGAAAATAAACGGAATTCTCGTAGATCTACACGCCCCCCTGGAGCAGGGAGGAGAGCTGGAGTGGGTGAGTTTATCTTCCGCCCAGGGAACGGAAATTTTAAGACATAGCGCCGCCCACATCATGGCCCAGGCAGTGCAGAGCCTTTTCCCCGGAACGAAGATTACTATTGGTCCGGCCATTAAAGATGGGTTTTATTACGACTTTGACTACGAGGGCAGTTTCTCCCCGGAAGATTTTCCCCGGATTGAAGCAAAGATGAAGGAGATAATCGACCGGAATCTGCCCATCGTACGCCGGGAAGTTTCCCAGGAGGAAGCTTTGGGTCTTTTTCAGGAGCGGGGAGAATCTTATAAAGTTGAATTAATCAATGAAATTGCCGACAGCAAAATGACCCTTTATCAGCAAGGGGAGTTTGTCGATCTTTGCCGGGGGCCTCATCTCGTTTCCACGGGCATGGTCAAGGCTTTCAAACTCACCAGCGTAGCCGGCGCCTACTGGCATGGGGACGAACGCAATCAGATGCTCCAGAGGATCTACGGCACTGCTTTCCCTTCCGGAGAAACCCTGGAAAAGCACCTCCTGCGCCTGGAGGAGGCAAGGCGAAGGGACCATCGCAAATTAGGGCGTGAACTTGACCTTTTTTCCATTCACGATGAGGCCGGAGCCGGGCTGGTGATTTACCACCCCAAAGGAGCGCTCCTGCGGATGCTTTTAGAAGACTTCGAAAAACGGGAACACCTGAAACGGGGCTACCAGCTGGTCGTCGGGCCGCAAATCCTCAAGCTTGATTTATGGAAACGTTCAGGCCACTACGATCATTACCGGGATAAAATGTACTTTACTGAAATAGAGGGGCAATCCTACGGAATTAAACCGATGAATTGCCTTGCGCACATGCTCATTTACAAATCCAGGATTCGCAGTTACCGGGATCTGCCCCTGAGATACTTTGAATTAGGAACGGTCCACCGCCACGAAAAATCAGGAGAACTCCACGGGCTCCTGCGCGTTAGGGGATTTACCCAGGATGATGCCCATATACTCTGCACTCCCGATCAGTTGAACGGAGAAATCCGGGATATATTGAATTTCGTCCGGGACGTGATGAATATCTTTGATTTCCCCTATGAGCTGGAGATCAGCACCCGTCCGGACCAGGGGACCATCGGGACGGACGAAGATTGGGAAAAGGCCACGCAGGCGTTGCGTTCCGCCCTGGATGGAGCTTCCCTCCCTTATCAAGTAAACAAAGGGGAGGGGGCTTTTTACGGGCCGAAGATCGACGTGAAATTAAGGGATGCTCTGGAACGGGAGTGGCAGTGCGCGACCATCCAGTGCGATTTCGCCATGCCCGAGCGTTTTGACCTTGCTTACATCGCTAAGGACGGAGAAAAACACCGGCCCGTTATGGTTCACCGGGTCATCCTGGGAGCGATGGAACGGTTCATCGGCGTGCTTGTGGAGCATTACGCCGGAGCTTTTCCGACCTGGCTGGCTCCTGTGCAGGCAATCCTGCTAACAGTGACAGATCCACAGATCCCTTACGCCGAGACCGTTTACCGGAGTTTAACGGAGGCGGGAATCCGGGTAGAGAAAGATATGCGGAATGAAAAATTGGGGTTGAAGATCAGGGAAGCCCAGCTTCAGAAAATCCCATACATGCTGGTTCTGGGGGAAAGGGAAGTCAAAGAAAACCTGGTGGCCCCCCGGGCTCGAAGCGGGAAGACCTTAAAACCCATGAAAGTTGAAGAATTCATTCATCTTATAAAAATGGAAAGCCAGGTAGGAGGTGAAGCGTATAGCTAAGGAAGTTAACATCAATTGGGGTATCAGAGTTCCAGAGGTCAGGGTCATTGATTCTGAAGGCAAACAGGTCGGTATCCTGCCGCTGAAAGAAGCCATGAAAATTGCTGAGGAGCAGGGCTTAGACCTGGTGGAAGTCGCTCCGAATTCCCAACCTCCGGTATGCCGGATCATGAATTACGGGAAGTACAAATACCAGCAGAGCAAACGGATCCAGGAGGCGCGGAAGCACCAGACCATCATTCAGGTCAAAGAGGTCAAAGTAAGGCCTCGAACCGAGGAGCATGATTTCCAGTTCAAGCTCCGCCACGTCAAACGTTTTCTCAGCGAAGGCAACAAGGTTAAAATATCCATGCTTTTTCGGGGCAGGGAGATTGCCCATCCGGAGTTTGGCCGGGAACTGCTCAACCGTTTCCTGGAAGAAGTTAAAGATTTGATCGTTCTCGAGCAAGCGCCCCGGCTGGAAGGGCGCAATATGGTCATGATCCTTGCTCCCAAGCCCTGAACCTCTCTTAGGACGTATAAATTTAATTTTCGCTGCAGACTTCACCGAGGAAACGGGAGATTTAGAGCTTATCCTTAAATAAGTCGTGATTTTAAATCCCCCTTTGAAAAAGGGGGACATGGGGAATTTGATTTGGGATTTCCGAGGAAAAATCCCCCCTCGCCCCCCTTTGCAAAGGGGGGAATTCTATTTACGGACAAGTTCTTATTACAGACGCATTAAATAACCTGTCATTGCGAGGAGTGGAACGACGAAGCAATCCCATGAAGAATGAGATTGCCGCGCCCCTTGGGCTCGCAATGACTTGTAAAGATATTTATTCCGCTCGTATTAGTAACGCTTTAGCCCTTTGAAAAAAGTCTAGGTTTTGTCATTCCCGTGAAAACGGGAATCCAGAACCCGTTAGAAAAAATCCTGCCCGCCTGAGGCGGACTGCTTTCGATGACGCTCTTTAAAATTACCCTGTTCGGGATGGTTTTCAAACAGCTAAAGTGATACGAGATATATTTCGTGCTCATCTCTGAGCGCAAAGAAAGGGTTAGGTTTTATTTTTTTGAGGAGATTGAAACATGCCAAAAATGAAAAGTAACCGAGGAGCCGCCAAACGCTTTAAAGCGACGGGCAGTGGAAAAATTAAACGGGAAAAGGCGTTTGCCAGTCACCTTTTAACCGGCAAGACCACCAAACGCAAACGAAACCTGCGCAAATCCGTGCTGGTGGATAAAAATGATTTTAAGAACATCAAAAAGATGCTTCCCTATCTCTAAATTATGAGGAAAGAAGGGAGCTGAAAGCTTACCGCAAGCAGCCCCGCAAGAAGGAGTAATTGGAAATGCCCAGAGTAAAGAAAAGCGTTAAAACGAGAAGACGAAGAAAAAGAGTTTTAGAAGAGGCCAAAGGATTTCGGGGATCGCGCAGTCGCCTTTATCGCATCGCCACGGAAGCGGTGGACCGGGCCCATAAATTTGCCTACCGCGACCGCAAAGCAAAAAAAAGAACTTTCCGCTCCCTGTGGATAACCCGGATCAATGCTGCGGCCCGAGTCCATGCCTTGACCTACAATCAGCTGATTTTTGGGCTGAATAAGGCTAAGGTGGAAATTGACCGAAAGGCCCTGGCCGAGATTGCCTTCACTGATCCCTTGGGATTTTCCAAAATCGTGGAAATTGCTAAAGGGCAACTCTCGTGAATGAAATAGGCAGGACGCGGGAAAGACTCAAACGCTTGGAAGAAGAAGCAAGGGCTGAATTATGCGCTGCCCAGGGGGAAACTCACCTTCAGGCCGTGCGCGCGAAATACATCGGCCGGAAAGGACTGCTGACTAATTTCCTCAGGGAAATTAGGAATTTGCCTGCGGAGGAACGGCCGGCATTGGGCCAACTGGCCAATCAGTTAAAGACGGCCTTGGAAGAGGCCGCAGAGCAGGCCCTCACGGAAGAACGGGAGCGGCAGAAAGCCAAACAATTGCTCCGCGAAGGAGTGGACATAAGTCTTCCGGGGCGGAAACCTTCGCTGGGAAAAGCGCATCTTATCACTCAGGTGACCCAAGAGATAGTGGCCATTTTCGAACGCTTGGGTTTTGAGGTTTCCGAAGGCCCGGAAGTAGAGCTGGATTATTATAATTTTGAAGCCCTGAATTTTCCCCAGGATCACCCGGCCCGGGACATGCAGGATACTTTTTACTTCTCTCCCAATGTGGTCCTGCGCACCCACACCTCCCCGGTGCAGGTGCGCACCATGGAAAAGCGAAAGCCTCCCCTCAGGGTCATTGCTCCCGGCCGGGTTTACCGGCATGATTCTGACCCCACTCATAGTCCGATGTTCCACCAGGTGGAAGGCTTTGTCGTAGATCACGGGGTCACTTTCGCCGATCTGAAAGGGACTCTGACTTTTTTTGTCCATCAATTATTCGGGCCCGGCGTTAAGATGCGCTTTCGACCCAGCTTCTTCCCCTTTACCGAACCGAGCGCCGAAGTGGACATCCAGTGCGTGATCTGCCAGGGGCAGGGCTGTCCGGTCTGCAAAAAAAGCGGCTGGCTGGAAATCCTGGGTTCGGGAATGATTGACCCAGAGGTTTTCCGTTTTGTGGGGTACGATGCGGAGGAATTTACCGGTTTTGCCTTTGGCCTGGGGGTGGAACGTATTGCCATGCTCCAGGTAAGGCTGAATGACATTCGCCTTTTCTATGAGAACAATCTGCAATTCCTGAAGCAGTTTTAAGACCCTGTTTCTTCGGGTGTTAAAAAAGGGATGAAATGAAGATCAGCTGGCAGTGGCTTAAAGATTATGTAGAAATTTTTCTTTCTCCGCCTGAATTGGCGGAAATCCTGACCCATGCCGGTTTGGAGGTGGAAAACCTAAACGAGCGGCGGCCGGCGTTTCAGCGAGTGATCGTGGCTGAGCTGGTTTCTTTCCATGCCCATCCCGGGAGCGATCACCTTTCTATCTGCACAGTCAGCGATGGGGAAAAAGATTATTCAATCGTCTGCGGCGCCCCTAACCTGAAAGTTGGGGAGCGGGTGGCCCTGGCCCAAGAAGGGGCCACTCTTTCCACAGGGGAAACGATCGGGAGGACCTATTTTAAGGATGTTCTCTCCGAAGGAATGCTCTGTTCGGAGAAAGAATTGGGGCTGAGTGAAGAGGCCGCCGGGATCATGGTTCTCCCTGTTAATCTTCCTTTGGGCGCATCCCTTAAAAGCGCTTTAGGCTTGGCCGACTGGATATTCGAGATAAACATAACTCCTAACCGTTCCGATTGCCTGTGCCTTCTGGGCGTGGCCAGGGAAGTTTCGGCGCTGACCGGCCAGCCTCTTCATATCCCCCCCGCTAAAAAAGTTGCTGGAAGGATGCTCGATGGTTCTTACACTACCGTAACTATCGAGCGTCCGGACCTTTGCCCGCGTTATGTCGCTCAATTGATTTTTGGGGTAAAAATCGCCCCCTCGCCTTTTTGGCTGCGCTGGCGCCTGGAAGCCGTGGGAGTTCGACCCATCAATAATATCGTGGATGTAACCAATTATGTAATGTTAGAAATGGGCCAGCCGCTCCATGCTTTCGACCTTGAACGTCTGGAGGAGAAACGCATCGTCGTCCGCACAGCAGCTTCAGGGGGAAGTTTCACTACCCTTGATGGCCTGGACCGAAAAATGCCTGAAGAAGCGTTGATGATTTGCGATGGCCGAAAACCAGTCGCCCTGGCCGGGATCATGGGGGGACTAAACTCCGAAGTTCATCCCCAGAGCCAGAATATCCTTCTGGAGAGCGCTTACTTCGATCCCATGGGCATCCGGCGCACATCCAAGCGGATCGGATTGGCTACGGAGGCTTCGCTGCGTTTCGAGCGGGGCATAGACCCGAACGGCGCCCTCCGAGCAGCGGAAAGAGCCGGAGCCATGATGGTGGAATTGGCCGGCGGAACCATGGCCAGGGAGCCGGTAGATAACTATCCCCGAAAAATCGAACCCCAAAAAATTATTTTGCGGAGCACCCGGGCAAACAAAATTCTGGGAACAGCCATCCAACCAAGGGAGATGCAAAACTACCTGCAAAACCTTAAACTGGGGATCGAACCAATGGGGCCGAATAATTTTCAGGCGACCATCCCTACTTATCGGGTCGATCTGCAAAGAGAGATAGACCTTATTGAAGAGGTTGCCCGTCTCCATGGCTTTCAACGGATTCCGGTAACACTCCCTGCCGGCAGAGTATCCCCAGAGAAAAAGACAAAACTACAAGGCACGGCGGAGCGGGCCAGGAACCTTTTAACAGGGTGCGGCTTTTGGGAAGTTATTAATTACAGTTTTATATCACCCAGAGCGTTGCAAGATTTAAGATTGCTTACTGCGGACAAACGCTTAAGGGCCTTGCGTATTCACAACCCGCTAAGCGAAGAACAGTCCATTATGCGTACCACCTTGATTCCTGGTCTTCTGCAGGTGGCTCGCACCAATTTTTATCGGCAGAATCTTGACCTGAAAATTTTCGAGATGGGCCGGGTATTTTTTGTGCGGGATGAACAGGAGTTACCAGAAGAAGTGGAAATCCTTTCTGGCTTAATCACGGGTTTTAGCGAAGAGGAATCCTGGGCCAAACTTAAACAGGAATGCGATTTTTTTGACCTTAAAGGAACTCTGGAGACAATATTGGGCGGCCTGGGCATCTGTGACGTGCGCTTCCTTCCCCTGACCGATGAACCCTATTTGCACCCCGGCAAGGCCTGCCGGCTGGAAATGCCCGGAAACATATTGGGCGAAATGGGCGAATTGCACCAGGGCGTTTGCCATAATTTTGATCTTGACCAAAAAATTTTCGTTTTTGAACTAAACTTTCAGAACTTAACGGATAAGGCCGAGGAACGGCAGATTTTTAAACCCCTGCCCCGCTATCCAGCCGTTACCCGGGACCTGGCTCTGGTAGTAAATGAAGAAATCGCCGCTGCTGACCTTTTAAAGACTCTCTGGGAGGCGAACAATGGGTTTATTGCTGAAATTAAACTTTTCGACCTGTACCGGGGAAAGCCGGTTCCTGCGGGGAAGAAGAGTTTAGCTTTTCGCTTAAAATACCGGCAAGAGGACCGTACGCTAACCGACCGCGAGGTTAACGAGATTCACCAGAAGTTGACTGACCTTCTGGTCGAACGTTTCGGAGGGATCCTCCGCTAAATTTAAATGGTCAATGGTCAATTATCAATGTTCAATGATCATTGATAACTGCTAATTTAAACTTTGAAAGGAGGGGTTAGATTATGACGAAAGCGGATATCGTCGAAACCATTTACGAGAAAGTAGGTTTTTCCAGGAAAGAATCTGCCGAAATTGTCGACTTTGTTTTTGACCTGATGAAAGAGACCCTGGAGAGCGGTGAAAAGATCAAGATATCCGGGTTCGGAAACTTCTTGGTGCGGGAAAAACGCTCGCGTAAGGGAAGGAATCCCCAGACCGGCAAAGAAATCCAGATCTCTGCCCGCCGGGTCTTGACTTTCAAGCCCAGCCAGGTCTTACGAAAAGGATTAAATACATAGTAACTTTCATCATGAATGTGACGGCTCTGGATCTGCGGACTTCCGGGGTGATCGAAGGCCATGGGGAAAAAAATAGAATTTTCGATCCCCGAGAAACTATATTATAAAATTGGTGAGGTCAGCCAAATCACCGGCGTTGAACCCTACGTTCTGCGTTACTGGGAATCCGAATTTAAAATTATTACTCCCGGCCGCACGAACTCAAAACAACGTTTATACCGCAGGAAAGACCTGGAGCTGATCCTGGAGATCAAAAAACTTCTTTACGAGGAAAAATTCACCATTGCCGGGGCCAAGAAAAAAATACAGAAGATGAGAACCGGCCGGGAAAAACAACTGGAACTGGAGTTTCCCGAAAAAAAATACCATGATGCTCTTCTGCGAATTAGGAAGGAGCTGGAAGGCTTGCGGGGACTCCTGAATTGAAAGACTTGCCATTTTTGATGGTCTCGTAAAAAGTCGTCACTCCGGTGAAAACCGGAGTCCAGGGTATTTATAAGTATTTGAAAATACTGGATTCCGGCTGGAGTTTACCCGGTACTTGATACGGGGCCGGAATGACGGAAAAGGGCATTTTCAGACTTTTTACGAGTTCATCATTTTTCACTTTTGAATAAATTGATGAATTCGCGTTGATAAACGAAGCCCGGACGGAAGGGGGATGAAAGAGGGAGCATCGGCGGGAAAGAGATTGGTCCATAGCCTGTGCTTTTCTTCCGCAAAGAAAAGGCGGGATCGAAGGAAGGCAGGGCATCAGCGGTGGAAGCCCCGCCCTTACCCATGAAAGAAATAATGCCTTGTGCTCCCGAGAGATTCCCCCTTCCGTCCGGGCCGGGTCGGGTCATGACCGGCATTCTGAAACCATGAGCGAAAGTCAAAAGTGAAGAGTTCAGGAGGATTGACAGCCCAGCGCAAAAGTGGTATGAAGGAATAAATAAACGGGGCGTAGCGCAGTCTGGTAGCGTACCTGAATGGGGTTCAGGTGGCCGCTGGTTCAAATCCAGTCGCCCCGACCAACTCTTAAAAAACCGCAGGAGCGGGGTAAACAGGGGGCAAGATGAATCTTGCCCCCTGCCAATCCTGAAAAACTCCGGCATTGTTTGGGCCCGCCAGCAGGACAACCTTCCATGGGATCATTTCCTCACCGAAAATCTAATAGGAGATTAGCAGATGAAAGCTAAATGGGCTTTATTTTTAGCTATTGTCCTCATGTTTCTTCTGTTCGGATGCCTGATGGCTTCGGTGCGTAAGGATCTGGTTCTCTCCCGTGATTTTCAACCCCAGCAATATCAATTTCTGGCCGTGATTAATCTTGATTCGCAGGTTCAATTTGCTGAATACGTCGAAGCCGAGCTGCTGAAGAAGGGTTATAAAACCAAAGAATGGTCGGCAGTGCGGCAGCTATTGAAAAAGGAGGGATGGATCAGGGATGAGCCTCCGGACCCTTTGCTGCTGGCGAAAATTGGAGAATTGCTAAGAGTTCAGGGGATTGTCCTTTGCAGCGTTTTAGAGTTCAGTCGTTTTCGGGATTCTTACACTTTAATGATCAAGATGGTAGCTCCGGATACCGGCAATACGGTCTGGTCCGCCCAGGGAGCGATGGAAGGCCGGAAGGGGCAAAAGAGCAGTGAACTTTTAAAACAAATTGTCGTTTCTTCATTAAAAGGATTACCTCCTGTGCCCTAAGGTTTTATTCTTGTCAACCTGCGATGATTGCTGTTAGTGCAATTCTTGGCATGAATTAATACTACTCCGACAATTCACAAAATCCCCCTTATTCCTCCTTTGCCAGGGGGAAATTGTTATACCCCTCTTTGGTCTCCGACCCAGAGCGGTCTCTGACCCGGAGGGAAAACCAGGGGCGATGGGAGATTTTCTGATCAAACCGTTCAACATATCCGTCTTGCATCGCGCCATAAACGTTATTTGTCGGAGTAGTGTTAAGTTGAGAATGGAGAAAAGGCTGAATCTTTTATCTAATTCCAAAAAAACCTCTCCTCCCTTTGGAAAAGCCTGCCTGCGGTAGGCAGGGGAGGTCGGGAGGGATTTCTGGGAAGGCCTTTTCAAACCGCTAAATTGTTACCATTTTCTAAATCGGGATTTGGGTGAGGAATTGCTCTTGACAGTGGATTTTGAACGTGATTAGCTATCCCTTAGATATTGTCAAAAGTTTTATGAAAAATAGGGGGGAGATATGAGAATCGGAAAACGTGGTGGATTTTGGGGAGGGCGGAAGTTACCCACAGCCCCTCCGCTCTCCTGCTCCTGAAGGGCGTCGCTCCGGGGCTGTGGATAACTTCTGCCGATGCCCTTTTGGAAGCCCAAAAAAAGGGGGAGGCAAGCCCAACTTAAATAAAGCCTGAAATTAAGGGAAGTTAAGCATTATGAGCAAGAAGATTTTTGACAATACCTCCTCATGAAGGAGGAGGGCTTCTATGAAGGTTCAAAGCGTCTTCTGTCAAGTATTGAAAAAGGCGGCATAGAAGGGACAACAACTATAATCAATATCATGGAAATATTAGCTGTTCTTAGAAAAAGGTCGAAGCTAAAAGATAGCGAAATAATAAAAGATATTGAAAAGATAGGTGAGATCCAGAATCTGGGAATCATTATCCCGAATGAAATCCACATCGCCCAGGCATTTGAAATCCAGAAAAAATCAAAACTTCTGCCAATAGATGCGATTCTGGTTTCAACATCAAAGGACTTTTCAGATGTTTTTGTTACCAGAGATGCTGAGTTGAAACAGAAGGCATCTAATTTTTTTATATCCGTGGTTGAACCGGAGGAGTTATTACGGGGAGCATGAAATAGTTTGCATTCTGTGAATCGCAAAACGTTGTTATTGCGAGGCCGAAGGGCGTGGCAATCTCGCTTTTAGATTGCTTCGTCGCTATATTCCTCGCAATGACCTAATGGAGCTAATGCAAACTATCATATGCTCATCTTAATAGAAGGATTGTAGTTGAAAGAAGATAGGTTGAACCACCTGATCGGGGGTGGGAGGTGAATGATTATCCTAAAAGCCTGGCATTGATAAACCCCGTTAGAAATTCCAGCGATGCATTAAACCCCGCCGGAATTATTCTAAAATCTGACCCCGCTGCAGCCGTTGGCCCAGAGGGCCTCTAGCCCGGAGGGAGCAGCGGAGCATTATTTCTAACGGGATAAAGGTCATAGCCAGGCTTTTTTTAATGGGATAAGATTATCTCATAAATCGCAACATTGCAAGTCTGACCCCACTTTTATTTCTTTCCTCACCGGTTTTCATGTAGATTGATGTGAAAAGGTATCTCCTAAAAGCTCTGCCATTTTCCCCAAAACATTCAAACGATTTACCTCGGAAGGAAGGCCCAAGATGAATTGGAGCTGGGACGGATATAATTTTGTCCCCTTTACAAACCAAATCCCCTTCTTCAACCGATCCAGGGTTAGGATGGGAATATTTCAGGAAAAGAGGTTCGCTGGACTCTTGGTACTTTATTGGCTGGGCAGAGTTGGACGGTGGAGATGGCGGTGAAGGTGAACTCAGGCTCCAGTGCGCCACCTGATGGGACCATCATTCAGAATAGTGCTTCAGTGCAGGACAGCAGTGGCAGGAGCGCTGCTTCGGAGAGGTCGGTGGTGGGTGTCTTATAAATTCTGTCCGCGATTTTGGCAATTTATCTTTTTGCAATGGTCAAGGCACCTAAGCCGCCATGGTCAGATATGCTGCGCCGTTGATAAGTTAATATCTTGTATTAATGACATAACCATTAATAACTCCAATGCAAAGTGGGTTAATTGTCAAGCCTGAAATCACAAATTTATGTTGCCAATATCAGGGACAAAACTTTTGGGGCGCGGAATTAGAAAGAAATCAGACGGAAGAGGCCAAGTCTTTCATCCAACAGACTGAAACCAAAAAGATCAGCGATCCCCCCTTCCACCAGAACCTGGCCATGATTTGCGAAGACGCTGAAAAATTTTGGCGAGCTGGTTCAGAAAAGTGTGTTTGAATGCCGGATAGATGATCAGCAATTCCTGAGGATGAAACAAACTCTGGATAAAATAATGAATATGAATGAGGACAGCGTCCGGTATTATGTTGGAAGGAATGACCTGATGAATAAGGGATTGCGATGAGGACAATGAACGATGGACGAAGAACGATGAACGTGGGGGGGGATGAAAATTCGGGTTTATTGTTCATGGTTCAGGGTTCATAGTTCATCTTGAAGGGTTTAGCGAACAAAAGGACGTGTGAAATAATAATTGGCAAATAGGCATCCAAATGATAAATATAATTCCATGATTAACCGCCCCTATTGGATCAATCGTCCCACGGCTGGGGGGCAAAAGCGGTCCATTGTATGGTTGGCGGGGGTCCGGCGTGTGGGAAAACCGCCCTGGCCCAAATGCGGCTTGATGCCGTTTACATTAACTGCGACCTGCCCTCGGCAGTGCGCCGCTCCAAAGCCTGGGTTCGACACCGGGTTTGTTGCCTTCGTTCGGGGGTGGCGCGACAAATCGGGCCGGGAAGTGGACTTCGTGGTGCGCCGCGGCCGCGACATCCGTGCAGTCGAATGCAAAATAGATCCTGACCGTTTCAATCCGGAATCCCTGATAGTTTTCCGCGGTCTTTATCCGCAGGGCCGAAATTATCTCGTCTGCCCCGGCGTCCAGGAGTCCTACGAGCGCCGGTTCGACAGCCTGGTTCTTCGGATTACCGGGTGCCGGAACCTTCTGCGGGAGTTGGGAAGATGACCTAAATCGGAGGGGCGATAAGCAAAAAGGATTACCCGCATGGAAGGGGGAGGCAGTGGAAAATATGCACTTTATATTTGGGTGGGGTTTTGATAGAAGAGAGCCATAGTTCGTCAAGACATGGGTTTATTGCTCATAGTTCATGGTTCATCGTTGACAGGGGAAGGTGGAAGGGGAGACAAAGGCAGATTTTGGGTGGGAGGTAAGAAATGGATTGGATTATTGAGCCGGAGAGAAAAACTCCAGTCGTTGCCAACGCAGATCTGCTGGTTTGCGGAGGAGGGTTTGCCGGGGTGGCCGCTGCGGTATGTGCCGCCCGCAATGGTTCCCAGGTTTTACTCCTGGAAAAATATGGATTCTTAGGGGGGCTGGTAACTTCCGCTCTGGTAATCACCACACCCCCTCTGAATAATGGGATAAATAGCGAGATCGCCAAAAGGCTGCAAGAAAAAGGGGTTTATGCGCCCTGCCGCCATTCAGGCGAGGAGGTAGAATGGCTGAAAATGCATGCCACGGATCCAGAGATCATTAAATATGAACTTATACAAATGCTTAAGGAAAACAAGATTGATTTTCTGCTGCACACATATATTGTTGGAACTATTATGGAAGGGCAGGTGATCAAAGGGATCATTATGGAGAATAAAGCCGGTCGGCAGGCCATCCTGGCCAAGATGGTGGTGGACGCAACCGGAGATGCGGATATCGCCAGTTTTGCCGGAGCTCCTTTCCGCCTGCTTAAAAAACCAATGACCATGATGTTCAACATGGTGGGAGTGAATATACCAGTTGTTCTGGACAGGATAGGAAACTGGGGAAACCTCAAGAAGGCATTGAAAGAGGCGGTGGATAGGGGGGATCAGCCCTTTGATTTAGGAATTCATATGGAATACGGCGCTCCGGGAGTCCATGCCGAAAAACTTGTGTACGACGATGAAATAAATGTCTGGTCCGGAAATATGTTGGGCATGGATGGCACTGACCCGAAAGACTTAACCCGGGCCGAAGTGACCACCAGGGAACATGCTATTAGGTTGGCCGGTTTCCTCAAAAAGTATATTCCGGGTTTTGAGAAATCAAGAATTGAATATACCTCAACCCAAGTAGGGGTGCGAGCTACCCGGCAAATCATCGGCAGAGCTTCACCCTCGACGGATGAAGTTAAGAACACGATATTTGATGATACGGTAGTTAAACCCTATGCCCATAGCCACATGAGATTACCCTATGGCTCCATTCTGCCTCAGAATGTGCAAAATCTTCTTGTGGCCGGCAGGTGTATATCCGCGGCGGATGAGGCCATGGGACAGCTCCGGCTCATCCCGGTTTGCTCGGCCACCGGCCAGGCTGCGGGCACGGCAGCCGCCTTAGCCTTAAAGCAAAAGAAAGCCCCGGGGGATTTAGATGTGGCCGAATTGCAGAAAATTTTGCAAGACCAGGGAATGGATTTGGGACTGGGGAAAATTAAATAATAATCCCGCAAAATGCCTGAATAGTATCCGCGCTCGTTCCAGGCCCGGGGGTCCAGGGCGCTTCGCTTGGCAGCATGAGGCGGTGATTCTTCCATGGATGGGGCGGAAAAGGGCAACCGGCCTCATTTTGCGGAGACCAAGCTGGACGCTGCTCGCAAGGTTTTTTCCCGGCCGATGTTGCCCGCGCTCATCGTCCTTAACCCCGGGCCACGACAAAGTGAAGCCCACTATAACGCTAATTTTTGCATCGTAGTATTACCGAAGTTTTTAGAAATTTGCGTATAATTTCGGAGGATATTAAGGAGGATGATCCATGTCAGGGAAATTATTTGATGAATGGGTATTGGGGGAAGAGTTTGTAACTCCCAGCCGGACAATGACGGAAACAGATGTGGTTATGTTTGCGGCCATGAGCGGGGATTACAATGAATTGCACACCAGCGAGGCCTTCATGAAAAACAGCCAGTTCGGCAGGCGAATTGTCCATGGCCTGCTGGGGCTGGCCGTTTCCCATGGGCTGCTTTTCCGAATGGGATGGCTGGAGGGGACGGCCATAGCCTTCCTGGGTATCGAATCATGGAAGTTTGAAGCCCCATTATTTTTCGGGGAAACGATTCATATAAAAGCAAAAGTGGCCGAGAAGGTGCCAAGCAAGAGCAAACCCGACAGGGGAGTCATAAAACTTTTTTTGCAAATCATCAAGGATGACGGGACCGTGATTCAGTCAGGATATAAAACGCTCATGATTAAAAGAAAGCAGAGTTGAGGCAGGAGTGAAAGGAGATCTGGGGTGACCAAAAAATTCATGGCCGCCGAAGAAGCTGTGCAGCTCCTCAAAAGCGGCGATACATTATCTGTCTGCGGCATTGCCGGAGGGCTTGTGCCGGAGAAAGTTCTCACTGCTCTGGAGAAAAGATTTTTGGAATCAGGCTTGCCCCGTGATCTGACCCTGGTATTTCCCGTAGCAGTAGGGGATGTTTATGGAACAGCCGGGACGGATCATCTGGCCCATGAAGGGTTGATTAAAAGGGTGATCGGGGGATCTTATGTGACGGCTCCGGCTTCATCTAAGCCTCCGAAAATCTACGAAATGATTTTTCAGAATAAAGTGGAAGCCTACAATTTCCCCATGGGCGTGCTCATGCACCTCCACCGCGAAATTGCGGCCAAGAGGCCAGGCCTCATAACCCAGGTGGGATTGAAGACCTTTGTGGATCCGCGAAATACGGGCGCTAAAATGAATGAAGTTACCCGCGAGGATTTGATCGAGGTCATTCAGCTTCAAGGCCAAGAGTATCTTTTTTTTAAAGCCTTCCCGATCACAGCGGCCATTATCCGGGGGACGACGGCTGATGAAGATGGGAACATTTCTATGGAGCATGAATCTTCTTTTTCGATCATGCTTTACCTGGCCATGGCCGCGCGCAACTGCGGCGGAAAAGTCATTGCCCAGGTAAAAAGAATAACCGGCCGGGGCAGCTTGCCTCCTCAACTTGTCAAAGTTCCCGGGATCCTGGTGGATGCGGTGGTGGTGGATGAAAACCAAACCCAGGCCACAGGCATCCTTTATGATCCGGCAGTGAGCGGGGAATTGAAGAAGCCGTGGGCCGGCATTGAGGAAGCGCCCCTGAGCGTCGAAAAGATCCTGGCCCGGCGGTCTTTGATGGAATTAAACAAAGGGTATATTGTCAATCTCGGGTTTGGCATTCCTTCCCTGGTTTCTCAGGTGGCCGTTGAAGAAGGACTAATTGACCAGATTACCTATACCATAGAACACGGGGCCATCGGCGGCATGCCCCTGGCCGGGCTCCAGTTTGGCGGAGCTGTCAATCCCCGGGCCATTATTGAATCCAGCGCCCAATTTGACTTCCTCACGGGGGGTGGAATCAATGCCGCCTGCATGGCCTTTGCGGAAATCGATGGAGCGGGAAATGTCAATGTCAGCCGGCTGAACAAAATTCCCCACGTTTTATCGGGCGTAGGAGGTTTCATTGACATTCTCCAGAACGTAAAAAAAGTTATCTTTTGCGGAACGATGACCGCCGGAGGAATAAAAATAGAAATAGAAAAAGGAAAGTTGAAAGTAGAGCAGGAAGGAAAGGTAATCAAACTTGTCCGCCAGGTGCAACATTTGACTTTCAATGGCTCCTTAGCCTTGGAAAAAGGCCAGGAGGTTATCTATATAACCGAAAGAGGGGTTTTTAGATTGAGGCCGGAAGGGATGACCCTGACGGAAGTAGCCCCGGGAGTTGACATCCAGCGGGATATTGCCCCTGTTGTAAAATTCGATTTTAAAATATCCGGTAACCTTAGGGAAATGGACGAAAGGCTCTTCCGGCCAGAGCCAATGGGTTTAAAAGATTCGAATATTTGGAAGTAGGAAAAGGGGCCTTCCTTAAACCAGATTAAGGAAAGGCCCCTTCCTGGCCAGCTTGGAACTATACGAAACAACTTACTTCATTCTTCCACTGGCGGCCTTCCAGTCGATGTTTTTGAAGAAAGCGGCAATGTAATCCGCCCTCTTCAAGCCATAATCGACCATGAAGGCATGTTCAAAAACATCGAGAATGAGAATAGGAGCGCAACCAGCCAGATGCCCCACATCATGTTCATTGATCCAGCAATTGAATAATTTTCCGGAAACGTTATCCTGGTACAAAACGGCCCAACCGATTCCCCTCATCGTTCCCACGCCCTTGAAATCCTTTTCCCAATCCTCTAAGCTTCCGAAATCCTCGGCAATTTTCTTAGCCAGCTTTCCGTTCTTGTCAATGGCTTCCTTACTGCCGAGGTTTTCGAAATAATATTCATGGAGCCTCATGCCGTTGAATTCCCAGCCGAAGCGCCTCTTTAACTCGGCATATTCCGGAGTGCCAGCCTTTCCCTCCTTTAACATCTGGCTGAGAGTGTCCACCAGTTTGTTGGTGTTGGTTACATATCCCTGATAAAGGTTAAAATGATTTTTCAGGAGGGTTTCGCTAAATCCCTCCATTCCCAATAATTTGCTGTAATCTTTGGCGGTGTAAGCCATATACTCCTCCTTTCTCGCCTTGGCGAAAGATAATTTTGTTTTACGGGCTAAAACGGTTATACCTCCCATAGCCGATAAGGTTAAAAACTGACGTCGACTTAATGCCAAAATTTCCCAACCTTCGTTCTTATTTTTTGAGATAGTGTGGTGTTTCAGAAATATGTCAAAGCCGCTCCAGGGAGCCAGGCGAAAGACCGCTGCGCTTTCCAAAATGAGGCGGTGGTTCCACCTTGAAGGAGCGGGGCGAGGGTTGGTTAAAAATCCACGAAGGATACCCACTATTTGTCGCCCCGCTGGTTTTTTTGCGGAAACAAAGCCTAAGCTGTGAAATCAACTATTTCCCGGCCGATTTTGGAGGCGCGCATCGTTCTTCCGCCTGGCTCCACGTTAGAGTTTGGCAACTTATTTCTGAGACACGACACTAATACCGACGCATTAAATAACCTGTCATTGCGAGGAGTGGAACGACGAAGCAATCCCATGAAGAATGAGATTGCCGCGCCCCTTGGGCTCGCAATGACTTGTAAAGATATTTATTACGCTCGTATTAGCTTAGGTTAAGAATAATTCCAGAATGTGTAAAAAAGAAGTCATTTTTTTTGAAATTTTATCCCCTGGGATTTGGTGATTTTTCCCTGATAGATGAAAGAAATTTGCCGCAAAGCAGCTACCTGATCAAAAGGTGTAAGAGAAGAAATGGCATCAAGGGGAACGATGATTTCATACCCCCGTAAACGGGCTGATCCAGCGGTGTGCAGAACACAAATGCTGGCTACCGTTCCTGTGATAACAAGGTTTTTAATGCCCCCCTGGCGGAGAAGGAGGTCAAGATCAGTTGCGAAAAAAGCGTCATAAGTTCTCTTGCGGATAAAACAATCGGCGGGAAGGGATTTTAGCTCGGGAATAACCTGGGCGCCCCGGGTTCCTTCTATGGCGTGTGGTGGCCAGGTAAGAAACTCTGGGTCATCCGGTCGATGCCAATCCTGAGTGAAGATGACGGGTACTTTGGCTTTCCTGGCTTTGGTTATGAGGCTGTGGATCGCCGGAATTGTTTTCCTGGCTTCCGGCACAAAGAGCCTCCCTTTGGGGCTGGCAAAGTCCACCTGCATATCCACCACAACCAAGGCCGTGGAACGTGGTTCGAGAGAAACTTGAGGGGCAATTTGGTGCTCAGGAACCGAAATTTCCATTTTGAACTCCTTTTATTATTAGCCACAGAGGTCACAGCACGGCAGAGCCGCAACTAAAAGAAATCACCCCCTCCCAACCCTCCCCCCTCGAGGGGAAGGGATAGGGTGGGGGGGATTGCTTAATAAAATTTTGAAAAATTGCACGTTCTTTTCTCTGTGCCCTCTATGGTGCATCGCCTTTTTTAGGTTCTTACATCTTTCAATCGGAGAATTTTCTTCTAAGACTTTAATAATATCCCTAAAATCTCCCCGTCACGCCTTGGCGTGACGGGAGGGGATAAAGGGGAGGGGGATAATTTTTCTATTCACCCCCACCCTTACCCTCCCCCATCAAAGGGGGAGGGAATCGGATGGAAATTTCAAATATCTTTGGTTAAGTTTTATTTATCATTCTTTGTGGGATCTGTCGTGAGCTATGCGTTTATATGCCTTCTGGATCAATTTGGGGATTTCGGATTCACAGGGAACCCTTGTCTGGCAGAGACCGCATCCGGTAATTTTAACGCCGTACTCAGCTCTTTTTGCCGGGCCGATGGTGTTATAGCTATATTCAGAACATTGATCTTTGTCATGCCCCTTGGCAGTGATCGCTCCGGCCGGGCAGCGGGGCGCGCAGGACTTGCAGGTTCGATTGAAAAAGTAAAGGCAGTTGGCCTGGTGGTGAGGATATTTTTTCGCCGAGGGTTTGAGCGGCAGGTTAGTGACTACGCTTCCCACCCGTATGGCTTTCCCCTTAGGCGTTATAAATCCATCGCTCAACCCAAAAGTGCCAAGTCCGCAAACATAGGCCGCATGGCGTTCGGACCAACTGGAGGCAAAGCCTACGCGGGGAGAGCGAACCCTCTTCCAATAAGGGGAGTTCATGGGAGCCACGGCCTGGTATCCCTCCTTTTGCAGAACCTCTACCACATGATCCCTCAGTTTCACATTAAACTGTTCACCGAAGTCACGGGTGTGAGCCCAGAGGCGGGAGGGATACTTGGTTTCCTTGCGGTTGCTCTTACGAATATCTTCCGAAGCCGGAAGAACCCAGGAAATCACGGAAAGGTTCTGGGACTTTTCCTTTTGGCCAAAGGTCAAACCGAAGATTTCCAGGGGGGTATGGTGAAACTTGCCGATGATCTTTTTATACTGTTTAAAGAGAGGGTCGCTTCCGGAGGCAAAGCCCACCAAAGGCTTATCCCAGTATTTTCCCCCGTCTAACTTACGGCGATTCGCCGGGCTTTCCTTGATAAATTTGGCAATTGCCCCTTCGATGAATTTTTCAGGATTATTCGTGAGGCTAATTTTTTTCTTCGCTTTCATATCAACCTCCTCGCGTCGCGAGTAGATATGAATTTTCTATCACGGAATTTCCAATCCGGCAAGGATTATTAATGACCATCTTCGATAGCTTGCCAAGAGGAATATAGGAGAGACCGGTTTAATGGAAAAGTCGGACATCATGGTCGATCAACTTCGGACCATTGACAACCGATGTTTTATCAAGAGGGTAGGAGCCATTGGCACGGCGACCCAAAAGAGACTAACTGAAATATTCAAATCATCCTCACCTGAACAGGGATGTCTCCCTTTCAGAATTCTATCTCCCGAATTAAGAGCGCTCCCCCCTTGGCTTGCGCCCGAAATTGCTGATAGTCAAGCCCCTCTTCCACAACGACAGGAATCAGCGGTGGCTATCAGCCATCCGCTGAAGTGATTTGTTAGGCTATTCTATTTCTTTAGGCATTTTCGTTTTTTTTCTTAATTGCATGGCTGCGGCACTTAGCTCTGCGACCGACTTATCAACCCAAAGAGTCCTTTGCCATTTAGTATAATCAACTGGTTCTCTCATCAATAACGAAATGAACCTCTCTGCCTCGACTTCACCTAATGTATTGATAAGAGCTTCAATGCCTTTAATTTTTATTTCTGTATCAGTAATCATTCAGTTACCTCCTTTATAAAAGAGATTGGATCAGTTACCTTGATTTCCTTAATGCCTGATGCTTTTTTGATCAATTCGTCATCAGTTGTTAAAAAGTATTCGCATCGCATAGAGATAGCACAAGCCAAATGAATCGAATCTTTGCTTTTGATCCCCATTTGATGAAACCTTTCAGCCTTTAGAATGAGAATGGGGTCAGGCTTAACTAATTAACTATCTTGTAAAGGGGTCTGCTCTTGGCTCTTTGTTTATTGGCTAGCATGATTCTTTATTCTTTGACCACTTACCACCTCCACATTCCAAGCAGCATCCGTTCCCTTCAGCTTGCAACCTTCTTTTAATTAAGAACCCTTTTTCACCCATCATTTTTTGGAAATGGTTCGTGCAGAACGTGCTTTGTGCTTTGCATTTTTAAAACAATAATCTTCCCGCTATCGCCAGGCAATTTCAGCACGAACATCCTCAATTCCTACAAGGATAAGTACGCTTTGCAGCTCCAAAAAAAGCCGGATCACCTCTTCGGCAACCCGGCTTTCTATGAAGTCCACCGCTACAAATTACCCGCAACCGCATATATAGACCCTTGGCTTTCCGCCCCATCCTCACGAATGGTTTGGCTTTTCGGTTTAGGTTTTTAGAAATACATTAACCTTTATGTGATGGTTTATTTTGGTCCTTTTCACCCCCCCCAGGAAAACAGTTTCATTAAAGTAATTTTCATTTCCTCAACCAATCTTCTCAATAAATGCCCTTGCCGCCTTTAAATAATCTTTAACTGCATCCACATTATATATCAGTCCTCTATAATAACCTGCTATATGCAAAGCATCATAGAGCATTTCAAACTCTCTTAAGAGTTTCCCATCATGAATTGCTAAATACTTTTGTAACGCCTTTCTGTAAGCATCAACTGACCTAGGAAGCTCTTTCTTTTTTAATCCCTTTTTGGTAATGAGGTAGTCGTTAATAGCCTCTAAAATAGCGAGGTAAGCTGTCGCAAAGGCCTCTCTCACAGGTTTAACATCTGTATAGGTGCTATCTTCTATAGGAACAAATTTTAATATCTCCTTCGCATTATTTAAATACCTCAATGCCTCTTTCATTTCCGTGCCTTTCATATTCCTTAATTTTATAAAAATGGGTCTTCTCCAAATCGTGTGGGTAAAAATGAGCCTAAAAACATCATATGGCCCTTTATTTATGCGGGTTTTATGACTTGTAAGGAGTCTAAAAATAATGCTATGAATTTCTCATGCGAAAACAT
>VGSF01000011.1 GCA_016875165.1 Deltaproteobacteria bacterium
ATTTTGAGTGTCTCACTTTTCGAGAAAAAGCCCATTTTATCGGCACTCGTACCACCAAAATGCACAAAACTGATCACCATGCCAGACAACCAATTGACTTTATTCGATTATTAATTGGACACCCGTGATGTTCGCTAAAATGTCAATTACTGTTGACTCTGAGATGTTGAAAAGTTTCGCTCGCCTTTTAGCGTGTCGCGAGAATTTAATCTTCATTAATATCACCTTTTTTAATTATAGCCTTTTTTCTTCACAGGATAAAGCATTCTTACTGTAAAAAAATCCGTCCCGATGGTCTGCCATTAAAATGCTCCAGATTCATGTGACATCTCATTTCCCATATTATTTGCAAGGATAATTTTTTGTTTACGCCCCGATCCAGTATTAGCTGTCATGGCTATTTCCAAACCCGTACAATGCACGTTCTGCACGAACATCCCCGAGCCTCTTTGGGCCTGGACCACTTAAATATAATTTTTACCTGCGACTCATTTTCGCAATTCGTTTAGACTGACCCAATCACCTGGGGCGCGTTCATAATGCCAGAATGTCCAACCATTGCAGCTCCGTCGCTTACATGCTGCTGCCCCGGATAAAGAGGGAGAGGCATACTTTTTCCCTTGGAAGTGGATGAAACCATCTTTGCTGATGTTAGCTTTTATTGTTTTCCCTTTGTGGCGGGCTCGAAGTTTTATCGGGCCATTGATATATTTAGCAAGGATTGGTTTTTTGTCATCGGAATCCGATTTCTGCCCTTCTTCCCGATCTGAAACCTCTTTGCCAATGAGGGAAAGCAATTCTCCCCGCTGAAATTCACGAATATTCCGGGTAAATCTTCCTCGGATATCTTCTGAACTGATGAATTTACCTTTTTGTTTGTTAGCAGGGGGTTTTACAATCCGGAGGATTAAAGATTCCAATTCCTTTAAATGACTATCCCCAATTGTTAAGTACACGCCAAAACGATCCCACGAAAGGCGATGGCGATCCCTCAGATGGTGAGCGAGACGTGAGCGGAGATTACTTGCCAACCCGACATAATATAATTTCCCCTGCCTATAAAGGGCGTACACTCCCTGCCGACGGCGCACGTATTGACGGATAATGTTCTGATATTTTTCAAACGCTTCCCGGGAGATATTTTCCAAATGTTGAGAAACCAAGGGTTTTCGCTTTGCCATATCACAAATCTCCCTTATTTCTTCATATTTGCACCACGGGTTTTGGCCTCCTCATTAAGGCTTGTATTCAGCTCTTCAACCCACTTTTCAATTTCCTTGACGTCGCTACTGGCATACGAACTGGTTATTATGAGTTCTGGTTCAATTTCATCCCTGGAAATAAAGATCGTTTCAAATTCATGGGGTTTCATGGGAATGGGATATCTGCCGTACCAAGTTGCGCTCCTACTGAGTTTTCTTAAGAGTTCCTCATCACCTGCATTGAGCGGATCGAAGCCGCATGTCTGGGCAAATCGATAAAGATCGTGCCCTTTAACTTCCGAAGGAAGTTCAAGTTTGAATCTTAACTTTTTCTCAAGATCAGTTCTTTTGCGCAAGACAATCAGAGCCTTGAACAGGTTCTCTAAGGCGTATGAAGTGAGCATAAAGTAAATGGTTATGAAATGATCACTGGCCTCCGGCTTCCTACCCGAACTCCAATTTGCCCATGTGTCCTTGATCTTTTCCTGGAATAGGGCTGCGACTTCAAGTAGGTGGTCGGCCTTTCGTTTCCATTCCCGGTGATCAAGCAGAAGTTCCTTGTATTTGTCCTTATATTGACTGTCTTTGTCCAACTTTGGGAGACGTCTTATGCATTCCTTCGGAATTTTCTTGTCGATTTTCAATCCCATATCGCCCTTAAAAAAGGAAAAATCAAAACGCTATATTTTAATTGGAATTTATTCCCTTTGGTCAATAGGGTCTGGTCTCAACATTCAACACTTCGAACCTCCCGGATTCCCGAACATCTCAGATTCCGACCTCATTTCTCCTCGGTTCTATCAATGACATCCGATACCCAGAAGAGGTAAACCAAACCGGCAGCCTCACGCGCTTTCCTCAGCCGCCCGACCCATTCAGAGATGGCGGCCATATCCATTTTTGCCTCACTATCAAATTCATCAGAAGGTAAGAGATTCGTCTTAAGCCCGATCAGCGCCTGCATTGCAGCAAGTAGGTTGGGGCGATCCTGTTTTGCTTCTGGCGCCTCAACACTAAAGGGAATTGACCCACTTATGCTAAAAAATAGTGACCCACCCGAAGGGTACCTTATTGCACGCGCAATAACTGATTCCTTTAACCAATCACTTGATTTTTAAGCACTATGGCTTATGACTTTACCCGTAACTGTGCAGCTTGAGATCGTCTTTCCTGGGTTAGCTTTCTTTAGCATAAGTGGGTCAATTGTTATGAGTGTCAAGGCTGGCGGCATCCGATTGAAGATGTTTCAACAATCCCCGCACGTGCATTTCAATCGCTTCATGCATATTCCGTTCAGCCTCTTCCCGGCTGGTCCCAGTCGCCACACAGCCTGGTAAATCAGGCGAATATGCTGAATAATTATCGTTGGCCTTTTCAATTACTACAAGGAAGCGATGCATATAACCATAACTCTTTCGGTCGATTGATAGCATTGTTTAATTTTCGGAACGAGTGCACCGCCCCTATTTTTGCGTCCCCAATTTTCTTAAATTCCCCCACCTTGTCCTCGCAATTCGTCAATCAAATTCGTTATCCTTTCCACAAACCCGAGAGCATCTTTGCGGCTTCTTTGGGCGTCGGAGCGGGAGATGCTCGCTTCGGCTTTGTAATGTGCTGTATTACGCCTGGATTTTGTATGCCACATTTGGTTGATATATTTTTCCTCCAACGATTTCAGCCGAGCAATTTTATCGATCAGCTCAGTTTCCAATACCTTTTTCTTATGGACAAAGTGATATTCCATTGATTCAATCAGACAGTCATGGTTCCTGGCCCTCAGCCCTAAACTACCTAATGCGGCGGTGGCGGAATGAAACATTACATAATAGCTGGCGCTGATCACCCAATCGTAGGCATTGTAATCTTCTCTTAGCCTCAATGCCTTTTTTGATTCTCTATCGTCAGAGAGTTTTAAAAGCAGGTCTGCTGTTTCAAGATTGTGCCTGGATTTATCCAAATAATATGGAACTAAGATGACAAAGTTTTTGTCTTCATAGAGCTCCTTACTTTGGACATACCCGTCGATTTTTAATTTAAGAAGTTTTTCTCTCATTTTAGTCCGGCGAAAACAAGCTCCCAAAACTTCTCACGCCCACATAGGATAATTTTATCCCGGATAATTTCATGGGCAAGGTTGGTTTCTTTCGCTTTAACCATTCTTACAAACTCCATTGGCTCCGCCACAACAGGATTAATATTTATCCCATACCTCCTTGAAAGAGAGAGGGTTTCTGATTCGATCATTTCTTGGTATTGGTCCTTGAAAGACACAATAAAAAAAAGATCCAAATCGCTTTTAGGGGCTGCTTTACCTTTGGCATAAGAGCCAAAGAGGATAATGGAAAGTAGATTGAAATGGGAACGTTCAGGGAGCCGATCCATTAGCTCTCGAATAGGCCTGGATAATTTCTTTTGACTTTTCAAAAACTCTTGTAAATCTGCGTTGGTTATTTCAATAAAGTCATTTAAGAGGTATTCGCTATTGAAATTCAATGAACAGAAAATTGCTGCGCCCTGTTTCTTCTTATTCAAGACCCCCTTTTGAGCTAAGGCATTTACCTGGCCATAAATATAACTGTATGAAATATTAAGCTTTTGAGCAATGTTTCTGATGGATGGGGAGATATTTGGTTCATTGTAAAATAGCCTAACTATTTGTTTCAAATCGTCATTTCCTTCGTATTATCGCTTTTTGGTGATAATATTATCACTGATTACTGATAATTAAAAGAGGGAACTTTATTTACTCGCACCTTTTATCAAAAGGTGGATAAAGGGTAAAGATTAAAGCCGGCGGCAGCGGATGGGGTACAAACGCCCGGCAAGCCAACTCGCCTTGCCCCACCTTTAATATCCGTCCCGATGGGCTGTTTTTAAACCGCTCCACGTTCATGTGATATCTCTTTTTCCCATATTATTTGAAAGGATAATTTTTTGTTTACGTCCCGATCCAGTATTAGCTGTCATGGCTATTTCCAAACCCGTACAATGCACGTTCTGCACGAACATCCCCGAGCCTCTCCTCCCCCGGCAAGATACGCCAAGCTTCTTGGCGCGATAACGCTGCGGCTCACTGGCCGAGCCCAAAAGTTTGCCCGCAAGGCCGCCGTGCTTTCCGCGGTCCAGTCCAGCCGCTTGTTAGCTTCTTCCCTTCAGTTTGTTCTTAATCCATGCGGGATCACGACGCATAGGTAACACTGCGATGACGTAAGCAATCTCATCATTGACTTCGTAATAAATGGCATAGGGGAATCGCTTGGCAGGCATTCGATAAAGGCCAAACTTTTTGCTGTGTATCCCTGCATAAATAAAGAGGGATTCGATATCAGCTATTAAGCTATCCCAAAAATATTCACCAACTCCCCTTTCTTTTTGGTCATAAAAACTTCTTCCATCATTGAAATCATCAGCAACTTCATTTAATATGACGACATCCTTGACTTTCATGATTTCCGACTCGCCTTCAACTCTTCAAGAGAGATGAACTTTGCATTACCGCTTTCAATTTTCCCTTTTCTTTCGTCAAGAATATCCCGATGCCACTCTGGCGACTCGATTTCGGTGTCTTCATAAAGAAGCGAATCCCAAAGGGCCTCCATAATTTGAAGACGTTCTATCGTGCTCATTTTCTTAATATCTAGTGTATTCATCTGCATTTCCTCCTCTGAAGCTAACAGTAATTAGACTGGTCTATGTTTGACCTTTAGCAAAGCTGTTTTGAGTCTATATATCCCAACTGACTCGCTGCCAATTCTTCGCGTGAATATTAAATATTTTCATTCACTTAACCTGACTCCGGTGCTCGAATTGTTTTGGTATTATCGAGACTTGATAAAAACTATGCAAACCGGAGGCGTTGCTGAAACCATATACCTTTATTTACAGGCAGTCAAGAGCAGAAGGTTCCTTCTTTTCAAGCACATTTCGCTGATTTTCCTTTGAAATGTTGCATTGAAGGGCAGAATTTGAAAATAATGAGGAAGAAGTTAATACATCATTTGACACTGTCTGTCAGGTCAAGGTTCGATTTTGGGATATTATCTATCCTTTCTCAGAGGCTTCATTTTGTCTGCTCCTCGACAATCTTGATTTCTTCGTCCGTCAAACCATACAAATCATATACCAGCCGATCGATCTGCTGATCCACCGTCTCCATTTGCCGTTCGCTGATAGTTTTCTCGTTTGGAGTCTTGCAGACCATCAATTGTTTATGTAGAGTTAACATTTTCTCAACTAGCAATACCATTCGGTCATGCCGTGCTTTATGGGTGGGGTCGGATAAATCAATAAAGGGTATTGGCAGTGTTTTTAGTTGCTCTACTTTTATTTGGGGAAATGCATCGTTAACTTCGTCATAGAACCTTCGTATAAAAAAGGCGATGAGGCGACTACCAAGAATACCTGCCAGATAATGGGCTCTTACGGTATTAGATTTAGGGAGGGTAATATAAACTTGCTGATCGGCAACAGAGTTGGTTGTCTCAATTGTAACCACAAGGCGGTCGCCAAGAATTTTACGCGAATATACGCGTTCCTCTTGAAAGAACTCGGGTTGTCTTGGTTCAGCAAGCCAAGAACCATATCTCACATATTCGGTTGGTTTCGGTGGAGAAAATCTGCGTAAATCGCGCCCGTAAATGAATGGCCGGTAGCCCTCCTTTTTAGATTTGCTATGGTAAGGTCTTTCCTTGACGTCACGAGATGTCTGTGGTCCTGATCCGAAGGCAGTCTTTCCATATCCACCAATGCGATATGGATGGACTCCGCGGGTGATATTTGCGATGTTTTGAAGTTCAGAGTAGTTTTCTTTTAGCCTAGAGATCAAACCAGAACTGACAGTATCAAGGGTTGTCGAGATGGGTCGTTGCCCATTCAAGTATTGGTCAGTATCGTAGGTTAGAATTTCTAAAATATTTCCATTTTGCATTTTTCTAATTTGGAGTGATTTCCCTGGCTGGGTAGATTTCCGCAGGGTGTAAACGACTGTATCAACTGTAAGATTCTGAAAAACATTTGGTGGTGGGATCAAGATGCATAAGTCATTTGCATGGTTCAATATAAAGGAACGCGTAATCGATGAATAAGTATTGGTAAGCCACACATTCGGAACAATTTGGCCCATACATCCCTTTAATTGGCATAATTCGTGGGCTTTCTCCATAAAAATAGAAAACATATCCAGTTGGTAGGGGGAACTTTTATATCTATTACCGAGGTATTCCTTAACCTCCGGGTCAATGTTAAGTGCTTTCCAATCGCGGCCAAAGACATATGGCGGATTACCAATCACGGCATCGAAACCGCCTCGTTTCATGATTTCGGGAAATTCTTTTTCCCAGTCGAAGGGGTTGATGCGATACATCTCATCCGGCTCAAGGAGGCTCATCTGCTTGCCTTGATAGAAATCCGGGCCGATGAGGGAGTTGCCGCACTTAATGTTACTTCCCAGGTCGGGCAAGGCCCGCTCCTTGAATAACTTCAACTGCCTCTCCAAAGTATCCTGATTTTCACCTTCCAGGACCTTGAGAAGCAGGCTCAGTTTGGTCACCTCAACTGCCTGCGGATCAATGTCCACCCCGTATATGTTGTTCAAAAGAATCCTTTTCTTCTCCTGGGTGGTCAGGTTCCACTGGCCTCCATGGCCTTGATAAATCTCTTTGGTATGCTTTTGCGGGTTATTCTTTTGATACCAATCCCGATGGTAATTTAAGAGATACTGGTAAGCACCGAGGAGGAATGAACCTGAACCACAGGCTGGGTCAAGGATGCGTATTTTGGATATCTGTTGTGGAGATAATTGACGGTGTATGGGCACCCCGCTGTGGGCGCCCTCATCTGGGCGGCCACGGGGGGCCGCCCCTACAATTTTACCCACCGTATTCTTTACGATGTAGTCAACGATATAGGTTTGGAGTGTAATAAACACCTCCGGCTTTTCTGACCTCGGGTTTTTCTTCAACCTTGGCGTGATGAGCTTCGGTGAGCCGGATCACCTTTCCCAGAAACTGTTCATAAACATGGCCTAAAATATCCGCGCTTAGAACCGAAAATTCATAGGGAGATTCTGGATAATAAAGGTTCTTAAAGATATCCTTCAGGGGGTTATCATCTATTTTAAGCTCAGGGGTCAGCCGGTCGGCCCGAAAATCAAAGAGTCCGGAGTTATATTTATCATCTGCGCAGTAGAAAATCTGTCGAAGCCGGGGATAGGAGTTAGGGCCATTAAGAAGGGATTGAAGCTGGCCGTAGGGTTCAATTCCCCGGTCCTCACACATGCGCAGAAAGATGATCCGGTCGATGGTGAGTTGAACGGCAAAGTTGAGTTCCCGCACGGAAAGTCTTGAATTTCTGGCGGCGATGTTTTTGGCCAGGGTTTCGCGCCAGGATTCTATCTCTTTTAAAAATTCGGCATCTACCTCCGTGGTGCCTCGCTTTTGTCTGTCGGAGGCAACAAATTTATCGAAGGAACCCTTGAGAACGGATTCTTTGGAGAAGAGGTTGTGGATCTCCTCAAAATAGTCCAAGTATTGGGGGTAAGTGTAATATCGAATTCGTCCAGTGCTGGGTTTATCGCTTGCTTTGGGGCGAAGGCGGCAGTCGTAAATGGCCAACTCTGCGAAGTTTGTCAGAATGCAAAGGGGGAGTTTAGCGCTCCAGGCGTATCGCCTCAGTTGGTAGGCTGGGCTAATTTGTTCCTTAATGTCAATGGAGGGCTTTTTTGTTTCCAGAAAAAATTTCCGGGCGCCCCCGATGCGAAAGCAATAGTCTGGTGCTTTGGTGGCTCCGGCAATTTTAATGGCATCCTCATGGATGACGTCTTTATATTGTTCGGCGTATCCTGCTTTATTGTTTATATCCCAACCAAGGGCTTCAAAGAAAGGATCGATGAATTCTATGCGGAGCTGGGTTTCGTTGTAAGCAGGGCTGCGATAGGCTTCGCTATTGCGCTGGAAGCGATCCATGAGGCTGGAGACCTGTTTTAGGGCTTCTTTCATCCACCCTCACCTATCCCCCTTCCTCAACGGAAAGGGAATCTTTTCTATCTCGGTCAAGATAATAGTACTCCGACAAATAGCGTTTATGGCGCGATGCAAGACGGAAATGTTGAACGGGTTGATCAGAAAATCTCCCCTCGCCCCTCTTTTCCAAAGAGGGGTATAACAAATTCCCCCTTTGGCAAAGGGGGAATAAGGGGGATTTTGTGAATTGTCGGAGTAGTAATAAATAAATGCGCTTTTTTAAGAACCCCGGGCTATCTCACTTTAGAGCCTATTTTTGCTTCCTGATCGAAGGTGGCCACAACGAATCTTTCGGCCCCATCGGCTGACAGGACCATTCCCTGAGACTCAACCCCCATGAGTTTGGTTGGCTGGAGGTTGGCCACCAGGATGATGGTTTTGCCCACCAGCTCTTCCGGCTTATAAGAACGGGCGATTCCGGCGACCACGGTGCGTTCCTCGCCGATGTCCACCCGCAGCTTTAAAAGTTTATCGGATTTTTTAATGTTCTCTGCGGCCAGAACTTTTCCCACCCGCAGGTCCATTCTCTGAAATTCTTCCATGCTGATCAATGGCGCTGATTCCATTTTTTCTTTTTCTTCTCCTTTTAGATTTTCTTCCACCCGGGGGAACAAAGCCTCTCCCTTATACACCCGACCGCCAGGGGCCAAACCTTCCCATTGCTGCAGGCTGGCCATCGTCTGACTGCTCGGGTCGGGAATCCCTAATTGGTCTTGAATCTTTAATGCGGTCTGGGGCATGAAAGGTGAGATGAGCACGGATACAAAACGCAGGGTTTCGAGGAGCTGGTAAAGCACGGTGTTCAGGCGCTCGGCTTTAGCCGGATCCTTGGCCAGGGACCAGGGGGCCAGGGTGTCGATGTATTTATTGGCCAGGTTGATCAATTCCCAGACAGCGATCAGAAATTTGTGGAAGCTCAGATCACCGATTAGCCTCTCCGCTTCGCGGGTCACGCACAAAGCAGCGGTTTCCAGTTCCCGATCTATTTCTTCCAGACCTCTTGCCCGCGGAATTTCTCCTTGGCGAAAGCGTTCGGCCATGGCCAGAGTCCGGCTTACTAAATTCCCCAGGTCATTGGCCAGGTCGGCGTTGATCCTGCCGACGAGGGCGATTTCGCTGAAATTGGAATCCAGGCCGAAAGGCATCTCCCGCAGGAGAAAGTAGCGGAAAGCATCCAGGCCATACTTGTCCTTCAGGTCTAAGGGCTTAACGATATTCCCCCGGCTCTTGGACATCTTGGATTCGGAAACGATCCAGTACCCGTGCACGTTCAGGCGCTGGTAGGGCGGAATCCCGGCTGACTTGAGCATGGTTGGCCAATAAATGCCGTGGGGTTTAAGGATGTCCTTGGCGATCAGATGCTGGCCGACGGGCCAGAACTGGCCAAATCGTTCGCCGTCCGGGTAATCGAGGCCGGTGATGTAGTTGATGAGGGCATCGAACCAGACGTAGGTGACATACTCTGCATCGAAAGGCAGAGGGATGCCCCAGGCCAGCCGGCTTTTGGGGCGGGAGATACAAAGGTCTTCGAGGGGATCGCGGAGGAAGGCCAGTACCTCGTTGCGGTAGCGCTCCGGGCGGATGAAACCCGGGTGGTTCTGGATGTGCTCAATCAGCCATTGCTGGTACTTGCTCATGCGGAAGAAATAGTTCTTTTCTTTTATGAACTCGGGCTCGGTTCCGTGGTCCGGACATTTCCCGTCCGCCAATTCTTTTTCAGTCAGGAAGCGCTCACAGCCGCGGCAGTAATGCCCCCCATATTCGCCGAAGTAAATATCCCCGGTGTCGTAAACTTTTTGCAAAATGAGCTGGACGACCCGCTTATGGGCTTCTTCAGTGGTGCGAATGAAGCGGTCGTTGGTGATGCTTAGCTTGGGCCAGAGGGCCCGGAATAGGTCGCTGATGCGGTCGGCGTAAGACTGGGGAGTTTCTCCGGCAGCCCGGGCCGCCTGGGCCACTTTATCGCCGTGTTCATCTGTGCCGGTCAAGAAAAAAGTCTGGTAACCGGCCAGCTTGTAAAAGCGGTTGAGCACATCGGCCACGATGGTGGTATAGGCATGTCCGATATGCGGTTCGGCGTTCACATAATAAATCGGGGTGGTAAAATAAATTTTTTTCATTAATCTATCCTGTATTTCTCAAAGAAAGATTCTACCCTGACTCCCTCCAGGCCCACTTCCACTTCTTTGCCGTCATCCAGGGCCACCCGAACTTTCTGATGGATGATGTTTTGCTGGATGATCTTGCCGGCTCCCTGGGGGGTAACTACCCGTTTGCCGACTTTGGGCAGGTCTTTTTTCATCTCCGTGTAGGTGTCGATTTCATAGGCCAGGCAGCACATCAGCCGGCCGCAAGCCCCGGATATCTTCTGGGGGTTTAAGGCCAGGTTTTGTTCCTTGGCCATTTTCACGGACACAGGCTCGAATTCCTTCAGGAAGGCGCAGCAGCAGAATTCCCGCCCGCAGGTGCCCAGGCCGCCGATCATCCTGGCTTCGTTGCGCACGCCAACCTGGCGCATCTCAATGCGGGTCTTGAAGACACTGGCCAGGTCTTTGACCAGGGCGCGGAAATCCACCCGCCCCTCAGAGACGAAAAAAAAGATGATTTTGCTTCCATCCAGGAAGGATTCAACGCCGATCAACTTCATGGGTAGATTGTGTTCCCGGATTTTGATTAAACAAAGCCTTTTGCCTTCCCGTTCTTGGTAAAGATTTCGCCGCCCCCTTTCCATGTCGTTCTCGCCAGCCGGGCGGATGATCTTTTTCAAAGACCTATTGAAATAGGCCGGGTCCCTTTCCATGGGCATGCGGGCGACAAAGCCGAGCTCCGGGCCGCGCTCGGTTTCCACGATCACGATATCCCGCTCCTTCAGGGTAAACCCCGTAGAGTCGTAATCGTAAATCCTTCCCTGATCCCTGAATTTTATGCCGGTTACTTTCATTTTTAAATTTAATAGGACACAGATTTTCACAGATTACCACAGATAATTATTCTCTTTTTTTATCCTGATAGTCTGTGTTTATCCGTGTCCAAAAGGAATTTTCTATACAATTTAATTATCGGACGCAGATTACCGCAGATATACGCAGATAATTATTTTCTTTTTAGTTTATCCTGATAATCTGTGTACATCCGTGTCCTTAAAATTTCTATACAACCGAATTTTAATGATCTCGTAACAACTCGCGAAAGGGTCATTGCGAGCGCCAGCGAAGCAATCTCGTTTTTATAAGTGCCCGAAAAGACAAGATTGCTTCGTCGTCCCGCCAATGCGGAACTCCTCGCAATGACAGGAACAGGACTTTTTACGAACCCATCAATTTTTTCTCATCTCAAACATCATGGTTTCCAGAGCCAGTTGCCGGTTGGCGTTGCGGGCAATGGATTTTTGCACATCGGAGATTAAGGTAAAAAGAGAATCCAGACGGTCGAAGGAATAATTCCTGGCCTCCTCGGAAACTTTGGGGCGCAGGTCATGATTGATCAACCTCAAAGAGGATCCTTTCCGGTCCTCACCCTGAGCTTTGGATACCATCAGGTCCCTGACCCAGAGTTTCCAGAGTTCCAGCAGGTCATTTACCTCTTCTTCCTCTTTGGCTATCCGTTCGCAGACCTCAAAAATTTCTTCCGTGGTTTTCCCGGATAAATCTGAGAAGGCGCGCAACCAGTCCAGACGTTTCTGGAAATCCACCCGGTCATCCAGGGCCAGAGCTTTTCCCGCGCTTCCCCCTGCCAGTGAAGCCAAAAAATTGGCCTTTTCTACTTCCATCCCCTGAACCTTTTGCAGAATTTGAACTATATGCCCGCTGAATAATGGCTTGAATTTGACCCATTGACAGCGAGAAAGGATCGTCGGCAGAAGCTGATGGGGGCGCGAGGCGATCAGGATCAAATGCGTCTCGTCAGGGGGTTCTTCCAGGGTTTTCAGCAAAGCATTGGCGGCAGCCTCATTCATGCTATCGGCCGAGTCGATGACGCAGAATCGCCGCCCTCCCTCCAGCGGCCGGTAGCGTAAACGTTTTTGCAGGTCCCTGATCTGATCTATCTTGATGAATTCGCCTTCGGGTGCAAGCAGAATTACGTCCGCATGGTTTAAGGAATTGACTTTGCCACAGGAGGAGCATCTTTCACAGGATTCTCCCTCTTCGGGGGGAGATTGACAGTTCGCTGCCTTGGCCAGGGTCAAGGCTGTCAAACGCTTGCCAACTCCTTCGGGGCCGAGGAAGAGATAGGCATGGGCCAACCGTCCGCTCCGCAGGGAGTTGCGCAGGATGGTTATAGCGCTTTCCTGTCCCCAAATCTGGTTAAAAGGCATATTCAACCTTGAAGCAAAGCAGGGAGATGGGAGAGGATTTCCCGGTGCAAAGTTTGTTCATCCTTCAGGCCATCCAGAATTATGATCCGCTTGGGCTCATGCCGGGCTATAAGAAGATATCCTGCTCTCACCCGGCGGTGAAAATCGAGGGCTTCTTTTTCAAAACGGTCTTCTTTGTTTGTTTGGTTTTCCATTCTTTTAAACGCCCGTTTCAACCCTTCTTCCACGGGCAGGTCTAAAAGGAAAGTCAGGTCCGGCCTTACGTTTTCCATGGTTTGAGAATGAATTTTCGCAATCCATTCTAAATCCACTCCCCGTCCATAACCCTGGTAGGCAAGGGTTGCATCAGCGAATCGATCGCAGAGGACAATCTTCCCTTGGGCAAGGGCTGAGGAGATGACCTCCCGGTAATGCTGCACCCTGGAGGCGGCATAAAGCAATAGCTCGGCCATGGGGTCGATCCTGTCGTTCTCTGAAAAAAGCAGGATCTGCCGGATTTTTTCCCCCACCTCAGTTCCGCCTGGTTCGCGGGTGGCCAGGAGAGGTTTATGAATTCTTTCCAAATAAGAGGCCAGGTGATTGATCTGAGTTGTCTTACCGCATCCTTCGATTCCTTCGAAGGTTATGAAAAGGCTCAATTCCCCCCCCATTTTCTAAATAAAAAAAATTATACCTGAATTGGTCCCTTTTAGCAAATGGGGAGGCGTTTCCCCGGTGAATGTAATGGGACGTAGGGATGTATCCGTTGGTTCAAGTGCAACTTATTGCTGACAAGGGAAATGAAAAAAAGGAAAAACCGCCATTCTCGCGACAGGCCCTGGGGACGCAGGAATTTCATTTCCGTTGATTTATTGTAACACTTGAGCCTCTTGCAAAAGTATTTTTTTGTGGTTCGACAAGCTCGCAACGAACGGAAAAACTAAATAATTTCAACCTAAGCCCGTTCACCCTGAGCCTGTCGAAGGGTAAATTACGGAGTTTTGCAAGAAGCTCACTTTAGCCCTTTGAAAAGAGGTGGGGCGTAAGGTCAGAGGGAATCCATGGTCCGGGGGCCTGGGCGGCCCGCTTGGAATCATAAGGCGCTAATTTATTCGCGGGTGAGGCGGGGAAAACGCCCCCCGCCTCCTCCGGCGGAAACGAGCGGGGTTCTTCGTGGCCAAGCAGAAATCCGGCCGATGCTTCCGGCGCGTTCCACCCAGACCCCCGGACCTCAACAAAGGTGGTAAAACCACTTTTCCAAACCGCTAAATTGGTACGATTTATTTAAAACGCGGAGAGGGGCGGCTTAGCATTGCAAAGAAAACGGCTGTAATCAGGAGAATGATCGAGAAGGTTATAAGAACGATGGTATAGCTTTCGGTGCGGTCGAAGATCCATCCTGCATAAATAGGAGAAAAAAAGGTGGCTGTGCCGTATCCTAACGCCATAATGCCCCGTATGGTGGCGTAGCTGCCGCGTCCAAATAAATCACCGATTAGCGCCCAGTTCAGAGGAGCAGTTCCCATGGTTATGGCAAAAGCGATGGGGAAAAAATAAAGAGCCGCGGGTTCTTGGCTAAAGATCAGCCCGACCATGGCCACGATGGTGGGTATAATGCACACACTGGACAATAAAGTTTTACTCCAGCGATCCCCCAGCCAGCCAAGGGCCAGGGAAGTAAGGATGGAAGCGAGAGCCGATACACTCACCAAATAAGCGCTGGCTACCTCGCTCATGCCCTTCCACACTAAAATGGGAACGAAATGGGTATTCAGGGCTACTGTAACCAGGAGCCTTAGAGAAATGCTAGCCATGAGCAACCAGAAAGGCAGGGTCCTCAAGGCTTCTTTTACGGATAAGTTCACCTCCGGGGTCTCTCGTAAGGAAGGGATTGAATCGCCCATTGGGTTCTTTACTGGCGGCTGTCCATCCGGGTAAAGTCCCATCTCTTCCGGAGAATTTTTGAAGCGCAGAGCGCATGGTAGGGCCACCAATAAAATCATAAAACCGGCGAAGATAGCCCCGTTGCGCCAGCCGAAGTTCAAGATCATATAGGCCAGCAATGGCGCCATTATCATTCCGCCCACATTGCCCGAGGCGCTGACGATGGAAAAAGAAATTCCTCGACGGCGGATAAACCATTTGTTGACCGCAGTGGTTATCGGATGGAAAAAACCGGCGTTGGATCCGAGCGAAACGACGAAAACGTAAATCAGGAAAAAGGTGAGATAGTCGTGCACAGTGGCCAATAGAATGAGACCGATGCCTGCCAAACTCGCTCCGACAATTATGATCTTTCGGGCTCCGAACCGGTTTATCAGATGTCCCACCACAGGCCCCTCCAGGCCGCCTTCCAGGCGGGCAGCGCCGTAAAGGAGGGCAATCGCCGCGCTGCTCACTCCCAGATCGCGTTTCAAAGGAAGGAAAAAGACTGTAAAGCTGTGGTAGATGATGCCCAGGCCAATGCCGTTGATCAGAGATCCCAGGCCCACAATCCACCAGCCATAAAAAACCCGACTGCCCATGGAGTGAAAGATGCGTGTCATTTTTGACGGGAATAGCGGCCCCATACTCCACCTATATTACTCAAGCTTTAGCCCTGGGCCACTTTATGCCCCAAAACATCCTCCTCGGCTGCATTGGCCTATGGCGGCTAAGATAGAAAAAAAGTATCAATTTAGCGGTTTGAAAAAGTGGTTTTACCACCTTTGTTGAGGTCCGGGGGTCTGGGTGGAACGCGCCGGAAGCATCGGCCGGGTTTCTGCTTGGCCACGAAGAACCCCGCTCGTTTCCGCCGGAGGAGGCGGGGGGCGTTTTCCCCGCCCCACCCGCGAATAAATTAGCGCCTTATGATTCCAAGCGGGCCGCCCAGGCCCCCGGACCATGGATTCCCTCTGACCTTACGCCCCACCTCTTTTCAAAGGGCTAAAGTGTTACAAAAAAAGAATATCAGCAAGCAAGGCTTATTTCTCGGATTTCCTTTGAGATAAAAAACAGGCCAGACGTTCCATGGCCGGCTCCAGGATCTCACGCTCGGCGGCATAGCAGATGCGCACCGAGCCTTCCCCTCCGGCTCCGAAAGCCACGCCGGGGGCTATTCCCACCTTGGTCTCCTCAAGAAGCCTCATGCAGAAAGCGAAAGAGTCCGAAAGCCCATCGATCTTTGGGAACACATAAAAGGCTCCGTCCGGGGAAGGAACGGTTAGGCCCGGCATCTGGCGGAGAGCGGCCAGACAGAAATCCCGGTTCTCCTTGAGCCGCCCAAGCATTTTCCGCAGCTCCTCTTCGCCATATTTCAGGGCGGCTTGGCCCGCCCGCTGGGTGAAACTGGGCGCGTGGGAGATGATGAATTCATTGAGCTGAGTCGCTTTCCGGCCCACGTCGCGGCGGGCGATAAGCCAGCCAACCCGCCAGCCGGTCATGCAGTAAGTTTTCGAGAAAGATTGGGCCACCATCACGGCATCGTCACGGGTGGCTTTGCGCAAGATCGAGGGCGCCGGGACTCCGAGTTCCGGGACGCGATAGTAAAGCCGGTCGTAAACTTCATCAGCGAGCAACCACAGATTGTGGCGGCGGGCAAATTCCAGAAGGCGCTCCTGTTCCTCCTCGGTGGCCACCCATCCCAGAGGATTGGAGGGCGAAGTATAGACCAACAGGCGGGTGCGGGGTGTCAGCGCATCCTGGAGGGCGGCGAAATCGATGGTGTAGCGGCCATCCCGGAGCGGATGCGAGATTTCCACTGGAACCGCGTTATACATCTGGATGATCGCGGAACCATTGGGCCATGCCGGTGTGAGCACGAGCGCCTCGTCCCCGGGGTCGAGGGCGCAGCGGATTCCTACATGGAGCGCCTGCAGGCCGGATGCGGTCACAATGATTTCCGCCCGGGGATCGAGTTCTACCCCTTGCAGCCGGCGGTAGTAATCGGCCAGATCCTGCCGCAAACCCGGCAAACCGGCATTTTCCGTATAGAAGGTGTAGCCTTCTTCCAGCGCTTTTATGGCGGCCCGCTTGATATATTCCGGCGTGGGAACATTGGACTCCCCAAAATAAAGCTTGAACACGCCTTCCATTTTCATGGCGGCTTCGGCCAATTCCCGAATACGGGATTGGGGTACTTTCTGGGCTGAAGTGGCAACAGTAGGCATAATCGCTTGTAAACCCCTTGTTGGATGAATTTCTAAACATAGTAACAAATCCCAATTATATCCATTATCCGATGACACCCCCAAAGTGTCAATAGAAGCGAAAGCTTGCCCTCCATCACTTTTGAATAAATTGATGAATTCTAAGTGATAGACGAAGCCCGGACGGGAGGGGGATGAAAGAGGGAGCGCCGGCGGGAACATGAATGGAACATAGCCCGTGCTTTTCTTCCTCAAAGAAAAGGCGGGATCGAAGGAATACAGGGCATCTTCGGCGGAAGCCCCGCCCTCACCCATGAAAGAACTACTGCTTTGTGCTCCCGAGAGATTCCCCCTCCCGTCCGGGCCGTGTCCTGAATATCATTTTGAAATCATGAATGAAAATCAAAAGTGAAGGGGGGCAAGAAGCGAAAGCCGTGCCCACCGCCAGATCGCGGCCTCCACGGCGGGGGCTCCCCCATTATGGAAGTGATCGCCCTTCTGGGAAACTATGACCTGAAGCAGAGGAAGGAGATTGCCAAATACCTGGGCGGAATTAACAAGGAGTAAAAATTCCATTATAAATTGGCCAAAAAGGGGGTAATCTTCCCTCTCTCCTTCCTCCTTTTCAGAAAAAAGGTAAAATTTGATGGCTTCGTAAAAAGTCCATCTGCGGCATTGCGCTGCATCCTTCGTCTTTGCGGCGTACCTCTAAGTACGCCTCACTCCTCAGTATTTGCGCGCCTTGCATATGGAGCTTTTTACTTTGCCATCCCAATTTTGACTTTTTACGAGATGATCAAATTTAGCTGTAGGTTCTTTTATGATCGCTAATTGACCATTGATGCCGAAAGGTGTAAGGATTCTGATTAAAGGCCATGAAATGAGGTTCGTTGGATGGATGAAAAAATTGTAAAAGCCAAAAGTTGATCTGATTTATACTATCAAGCCAGATAATGACTTCTTCCTGAAGTCTTCGGGTGACAAATTTTGACCGACGGGGTATATTTCTATCGGTAATCGACGTTTTAATATACTTTCCTTTTCAGAAATTTTTCCGAAGTGCAGAGATTGGCACGTACTCCGCACATTAGGCAGATGGAAAAAGGCTGCGGCAAGGGAAAGAGAATTGGGTTTTTGGACTAAAAGAACCACGAGTAGATTTAACCTCTTTCGCATATAATTCCTTACCTCTTGACATCCGGTATCAATAATGATACTATAATTCATGTCGACTTTGACAGACATTCTTGAAAAAATGCGCAAGAATCCCGCCGGGGTGCGCTTTGCCGACATCTGCAAGATATGTAACCACTATTTCGGCCAAGCCAGGCAGGTGAACGGAAGCCATCGCGTGTACAAGACACCGTGGAGCGGCGACCCACGGGTAAACATTCAGAATAGCAAAGGATATTCAAAGGCGTATCAGGTCAAACAGATTATCAAGGCAATTGAACGATTGGAGGCCGAACATGGCGCGGAAAAATAACAAATACACCTATCGAGTCACGTGGTCGGAAGAGGACGGCGAATATGTGGGGCTCTGCGCCGAGCTTCCCAGCCTCAGCTGGCTGGCACGTACGCCCGAGGCAGCACTGAAGGGCATCCGTAAGCTTGTGATCAAGGTTGTTGCAGACATGATTAAGAACAAAGAACCTATTCCTGATCCAATAGCCACCAAACATTTTAGCGGCAAGTTCATGGTCCGTGTTCCTCCCGACATGCATCGACAACTGGCAATACAGGCAGCTGAAGCCGGTGTGAGTCTAAATCGATTGGCAAACGCAAAACTCAGTCATTAGGCATAGCCTGTCGTTCAAGAGGGGGATTATGGCACGTAGATTATGGGACGCGGATTATGGGACGCGGATTATGGGACGTAAACTACGTCCCCCATCCTGTCCCCCATCCTTCAAAGGCCCGGGAACTAATCGAACCGCCTCCAACGACCACGACCATGACCGGCCTTCTGGCCTTCAGCAATAGGGTCGCCGCCTCCTTGATTCTTTGGGGATCTCCCGAACTTTTCAGCGGGTATTCGGCGGGCGTGTATTTATCCAAACTGGTTTCCCGGGCGCCAACATCCCGGGGAATATCCACATACACCGGTCCAGGCTTCCCATTGGCGGCTAAAGAAAAGGCCCGCCGCATCACCCAGAAAATCCGCTCTGGTTCGGTGACCCGTTCGCACCACTTGGTGATGGGCTTCAGGAGGGATATTTGATCCACTTCTTGAAAGGCGCCCATCCCCGCGTTGGCCCTCCTGGAACTGCAGCCAATGGCGATGACCGGAAGACAGGCGGATTGAGCTTCTAAGACCCCCGGTACCAGATGGGCGACTCCAGGACCACTGGGAGCATAACAGATTCCCGGTTTGCCGGAAATCCGGGCATAGCCCATGGCCATAAAGGGCCCCGCACTTTCCTCCCTCACCAGGACTGTCTTTATTTCCGGGGCATCGTAAAGGGCATCATAAAAAAGATCTCCGCTGGGCAAACCGAACAGGTATTCGGTTTTCTCCGTCCTTAGAGCTGAGACAATGGCCTGCCAGGTATTCATCTTTCCCCCCCTGAATATAAATAGCTATTGGATAGCCTTTTTTAGCATCGTCAAGGATGAGCGCGTTTACGAGATCCGTTTCTTCAATGCCATGATGCGGGCATGGGAAGTTTCGATCATAGAATTTGAGATGCGGCCTTTTTCAACCCCCTTGAGGAGGGCTTCGCTAATGCGGAAGAAAAGGTCCGGGTCATCTCCTTCGGGACTGTTATTCGAGACCAGGAGAATATCCGCCCCTGCCTGCACTGCCAGCACACACGCCTCTTCCAGGCTGAAGCGTTTGACAATCGCTCCCATTTGCAGGTCGTCGGAGATGATCACGCCCTGGTAGCCTGACTTTTCCCTAAGGAGTAAGCGCAGAATTTTCGGGGAAAGGGTTATGGGAAATTCCTGGTCCCATCCGAGATGGTGGATGTGCGAAGTCATCACCGTATCGGCTAACCCTTCCTCGATTAACCAGGAAAAGGGATGGATTTCCTGTGGCTGGTAAAGAAAGGTTACATCTGCAACCTCAAAGTGGGTGTCCTTTCCCGCGCTCCCCTTGCCCGGAAAATGCTTCAGGCAGGTAAGAATTCCCTGCTGGCGGTGGGCCAGGATAAAAGCTTTGGCGTGGCGGTAAACTAATTTGGGGTCTGGTCCGAATGATCGACCGCTCCGGGAAATCAGGCCTTCGGGATTAAGGTCCAGGTCCACAACCGGGGCCAGGTTGAGGTTGATCCCGCTGCGCCGGAGATCCCTGGCCATTGCTTCTGCCGCCCGGGCAGTCCTTGCCGGGTCATCCTTCTCTCCGAGGGATTTAGGGCTTTCGGTCTCCGAAAATCCAGCCGCAGGTCCGAGTCGGCTTACCAACCCGCCTTCCTGGTCAACGGAGATCAGGAGAGGAACTTTAGAATACCTTTTCAAACCGGACGTAAGAGCCTTAAGTTGATCGGCGGAGATAATATTTTTGGGGCAGATCCTGGCGGCTTCAAACCTGGTCAAATCAGGTTTCTTTTTCTGTTCTTCGAGGTAACATTTTAAATCAATGTTGTAGAGAATCACGCCCCCCAGCGAGGAATCTTTTATCGCCCGAACGATGGGGCAATTATCGGTAAGCTCTGCCTCTTTGAATCCGACCATGATCATCTGAGCGATCTTTTCCTTCCGTTCCTTTAAGGTCATTTCTCCTCCTTGGGGGCCCAGATGAGAGTTGGCTTCAAGAAAGGAATTAACAGAAGAGGGGCCAGGCCAATCAGGAAGGTGGCCAAGAAAAAGACTGGATAACCCAGGTAGGCTGCGGAATAACCACTCAGCACTCCGGCCAGGGACCGGCCCAAAGCGAAAAGAGTGCTGAGGAAAGCATAGTGGGTGGCGCTGAATCTTTTATCGCAGAGTTTCATAAGGAAACTTAAGAAGGCCGAAGTGGCCAGGCCGATGGCCAGGCTTTCCAGAGGGGCCGCAAAGTAAATGGAGAAAGCTGGAGCGAAAGGAAGAGACGCCAGCGTGTACCCCAGGCTGGCTCCGGCTTGAATAGCGCCTAAGATCCAGAGCGACCTCACAATTCCCCACCGGGCTGTCAAAGAGCCCCCAGCAATGGCCCCCACAATACTGGCCAGGGTTCCCAGTGTGCCCACGACAAAGCCGACCTGTGCCGGGGTGAACCCCCGATCGATCCAGAAGGGGTTGGCCATGGCCACCAGCATGGCCTCTCCCACCTTGAAGGAAAGGATGAAGGCTATAGCGATCAAAAAATTTGGTCTTTGGAAAAGGACACGGATAGGCCCCACCCATTGCTGATAGAGCGCAGGCCGGGTGGAAACGGCCGGCCTCGCCCTGCGGAAAGCCGGGAAACTTAAAACTAACACAGCCAGAATGGCCATGATCATCGCCGCAGCGATGAAAATGAAGGACCATCCAAAGGAATCGCTCAGCATCACCAGCAGGCCGCCAGCGGCGATCAGAGCTACCCGGTAAGATGCAGAACGGACTCCGTTCGCCGGCCCCAACTCTTTTTCATCCAGGATGTCTATGGTGTAGGCGTCGGCAGCAATGTCCTGGGTAGCGGAGGCCAGACAGATACCGGCGAGAGCCAGCCAGAACATGGCTTTTTCGGAAACCGGATCAAATACCGTAAGCGCCGCGCTGCAAAAAGCAACGGATAGCTGGGCGGGAATTATCCAGAAATACCTCCGCCCGAAGCGGTCGACCAGAGGAGCCCACAGGAGTTTAAGGGACCAGGCCAGGCCTAAGAGACTGAGCAGCCCGATCTCCTCAAGGGAAATTTTTTTTACCCGAAAATATACCGAGAGAGCGTTGTTGATCAGGCCGAAAGGAAACCCCTCGGAAAAATAGAGAAGAGCTACCACGGCTAATTTGGTTCGGGTGGAAAGCAACTACGCCCTCCAATTTTTTTCTTCTCTAAGTTCCCGGTGCAGGATTTTTCCGGTGGAAGACTTGGGGAGTTCGGAAAGAATCTCCACCTGGCGGGGTAATTTGTAAGGGGCCAGATTGGCTTTACAAAAATCGATAACCTCCCGCTCGGAAACTTGCTGTCCCGGTTTCAGGCTAATGAAGGCCCTGGGAATCTCTCCCTTCACTTCGTCCGGGACGCCAATGACCGCCGCTTCGTAAACCGCCGGGTGGGTGTATAGCACTTCTTCTATTTCCCGAGGATAGACATTATACCCGCCGGTGATAATCAAATCCTTCTTTCGACCGACGATGTAAAAATATCCATCTTCGTCCTGTTTGGCTAAATCCCCTGTATAAACCCATCCCTCCCGGATAGATGCCCGGGTTAGCTCTGGAAGTTTCCAATATCCTTTGGTGGCGTTTCGCCCTTTAAAGAGTATTTCGCCAACCTCTCCCTTAAAAACTTCCTTCCCATCTTTGTCGATTAAGCGAGTCTCTACATTAGGAACTGTCAGGCCGATGGAACCGGCTTTTCTCACTCCGGCCACGGGATTGGCCGTGACCAGGCCGGTGGATTCGGTAAGTCCATAGACTTCCAGGATCTTTGCCTTAAAAGCCTTCTCCCAATTTTTCAGGAGTTCCACGGAAAGGGAAGCTCCGCCGGAGAGTCCCATACGTATGGAGGAGACATTGTAAGTTCCTTTTTGGTAGGCATGAAAGATGTAATTGAACATCGTAGGTACGCCCGGAAACCAGGTAATGCGGTAATGTTCAAAAGCCTGGAGCGCAGCTTCAGCCTGGAAGCGCGCCAGGATAACCACTTCCCCGCCAGAACTCATACTCCCGAACACCGGACTAGCCACAGCAAATACATGGACCAGGGGCAAGACGGCCATGGTAATGTCTTCTTCCTTAAGGCCGTAGGCCTGAGCGATGTTCGGGCCGGAGAAAGTGAAATTTCCGTGAGTGAGCATAACGCCTTTGGGCTGTCCTAAAGTCCCTGAGGTATAAAAGATAATGGCCTTATCTTCGGACGAGAGGTCAACAGGCTGGAGGGGACTTATCGAAGGAACCAGACGGTCTATGGTTTGGGAAATTGATGAATCCCCTTCCTCGCGGAAAATAGTTCTTCCGAGAGCTGGCGCCTGGGGTTGGATACCTTCGATGGTTTTTTGAAATTGAACTGTGGACAGTAAAAAATTAGCCTCAGAGTTATGCAAAATAAAGGCAATTTCCCGGGGAGTATAGAGCGAGTTGATAGGAATGACCGTTCCTCCAGCCTTAATGATGGAAAAATAACAGAGTAGAGTGTCCAGGCTGTTGGGCAAGAGAACCGCTGCGTGGTCTCCCTTTTTCAACCCGAGAATTTGCAGGGCAGCGGCCAGGCGGTCGGTGCCCCGGCCAAATTCACCGTAAGTAAGCGAAATTTCCCCTTCCCGGAGAAAAACTTTTTTCCGGAATTCCTTTACCAGGCCTTTTATGAATTCGATGAGGTTCATCCCTCTTTACCATTTAAGGGCGGAAAAACTGCACCACTTCGGTAATCGCTTTTCGCGGGGGCGTCTTCGGTGTTTCCGCAGTATATCCCACGGGAATCAAATCCACGAAATCCCATTCCGGGGTGACGCAAAGGAGTTGCTCGATTTCTTTCTTGGCCTGCTGGGGGCCGGCCATCCAGATGGCCCCCAACCCGAAGTAATGCAGAATCAGCAGCAGGTAGGTAATGGCCGCGGCTACGCTCTGCAGGCTGGAATTGCCTAACTGGCGGTAAGAGCGTATCTCCCGGGCCAGAGGATCATTCTCTCCTCTGGCTCGCAATACCTGATCGGCGATACTGGAATACCTGCCCATCAGTACGGCAATACAGGCCGGCGCGCCGCGGAAAAAATCCGAAGCTTTACGCCACCTCTCCACAACCTCGCCGAATTGGGCGGCCTCCGGCCAGGAGGCTATTAGTTCGGTCTTGGCTTTGACCGCGTCAGCCATCTGATTGATCAGATCTTTATTGGTGACAATCAAAAACCGCCAGGGTTGAAAATTACCCCCGTTCGGCGCCCACGTAGCCAGTTCCAGGGCTTTCAGCAAAAGGTCTTCGGGCACGGGTTTTTCCTGAAATTTGCGAATCGAACGCCGGGTTTTGATCAGCTCTCCTAATTCTTCAAATTTAATCATAGTAGATGAATCCTCCTTATCGCATTAATTTGAGAATTACCATTCAAAGCGTTGAATAAAAAATATAAAATTATCCGCAATATAGCAAGTGAATATTTTCGATTTCTTACACCCCGGCTGTTTACCCCATGGGAAAAGGCCTACGGTCGTTAAACAACGAGTCATTTTTATTTCAGACCCTGATGTTTCGGTGTGTTCGGCGGGGGGGAGAGAGCATTCGCGGGTGAAAGGACCTTTACCCCGGTAGATTCACTGCTCCTTAATGCTATGCCCGGCCTGAAAAATATGTCCTCCATCTTCTGGACCTTTGCCACCCACGCCATAGAGGCAAAAGTGGATATCGAAACCGGGCTGGTCAAAGTGTTCAAGGTCGCCGCCGCCCATGACTCCTGAAAGGGTCCTGAAAGCCCTGCAGGTCAAGATTAAAAAAACCATTCCATAGATAGGTCAAAAATCTGATATAAAAGAGTTGCTGGAAATACCCTTAGAAGCGAGGGTTGGGCAATGAAAGCTTGGGATGAAATCTGGAAAACCAAAGAAGGCAGATCTCGATTCCTTGTTCCCGACGCCTTTGTGGTCTCCCTTATAACGAATTTCAAAGAGGAGGGAATTCGCAAAATCCTCGACCTTGGTTTCGGGCTGGGCCGGCACGCGATCCTTTTCGCCCAAGAGGATTTTGAAGTCTATGGAATCGATACCAGCCCGGAGGGTCTTAAATGCGCCATGGAATGGTCGAAAAAGGAAAATCTTTTTCTTCATTTGGAATTAGGAGAGATGAGCCATTTATCATTTGGCCACGACTTTTTCGACCTCATTTTGGCCTGGAATGTCCTCTACCACGGCACGAGTGATTTCATTTACCAAACCCTTCGTGAAATCAAGAGATGTCTCAGAGGGAAGGGGTATCTGCTTTGTACTCTAATTTCTCAGCGCCACAGCAAATATGGGTGGGGTAAGGAGGTTGAGGAAGGGACCTTTGTAATCGAGGGAGAAATTGAAAAAAGCCATCCCCATCATTATTTTAAAAGAGACGAGATAAACCAGTACCTTGCGGGATTCCAGATCTTAAAATGCGAGGATAAAGAACAGCAACTACCCGGAAGTTTTCATTGGCATATTCTGGCCAGGCTTGACTCTAAGTGGGAATAATTCGAAAAACGGAGGAATGGATCCGGCAGGATAGGGGATAGGCTTGCCCAAAAAATCAATGATGGGGATTCTGGTCCCGAAAAAATTTTGCTTCTCCGGCCTGGGGCTTCCATTGCTGAAAAGGATTAGTTAAAGCGCACTCCGATAGGGTTTTCGGAAAGGGATTTGCTTTGCTGCTGGATTAGACTCATCAAATTCTCCCTCCCTTTCCGGACATGCTCGCGGCTAGCCTGTTCCACAAGATATTTGTCCTTTTTCTTTATTGCCTCGACGATGCGCTCATGCTCCTCGAGGGAAGAGGTCATTCTCCCGCTGTAGCTTAGGACGTAGGAGCGAAGAAATTTGACCCAATTTCGAATCCCCTGGTAAATTTCCTCGATTTTTTTGTTCCGGGCGCAAGTTATAATCTTATTATGGAAATCCGAACTCGCGGCCAGGTAGCTTTCCAGGTTTTCGTTGGAAGACAATCCTTTCATCAGCTCCCAGAGCTTCTCAATATCAGCGATATCCTCGTTCGTCATATTTTCCACGGCGAGGAAACCGGCAAATCCTTCGATCATTTCCCTGGTCTGGTAAATGTCCTTTACGTCCTCCATAGTAATAAGATGAACATAAGCGCCTCTCCTTGGAGTTATTTCCACCAGGCCTTCTAATTCAAGAATCCGGAGGGCTTCCCGGACAGGGGACCGGCTGACCCCCAGTGAGTTTGCCATTTCAATTTCTTTTAATTTTTCGCCTGGTTTTAAACGCCCCGAGGTAATAAGTTCCCTTAAAGCCTCGGACACCTGCAATATTACCATCTTCGGCTGGTGTATCTTTGGAAACTCAAACATAATTATAACCTAACATAATCATAACCTTTATGGGAATAAATTTTTTCCTTGACATGGATTCCCTTTTAGGATAATTACAAAAAACAAAATACAAAATACAAGTTTTTTTCCATTTGTACCCTGGATAAAAAACTTTTAGAAGGCGACCTCCATCTCAACATCCGGCCGGGGGGGCCGACTAAATTTATATCTCGGGGCCTCGTTCTAGTTCTGGGTAAATAAAATAAAAAATTAGACCCCGAATTGAAAGGAAAAGGGAGTCTTTAAAGATGAAAATCGAAAAAATTGAAATCTTTTCCATACGGGTTCCCTTAAAAAGGGCAGCCGAGAGCGCGCATGGCCTGGCGACCGAGCAAGACAGCGTAATCGCAAAAATTTCAACGGCAAGCGGCGGATATGGAATTGGGGCAGCAGAACCCCTTCCGGGTTACGACGAAGAATCTAAGGATGAAATCCTGACCACATTACAAAATCACTTGATCCCAAAAATCATCGGCGAAAGTCCTTTTCAAATCCGAAGGATTCTTGAACTCATGGATGCAGAGATCTCTGAACATCTTGGATCAAAGGCCATCATCGAAATGGCCCTTTTTGACTTACTGGGAAAGATGCTGGGAGTCCCGGTGTATACCTTCTTTGGAGGAAAGGTCAAAGATCTAATTCAATTGAATGGTTGGGTTGGCCTGGTCACTCCCCAAGAGGCAAAAAGGGAAGCGCAGGACCTACTGGATAAAGGCTTCCGGTCGTTGAAAGTCAAGATCAACCCGGATGTGGCAGCGGGCAAAAGACGGGTCGAAGCCGTTCGATCAGTGGTAAAGGATAAAATCCAGATCCGAGTGGACGCCAATGAGTCGCTGGATTTAAAGCAGGCCGAAGAAGCGGCGATTGCTTTGAAACCTTTGGATATTCTGTACCTCGAGCAACCCTTTCCTCGAAATTCTTTCGAGGATTTTGTTACCTTTTCCCGGATGAGTCCCGTGAAGTTGATGGCCGACGAAAGCATTCACGATATGGAGTCGCTTCTCCACATCCTCAAGTCCGGATCCACCCAGTTCGTGAAGGTTAAAGTCCAAAAGATGGGAGGCCTGTTAAAAACCTACCAGGCTGTCCAGGTAGCCGAAGCCTTCGGAATACCGGTCATCTTGGGCCATGGGTTCGGATTGACGGTCAATACTTTAGCAGAGCTTCATCTTGCCGCGAGTACAAATGCTATTCTGGACGGCTGTGAAGCTGTGGGCCCATTTAAGATGGCCGATGATGTCGTAATAAAACCCCTCTTTATGGATAAAGGTTTCATTCCGGTATCCAACAAGCCTGGACTGGGCGCTGACCTGGACGAAGAAAAACTTAAAAAGTATCTTGTAAAGTAATGAGCTTCTTGCAAAAGTCCGTAATTTACCCTTCGACAGGCTCAGGGTGAACGGGCTTAGGTTAAAATTATTTAGTTTTTCCGTTCGTGGTGAGCTTGTCGAACCACAAAAAAATACTTTTGCAAGAGGCTCTAATGATATGGATATTTCCCCAATGGATCATTTTGCATAGGCCCTGGTGGGTCTCGATCCGTCCTCTAAAATAAAAATTATTACGGTCTGGGCCAAGCCTCAAGCCAAAGGAGATGAATTGATTACAGCGGAGATCAAATCGATGATATCATCGAGGCCCCCAAAATCCCTCCTGTATTTCGGGAACGAAAACTCTTGAAATATCGTTCAATGTCAAAAGGGGAATGATTATCCGGCAAGCCTTACCATTTAAAAAAATTTCCAGAATATTCCTGATGATGAAGGGAGGTGACGAAAACCTAAAAAACAGCAGGTGTGCTTTGGATAAAATCCACATAACAAAGAAAGAAAGAAAGAAAGGAATCCAGCATGAGAAATGAATCGGTATTACTCCAGAATGCTTATGGGTCGGCCGACATGCGCCGGATTTTCCATGAGCGAAACATGGTTCAAAAATGGATGGACTTCGAGTCGGCCATCAGCCAGGTGCAGGCGGAATTGGGCCTGATCCCCAAAAAAGCTGCCGATGAGATTACCCGCAAATCCACTCTGGAACATTTGACCCCGGAAATGATCAACGAATTCAAGGTGGATGCCGGGCACCTGATCGTTTCTCTCATCAAGGCTTTTGCCAAGATGTGCGGCCCTGAGGGCGAGCATTATCACGTAGGCCCCACCACTCAGGATATCCTGGACACCGGTCTTACCCTTCTAATCCGCGAAGCTTATAACGTCATTTTTCCAAAAATGATCAAGTTGGAAGATATTTGGTTGGGATTGGCGGAGCAGCACAAACATTCCGTAATGATGGGACGAACCCATGGTCAGCACGCCGTTCCTATCACCTTCGGTTTCAAAGTTGCCTGCTGGGCCTATGAACTGCGGGATTGCATCGAGCGCTTCAAGGAGATGAGAAAGCGGTTGTTTGTGATGAAACTCTCCGCAGCCTGCGGGGCCCGTAATACCTTTGTATATCTCCTGGGCAAAGAAAAGACCTGGGAAATGGTAAAACGAGTGGCCGAGCGCCTCGACCTGGGCAACCCGCCAGCCGACCTGGCTTTGCGCACAGACCGCTTCGCCGAATGCACCAACAATTTAGCCCTGCTGGTTAGCCTGCTGGGCAAGATCGGGCTGGAAATCCGAGACCTCCAGCGCACGGAGTTTGGAGAAGTGGAGGAGCCCTGGGACTCGGCCAAGCAGTACTCGAGTTCGACCATGCCCAACAAGCGCAACCCGGAACCCAGCGAATGGCAGCATGGTTTGGCCAAGCTGGCCCGCGCCAATGCCCTCGTAATGATGGATATCCAGATGGCCGGCGAACGCGACGCGACGCGGATGGGACCGGAGATGGCCTGTATTCCGGACAGCTTTGGATATGCCGACGCCGCTCTCAACCAAGCCATCCGCATCTTCAGCAAGCTGGTGGTTCATACCGATCGCATGAAGGAGAACCTTTACATGCAAAAAGGCATCGCCATGTCCGAAGTGGTCATGCTGAAACTCTGGCAGAAGACGGGTAAGAAGGTCACGGCTCATGCCCTGGTCCACGATGTATCCATGAAGGCTTTTGACGAGAAAAAATCACTCAAACAGGCGATTATGGATAACGCGGAAGCTCGCAAACATTTGACCGATGCTGAGATTGACGAGATCACCAATCCTGAGATCTATTACGGCGATGCCGCTGAGCAGGTCGACTTCGTTAAGGCCTATGCCACAGAACGGCGCAAGACCGACTGAACCGGCAATCTTCCCCGTGAACAAGGCGAGGGCGATTGAGTTAAAAGCCCTCGCCAACCATAATCATTTTTCTTTTGGATAGTCAGGTTGTAGGATCCGGATGTCTCTGAAAACCTATTGCGGAGAAGGAGCTTTTTCTGGGTGGGAAAAAGGATTCGAACCCTTAGCCCCAAATTTCACTTTATATGCCTTGGACATGCCGGGCCATGGCGATTCCGATAAGCCCTCCCCAAATTACTTGAGCCTCTTGCAAAAGTCCCTAAACGACCCCTCCCCCTCGCCCCCTCCCGTCAAGGGCTGAGGGAAAAGACTTTTGCAAGAGCCTCACTTGATTGAAGATTATGCCCAGAGTGTGATACGGTTCATGGATAAAATGAAAATGGATAAGGCCATCCTCTGCGGCAACTCAGTCGGCGCCCTGATGTCAAAGGAGGTGGTATGAAGCTCCTCTCATGAAAAAGGGGGAGGGAATAAGGTTTAATATCGCCGAAATAGGTTGAAAATAACCTGCCAAAGGAGGTGTAAGATGGAAGTATTTTTAAGAAAATTAGTGCCGGTAGCAATGGTTGTGTATCTCTTAGGAACTATCTTTCTGGCAGCGGGCCAGGCAGCGGATTTCCCCAAGAGAAAGATCACGATGCTTTGCCACTCCTCTCCTGGATCACCTGTGGACCTTATGGCGAGACAGTTGGCTGAACCGGCCAGTAAAATTCTGGGAGTGCCGGTTGTGGTGGAGACCAAGACCGGCGGGGCAGGGGCGGTAGCCATGGCTTACCTCTTAGGCCAGGAGGCTGATGGGTACACAGTCTACGCCATGACGAGGAGTAACGCCGACCTCTTCGCCAGTGGACAGATCAAAGACTTTACCTGGAAAGAGTTAGCCTACCTTATCAGGGTCCAGACCGATCCCTTTGTGCTTGCGGCCCATCCTTCCGCCCCTTTTAGAACCGCCAAGGAAATGATTGACTATGCCAAGAAAAATCCAGGGAAGGTTAAAGTAGGTGGTTTTGGGAGCGCTTCCGCACACCATATCATGGCCATCAAGTTTGCAAAGAAGGCGGGTATTGAGATCACCTGGGTTCCCTATCCTGGAGGTGCTGCGGCCGTCACGGCGACCCTGGGGGGTCATGTGCCAGTCGTTCATACCAATCCTGCAACAATCATTAAGCATGTTCAAGCTGGTAATTTGATACCCTTGGCCATATCGGCAGGTAACCGTATTGCCGCCTTCCCAGAGACCCTCACTTACCAAGAGCTGGGAGTTGCTCTTGAGGACTACCACTTCAGAGGAATTGCTACCAAAAAGGGAGTGCCTGACGATGTGATTAAAATACTTCACGATGCCTTCAAAAAGGCCATGGAGACCCCTGATTTTAAGGAATATACGAAAAAGAACGATCTGCTGCCAGGATATATGAATCATGAGGAGTTCACCAAACTTTTTGGAGAAACCGTGGAGGAGAACAAAAAGATACAGAAAGAACTGGGCCTTTAGCAATAACTGGCTAAGCTTTTTCCGCGACATTGCGCGTAAAAAGTGGCCCGCCTCAAGCGGGCAGCCAAAATGCTTCAAATCCCCCCTAACCCCCCTTTTTTAAAGGGGGGATGGGGGGATTTTCTGGTGCCAAGAAGTTTCCTTCTTACAAACATGTTTGTATTAATAAGGCGCTAAGCGCCTAAGCGAGAAAGAACTATGCGGAGAGGAGAAATAGTTTGTGGCATCCTGATGATGGGTTTTGCTGTTTTTTACATTTATCTATCTTGGGAATTTCCTATTGGGTTTGTCAAAAGGGTTCCGGGGTCAGGGATGCTCCCCTTCATTCTAGGCATTACCCTTCTTCTCCTCTCCGTTCTCTATTTGCTCAGGTCCTGGAAGAAGGCTCCTAAGGGAGAAGAGTTTTGGGCTGGGGACATAAAATCCTTGGTAATATGTCTCGTCTTTTATCTGGGTTTTATCGTTTCGATCAGGGGGTTGGGATTTATTCTATCTAGCTTTTTCTTTGGTCTTATGACCCTTCGATTTCTTTTTAAAATGAAATGGCCGACTTCCATATTTTGCAGCGCCGCGTTCACCCTCATTCTTCAAGTGTCCTTCTACAATCTTCTGGGCGTCCCTTTGCCCAAAGGTCTCTCCTGGAAAATCCTTTCGGCTCTTGGTCTTGGGTACGGAGGATAAATTCTTATGCTTTTTGAGGCCTGCCACTCTCTGCTTCAAGGTTTTTCCGTTGCTTTAAGCCTGAAAAATCTCTGTTATTGTTTCATTGGTGTCACCGTGGGGAACATCGTTGGTGTGCTCCCTGGATTTGGACCGGTAAGCGCTGTGGCCATCCTTATCCCTTTGATGTACGGCGTAGAACCTGTATCAGCAATCATTCTTCTGGCTGGCATTTATTACGGAGCCATGTACGGCGGCTCCATTACCTCGATTCTCCTTAAGATTCCCGGAGAGTCCTCATCAGTGATGACTGCCATTGACGGATATGAACTGGCCCTCAAGGGAAGGGCTGGCCCCGCCCTGGGTATCAGCGCTATTGCATCTTTTGTTGCAGGAACTTTAAGCGTTATTTTTTTGACCTTCTTTGCCCCATTGCTGGCCAGTTTTGCCCTAAGTTTTGGAGCCCCGGAGTATTTTTCCCTTATGGTCATGGGATTTGCGGCGGTCGCTGTATTATCCACTGGAGATGCCTTAAAGGGAGGCATTTCAGCGGTATTGGGCATTATCCTCGCCACCGTAGGTTCTGACGTCATCACCGGAATCCCCCGCTTCCATTTTGGCTCCATTTATCTTCTCGATGGGATCGACTTTCTGGTGGTGGCCATTGGTGTCTTTGCTATTGCCGAAGTCCTTGATAATGTTGTAACGAAGTCCAAATTTGGCCAAAGACTCTCATACGGGAAATGGACCAATCTCCTTCCGTCCCTTAATGATCTCAAGGTTTCGTTCTGGCCAACCATCCGAGCAACCTTCATTGGTTTTACCACAGGGGTGCTTCCCGGCGCCGGTGCCACCATTGCATCTTTCATCTCTTATGCAACGGAAAAGAGAGTTTCCAAGTATCCTGAAAAGTTTGGAACGGGGGTCATGGAGGCGGTAGCTGGACCCGAGGCCGCCAACAATGCAGCTACTGGAGGTGCCATGGTCCCCCTTTTGACCCTGGGTATCCCTGGATCGAATGTAACCGCAGTAATGTTAGGAGCCTTAATGATGCTCGGTCTTCAGCCTGGGCCGTTACTTTTTAAAGAACATCCCACCTTTGTCTGGGGGTTCATTGCGAGTATGTATGTGGGTAATGTTATGTTATTGATTCTCAACATCCCCCTTATCGGCGTCTTCGTACAAGTCCTTCGGCTTTCTTTTCCTATTATTGCGATATTAGTGCTGGAGATCTCCCTGGTGGGCGTTTACGCTTTCAATAATAACATATTTGATCTCTATATTATGTTTGTCTTCGGAATCATCGGTTTTCTATTAAAAAAATTAGATTTTCCCCTAGCTCCCATGATTCTAGCTTTGGTACTAGGCAGGATGTTTGAGGAGCACTGCCGACGCTCCTTGATTATTTCTGACGGAAGTTTTACCATCTTCTTAACCCGACCTATATCTTTGACTCTCTTGGTAGTTGCTGTTTTGGTGATGTTCTATCCTATGATTCTGGACTTTATTCGCCAACACCGAAAGGGCAAGGATAAATAAAGGACTCAGCAAAGGTCGTTTGTGATTCAGGTTCATACCGAAATAGGGTTACGCGGATGGGGGAATGTGGATCCGTCATCCCGAAGAATTCGGCCCGGGGGCGATTGCAGGGGTCGCCATTGGTTAAGAATTGATCCTTAAGGGAGAAGGTTGATGGGTAAGACGCTGGCGGAAAAAATTTTGAGTCACCATGCGGGTCATGATGTGAAATCGGGTGAGTTCGCCATGGTTAAGGTGGATTTCACCTACGCCCATGACGGGACCGCGCCGCTTACCGTGCAGCAAATGGAAGCCATGGGAATTAAGAAGCTGAATCACCCTTCCCAATGCGCAGTATTTTTGGACCATGCGGCTCCGAGTCCCCGTTTGGAGCATTCCAATGACCATCAATCCCTGAGGAATTTCTGCCGGCGAACCGGAGCCGTTCTTTTCGATATCGGGGAGGGCGTTTCGCACAACATTGTAAGCGAGAAGTTTGCCCGCCCTGGAGATTTGATCTTGGGGGCCGACTCCCATACCTGTACCCTGGGGGCTCTGGCCGCTTTTTCCACGGGGATGGGTTCAACCGATATAGCCGCGGCCATGGCCTTCGGCCATACCTGGATGCGCGTGCCTGAACCGTTCGAGGTTTATCTTAAGGGCGCCTTGTCCCCCGGAGTATACAGCAAAGATTTTATCCTCCATTTTATCGGCACGATCGGTGCGGATGGGGCGACGTATAAGGCGTTGGAATTTATCGGCCCTGCCCTAGAAAAACTCAGCGTGGCCGCTCGGGCCACAATTTCGAATATGGCCATTGAATGCGGCGCCAAAGCTGGACTTTTTCCCTCCGATACCCTAACCCGCCTTTTTCTCCGGGAGCATGGCCGGGAACATGATTACCGAGAACTGGCTCCCGATTCCGATGCTCGCTACGAGCGGAAATTTCAGTTCGATCTTTCCCGGCTGGAGCCCATGGTTGCGTGTCCTCATTTTGTCGACCAGGTCAAGCCCATAAGCCAGGTCGAGAGAGTGAATGTGGCCCAAGTCTTGATCGGCACTTGCACCAACGGTCGTCTGGAGGACCTCCATATCGCCGCCCGATTCCTCAAAGGGCGCCGGGTAGGCCCGGAAACGCGATTGATTGTCACCCTGAGCTCGAAAAAAGTCTTTCTCGAGGCCATGGCCGATGGAACCCTTCGGACTTTTTTAGAAGCGGGAGGAGTCTTGACCGGGCCGGGCTGCGGCCCTTGCGTGGGAGTTCATCAGGGGATCCTCGCTGACGGGGAAGTTTGCGTGGGAACCCAGAATCGCAATTTTGAGGGGCGCATGGGAAATCCCAAAGGTTTTATTTATTTAACCTCACCGGCCACGGCAGCAGCCACGGCCATTGCCGGAAGACTCACCGATCCGCGAGAATTCTTATAAGTCGGGGATGACCGAGGTTGGACGATGAAAATAAAGGGGAAAGCCTGGAAATTCGGCCATGGGATCACCACCGATCACATCGCTCCCGGCCGTTTCTTTTACCTGCGCAGCAACTTACCTGAGTTTGCCAAGCATTGCTTTGAGGATGTCCGCCCGGATTTCATCTCCAAAGTAAAGCCGGGAGACTTCGTGGTGGGGGGGGAAAACTTCGGTTTTGGCTCCAGTCGGGAGCATGCCCCGATCATGATCAAACTGTGCGGCATCGCCGCCGTGTTGGCCAAAAACTATGCCCGGATATTCTTCCGCAATGCGATCAATTCCGGGTTGCCTGCTCTGATCCTGGACACCGACCAGATCAATGACGGCGATGAGCTGGAAATTGACCTGGGCACCGGCACTTTGCAAAACATCACCACGGGCCGAGAAATGACCGCCCCACCCTTGCCCCCAGTTATGCAGGCCATCATCCGCGAGGGGGGTCTGGTAGAGCATATAAAAAAACACGGTCGCCTTAAGTTGGACTGAATTGTTGCCGGAGGTTTCGCAGCAATGATGGGGACGGTCATGAATTTATGAATCTATTTTGGAGCAGCTGATTTTTTCTCCCCCCAATTCATCTCTACTCTATGGCCCTTCAAACAGCCTACGGGGCAATCCCCAATCTGGTGTTGTTTTCCAGATTACTTTCACCCAAAATATGATCTTAAGCATGAAATCAAGTGCGGATTTAGAAGCAGGCGATAGAAGGGTGCGCCGAATTAGAACAGACAGGCACACCCTTCCTTCAAGGATTGAGTTTTTTACTTGTTGGTGAGTCCGTACTCCACGCTCTTTCTCCAATCCATCCATTCGCGCCAGTCAGGGTAAACGTAGCGGTTGATATTCTGATCATCGGGGTGGATGTATCTGGCTCCCGGAAGCAGGATGACGGTCTTCATCTCCGGGCGGTTTTCCTTATTCTTTCCATTGACAATATCCACCAGGTACTTGGGGTCTTCATAGCAGTTCGCCCAGTTGTCAAAGTGATCGGGGATGACCACCTTGGCATTCAAGGCTTCGGCCACACGCCACACGTCCCAGGGAGACATCTTGTCGGTATATCCTGGAGCGTTATTGCCCATGTCCATGCAGACCACTTCTATCTTGTACTTCTCCCCGACCATGCGGTATCCGTTATGGTATAGCGTATCTCCCAGGAAGGCGATCCCGCCGCCTTCCGTGTTGAAGATGTAACTGGCGGCCACTTCGTCAAAGGGCTGGGGTGTGTCGAAACCGGTCTTGGTGACGATTACGTCGAAGTTGGGGGCGATGTCTATCTTCATGTCTTCAATCTTGATGCTCTCCCCCACCCGGGCCACGATGATCCGGTCTTCAGGCACTCCCATATTTTTCTTCAAGCGCCGGCATGTTTCCGGAGGGCCGACGAACTTGCACTTGGTGGTCTGCAGAGCTGCGGCCACCGTATAGAAATCCATGTGGTCCTGGTGGTGGTGGGTAATGAAGACCGCGTCCAGGCGTTTGAATTTCCAGGGATCAATTACGTGGGGATTAAGGCGCATCCAGTAGAGCTTGTCCGCCCCGCTGGTGCGGCAGACCCCGCAGTAAGAGGGATCTGTAAAAAGGCTCGGACCGGCATACAGGTCAACCGTGAAAACCGCGCCGGCCTGGGATTTCAGGGCAAAAGACGGCCCGCCGAAATACCACATGGCCCCTGTTCCCGGTTTGACTTTGAATTGATCGATCTCATAATTCAGATAGGTGCCCCATTCCGGGAAAACTTCCTGCAGCCAGATCTCCCGGCTCATCTTCCGCGGCAGGCCGACGGTACCCCCATCCATCACGCCCCTTTCGTCGTATTTCACTACACTTTCGCTGCTCATTTTGAACCTCCTTTCGATTTTTAAATTAGCCACAGAGGACACAGAGATCACAGAGATATAAAGAAATATCTAAAAAAAGACAATTTAGGACACAGATAACCACCGATAAACACAGATAAAATTAAAATATGTTTAATAAAATTTTCAGAAATTGAACTTTAGGTAACAGTTTAGCGCTTTTAAAAAATGGTATTAAAGCCTTTGTTGAGGGCCGGGGGTTAGAGCGGAACGCGCCGGAAGCATCGGTTGGGTTTCCGCTTGGCCACGAGGACAAAAGATCTTTTCCTCCGGAGGAGGCGGGGGTTCTTGCCCGCCCCTTATGCGGAGAAATAAGCGCCTTATGATTCCAAGCGTTCCGCTCTGGCCCCCGGCCCCTGGAATCCCTTGGCCTTTACAACTCACCTTTTTTCAAAGAGCTAAAGTGTTACAACTTTAGTAGTACAGAGATCACAGAGTTTTAAAACCATGATTAAAAAAAAGTGAAGAATACGTGTCAAGTGCTAAAAGTGTCTAAAAGTATCCATTACTTTTTCTTAATCATGTTTTTAAAAACTCCTTCCTACTAACGTGCAAAATCTCTAAATTTTGTTAATAAACGTATGGGTGGTCCTCTGTGGCCGCCCGTAAAATGGACAACCACGGAAGGTTGCCCCTACAATTTGACTACTAACGTTCAATTTCTGAAAAATTTGTTAAGATTTTTATCTGGATTTGTTTGCGCTCATCAGTGCTCTAAGTCGTTTTTTTAAAAAATATTGGTTATAGCTCTGTGATCTCTGTGCCCTCTGTGGCTACTTTAAAAGGGTTTTCAGGATATCATTCCATCAGGTATGCGCCCTTCATAGCTGATTCTGCCTGTCGTGAGTAACGCCTGAGGAGTCCTTGAGGATGCTGCACGATTGGCGGTTGCCATCTTTTTAATCGCTCGGCCAGGATACTCTCGGCGGCCTGGGAACCAATTTGCTTGCCCCCACATCCAACAACGGAAAGAACCCGGTTGGGAATATCAATCTGAATCCAATCTCCATCCTCCACCACGGCAATCGGGCCGCCCCTGGCCGCTTCCGGGGAGACATGGCCGATGCAGGGGCCTCGCGTGGCTCCTGAAAATCTTCCGTCCGTTATAATAGCTGTATTGTTCAAATCCGGATTAGTAGCCAGAGCCTCTGTGGTAGCCAGGATTTCCGGCATACCGCTTCCCCGCGGGCCTTCATAGCGTAGGACGATCACCGAACCCGGTTTAATTTTTCCCTGAAGAATGGCTTGCAGGGCTTCTTCTTCCCGGTTAAACACTCGCGCCGGTCCTTCATGGCTCAACATTTCCGGAGACACGGCGGCATACTTGACCACCGCTCCTTCCGGAGCAATATTCCCTTTGAGGACAGCGATGGAACCGAATCCCTTGCTATCTTTGGCCTTTCTGATGACTTCTTCTCTTTGCAGTTTAAAATTGGCTAAATATCCCTCTCCTCTCCGGAAGAAACCTTCTTCTTCCAGATGTCCAAGATTTTCTTCGAGGGTTTTGCCGGTTACAGTCAGGACTTTCAGATCCAGGAAATCCCGGAGTTCCATCTGCACTCGGGGAACCCCCCCGGCATACCAGAAAAGCTCGGCCAAATAGACCCCTGATGGCTGAACATTGGCCAGATAGGGGATCTCCCGGTTCAGACGGTCAAAGCGCTCGGCATCGATCTTGATCCCTAACTCATGGGCTATGGCCGGCAGGTGCAGGAGGGCATTCGTTGAACCGCTGATGGCCGCATGGACCTTCATGGCATTTTCAAAGGCTGCCGGCGTCAGGATGTCCGCGGGCCGGATTCCCTTTCTACTAAGTTCCATAATTTGCCGGCCGGCCTGACGCGCCAGTCGCCCGATTTCCGCAAGGCTGGCCGGAATGAGGGCAGTCCCAGGGAGCGCTATTCCCAGCGCTTCCGCCATGCACTGCATGGTACTGGCTGTTCCCATGAACTGGCAGGCCCCGGCCCCCGGGCAGGCGGAAAGTTTATAATCCCGGACTTCCCGGGAGACGTCTTCTCCCCGCCGCATCCGGGTAGCGGTTTCCCCGACCAGCAGGCTATGGGACATATTGGGGCCAACGCGGTTAGTTCCTCCGGGGAAATGAATGGCCGGGATATTCAGGCGGGCCATGGCCATTAGATGGGCGGGAACGGATTTGTCGCAGGAGGAAATGACCACCAATCCGTCCCAGGGAATGATCCGGCCATGGATCTCCACCAGGTCGCAGAGAGCTTCCCTGGAGGGGAGACTGTAATTCATCCCGCTATGGAGCATGGCCCAGCCATCGCAAATGTCGGTGCCATGGAAACCGGCTGGTTTTCCACCTTCCTGAAAAACTCCGATGGAAACCTCCTGGGCCAGGCGGTCCAGGTGGATGCTTCCTGGATGGCTGCTGCCGAACACGTCTTCAACAAGGATCTGCGGCTTGCTTAAGTCCGCCTCGTCCCAATCCATCCCGCAACAAAGGGCGTCCATTTGAATCCAGTCCTGACGAACCTTACTGCTTTTCTGTTTTTTTTCCTGGGTCATGTGATCCACCTTTTTTGAGGAAATTCCTTTTCCTTCTTACCTTCAGAAATATTGGTAGCGTCCTTTATTATATTCTATCTGGGTACTTGTGGGGATCACGAAATTTACCGCTCCTCATAGTCGTTCTCGGTTTTTACAATATAAAAATCCATTTGTCAAGTAGAGACGGGCTTGTCTTGAAATTCCGCCATAAGGACGACAGTGAGGGGCGGGGGTTTTTAAAGTTTTGAAAACCAGCGGCGTGGTTCTTATGGAAAAAGGAATATCTGTTCGTTTTTCTCAGGTGATTTGAAGGAGAAGAAGGGGAAGGGGAAGGAGTCGGGTCTCTTGCGAATTGAAGAAAAAATTATCCCTTTAGCTTTTGGGAGACAAAAGCCGCCTGTTGGTTTATTCGATCTCTCTTTGGAACCGGTTGATCTTAAGGCCGGCCGACCGAAAGGCTGGTCAAAAAAATCTTCTCCTCCCCAACCTCATACTTCTTCCCCGCCCAACGCACCACCATGATCCCATTGATGGGATTCGCCCTAAAATCTTTCCGCCCTTTTCTCCTCTCGTGCCCCTGCTCTCCAAATTGATCATAGGAGAGAAGACCCCGCACCCCCAAAACCTTAACTTCTTTCGCCTCCTCCCAGTGCCTTCAACTTCCGATAAACCTCCTTTTGCGCCCGCTCATAAAACTGCCAGCTACTCTCCATCCCCCTTCTCCATCTTCCCCTCCCCAATCTTCCATAACAACCCGATGATCTCCCGGTGAATCTTTCCCAACTGCGCCATCCCCCGCTGAAACCCTTGATAGTTTCGAGCCCGCTCCACCTCAGGACTCGTCGCCTTCCCCAAATACTTGTACCGGCTCTTCCCTTTTTCCTTGTAGGAAAGATAATAATAAGGACCATGCTTCTTCTGCGCATCCCGATGACAAGCGCAAGAAGGTTTCCCACAAAACATGTATTGCCTAACCACCGAACCCACCCGCATCCCCTTGGGTTTCATGAGTCGATTCTCTAAAAGACCCCGAATCTTCCGCAACTGGCTAATCCGCTGCCGCCACCGGCTAACTTTTTCCATTTTCTATACTTATATATATTAATATTTAATACGAATAGGATTAAAACGCGAATAAAAGAAGATGTCAACCTTTTTTTAAAAAAACTTCACACCCTCCTTAACATGCTGATTTCAATTGAGTTTTTTACCTCTGTTTCTTATGGCCGAATTTGAGAGTAAGAACCTGAATTTATCATCTTTTTTATTTTTATTTTTTGCCTTATACTTAAAGCGGCAAATTCGTTCCGCTGCAAAATAGATATTTCGTAGGGGGTTAAGCGCGAGAGGGGTTTTCTTATTACATCACCAGTCGGTTATGGGTTATGCCCTGTCTAACCGCCCGGAAAAGGGAAATACATTACCGGGCAGAAAGGAGGCTTGGCCATGTCGGTGTTAACCATTTCCAGGCAAGGGGGAAGTCTGGGCACGGAGATAGCCCAGGAAGTGGCCGGTCGGCTCAATTATGAATATGTGGACAAAGAGCGGATTGGGAAAGCCCTGGCAGAATTTGGTCTGCTATCACCAGATGTGGAAAGGTTTGATGAAAAGAAGCCCCCCTTCTGGGACTCCTGGCAGGTTCAGAGAAGGAAATTCCTTCATTTCCTCCAGGCAGTCATTTTTGATTTAGCCGGGAAAGGGAATGTGGTGATCGTGGGCAGAGGAGGGCAGGTTTTGCTGAAAGACCTTCCCGGAGTTTTGCACCTGCGCATAGTGGCTCCTTTTGAGGTTCGCCTGAGAAGGATCATGGAAAAGGAAAGAGGGGATGAGAAACATACAACCCGGACCCTTCGGCGCAGCGACCGGGATTCAGCCGGGTTTATCCATTCCTTCTTCGATGTGGACTGGGAGGATCCAAACCTCTACGACCTGGTGATCAACACCCATAAATTTTCGGTAGAAACAGCGGCGAGAATGATCCTGGAATCCATCCAGTCCCCGGAAATAAAGGAGAGCGAAAAAAGAGCCGAAGAAAAACTGGCTGATCTGGCCCTGTTCCAGAAGGTGGAAGCCACGCTTCTTGGCCTCCTTGGTCTCGACATCCGCCATCTTAACATCCAGGTGGAAAAAGGGGCGGTTACTTTACGGGGCGCGGTTACTTCTGGCGTGGATAAGGAAAATTGCCAGCGGGCGGTGGCTGCCCTCGAAGGCGTAAACAAGGTCGACAATCAACTGCTGGTAACTGAGTATTACCGCTACGGCACCTAAATTAACCCATTTTCGCTCACAGCAGTTTTGGGCAACGAAAGGGAAGGGTTAATTTTTTTACCATTATCCGTATCGGTTTAGTATAATAAGGATCATCTCCAAATTAATACCGACGCATTAAATAAACCTGTCATTGCGAGGAGTGGAACGACGAAGCAATCCCATGAAGAATGAGATTGCCGCGCCCCTTTAGCTCGCAATGACTTGTAAAGACATTTATTACGCTCGTATTAATTTGGAGATGATCCTGAGCCTCTTGCAAAAGTATTTTTTTGTGGTTCGACAAGCTCACCACGAACGGAAAAACTAAATAATTTCAACCTAAGCCCGTTCACCCTGAGCCTGTCGAAGGGTAAATTACGGACTTTTGCAAGAAGCTCATCCTATAATAATAAAAGGGGGTAAGGATGTTTCAAGTATCGGAGAAAGCTACGGAGATGATCAAAGAGTATTTTAAGGACAAGGAAACGATCCCTTCGATCAGGATCATGATGTCCCAGGGCGGGTGATCTGGGCCCTCTTTGGGTATGGCTCTGGATGAGCCAAGAGAAGATGACCAGGTTTTTAAGGAAGATGGAATAACTTACGCCGTCAATAAAGAGTTGTATGAGCAGGTGAAACCCATCCAGGTGGATTATATCAACACCGTTAGGGGATCCGGGTATCGCATATCTTCCAATCTGGCCAAGACATGCGGGTCGTGTAGCTGTTAAATAAATAAAGGTTGAATCAAGGATCTGGGATTTGGCCCAGGGCAAAGCGGGCGATGGCCCGAAGCTGGGCCATTTCTTTTTTAACCCCTTTCCCCCTTTTTGTTATCGCTGTATCCATTTCTTTAAGCGGGGGATCTCTTCGGATGGCCATTGGGAAGACATTCGGATGCTGAGGAAGAAGGAGAATATCTGGTCCAGGGTCTTTAGGGCTGTTTCTATTAAATAGACTCTTTCCAGAATTCGCCCCTGTGAATCCTTCTCTTCTTCGCCCAAAGCGATCCCGGATTCCAGCCTTAAAGACTGAAATTGAAATTGATCCACTTTCAGGGTGAACTCCCATTTGTCCGCGCCCCTTCCGAGTTGAATCCTTGCTTCTTTTATTTTTTTCCCTTCGCGGATGGCTGCCTTCCCTTCCTTCAAGTCGGCATGGAGCCCCTGGCAAACAACGCTTTCGGCATACTCTCCCGCGCCTGACTCCAGGACCATACGCCTGCTAAAGTTGACTTCGATATCGCCCACCCCGGGGAGCATGATGCCGCCCCCCCGTTCTTGGCTTTTGAACCACAGCCAGGTCAAAAATTCCCTGCCCAGAAAAGCCGGATTGGGGTTTGCCGGGTTTGTGCTTTGCGGGGCTAAAAAAACTCCTTCCTTGAGAGAAGCGATTTTTTCGGCCGTTGGCCCATCGACGGCATTTCCATCCCAAGGAACACAAGGAGACAGGGCGAGATCAAATGTTCTTTTGAATAATTCCTCAAACTCCTGGGCAGCTTTTTTTAAAAGGGAACTGAAGAGAAGGCATTTTTGGGAAGGTGACCAGCAGACCTCATAAAATGAGGGCACGGGGTATGTTTTACTCAGGAGTTCCAAGCGAACCCGCTCTTTGATTTCATCCCTTTGTTCTTTGGGCAGGACCCTTTTTCTGCTTCCGGTCGAAAATTTCTTTTCTGCCTGAAGGAGCTTTACCTTCATTAAAGACGGGGGGATGATTTTCCGGTCTATACGCAGAGAAAAAATCAGGTAATCTGCGAAGGAATAGTTGGCATGCTCAAAATTTGTGTCCAGGGGATTTTCCAGACTGGTCCAGCCCAGAGATTTTTCCTCTGTTTTTAAAGATAATTCCTGAAAAGCGTACTTTTTAAGCTGCCTATTTACGAAATCATGGAAGGAATGGGGTAACTCTCCCAGGGTGTGATATCTTGAAAACGTCAAAGTTCCTTTTGCCAAACCCATCAGCTCTCCTTTTTATCTCCGTTCGTATTAAACCCAAAGTGGTTGGTTATCCTTGATAAGCAATCTTCCGGAATCCCGCTTGGGCCGGTATTTTGCGCCTGGTCCCGCCGGTGGCCGGAGAAACTTTTGCCTTGGCATTCAGCAGGCGTAGGCCTCTCATTTTGATTTTTCTTTCTCCTGGGCGAAGGAGGATAGGGCTTCTTTGTCCATGGCTTTTTTAACCCGGTAGTACGAGGTGATCATAATGAAAATTCCGATAAAGATGAAAGCCGCGCTAATCGGCCTGGTAAAGAAGATTGTGGGATCCCCATGGGAAATCACCAGGGACCTGCGCATGTTTTGCTCCACCATGGGCCCGAGAATGATAGCCAGAAGAATAGGAGATCCGGGATAACCATAATAGTTCATGAAGTAAGCGATGATTCCAATCACCAGGGAAACCCCCACATCAAAAAAGCTGAAGCGCATGGCATAAGAACCGATGACGCAAAGTAAAAAGATAATCGGCGTCAGAATCCTTCTATCAATATTGATCAGCCGGGCAAAAAAGCGCGCTCCCCCTAACCCCACAAACAGCATGACAAATTGGGCTAAAATCATCGCCGCAAAGATGGGGTAAACAACTTCTGGATGATCCTTAAATAACATGGGGCCAGGTTGAAAATTATGAATCGTCAGAGCTCCCATCAAAACGGCGGTCACCGCATCTCCGGGAACTCCTAAAGTTAACATGGGCACCATGGCTCCGCCGGCGCAGGCATTATTCCCGCTTTCGGGGGCAGCTACTCCTTCAAGAATTCCGGTCCCGAATTTTTCAGGGTGTTTGGATGACCTCTTGGCCTCGCCATAAGAGACAAAGGCCGCTATATCCGTCCCTGTTCCGGGAACAGCTCCGATGAATACGCCGAACAGGGAAGATTTCACCATGGTTGCCAAGACCGTTTTGATCTCAGACAGTTTGGGGATTAAATTTTTTAATTCGGTTTTTATCGCAGGCAGGACCAGGATCTTCTCTATTCCCTGGAAAACCTGGGAATAACCAAACAGGCCAATAAGAACAGGGATCAAGGTGATTCCTCCCAGAAGCTCCATTGAACCAAAAGTTAAACGAGGAGCTCCGGAGATGGGATCAAAACCGATAAGAGGAAGCATAAGCCCGAAGATCCCTGAAATCAAACCCTTAAGGATCGATCTGCCGGAGACGGTAATAATGATGCCCAATCCAAAAAAAGCCAGGGCGAAGAATTCCGGAGGCCCAAATTCCAGAGCCACCTTGGCAATCTGGGGAGAGGCAAAGGTCATAATCAGGGCGCCGATCGTCCCTCCAAACCAAGAAGCAATGACCGCCATGCCCATGGCCTTGCCCGCCTGCCCTTTTTTATTCATGGCATAGCCATCCAGGAGGGTGGCCGCGCCCGCTGGCGTCCCGGGAATACCGATCAGGATGGAGGAAATGCACGCCCCATAGATACCCCCGGTAAAAAGGCCAACCAGCATGACTAAGCCCTGGACGGGGTCCAAACCGAAGGTGAAGGGAATTAAAAGGGCCACCCCCATGGTGGCCGTAAGACCAGGCAGTGCACCGACGATGATTCCCGCGGTCACTCCAATAAAGACAAAAAGAAGGTTGACCGGATTGAGCAGGACCTTGCTAAAACCCAACAGGAGAAGATTCCAATCCATCCTTTTCACGCCTTTTTTAACTTAAATTTATTGGGACACAGATTTTCACAGATAACCGCAGATATTTATTTCTTTTTATTTTATCCCGATAATCTGTGTACATCCGTGTCCAAAAAGGAATTTCCTATACAATCAAGTTATTAACACCCCCACCCTAACCCTCCCCCATCCAGGGGGAGGGAATTTTGGATCCCCCCAGTATCTCCCCTCCCCTGGCGATAGGGGGATGGGGGGAGGGGGATAAAAAAGCAAATTCCTATACAATTAAATTAACAAACCTTCGGGCAAGGGAATAACCAGAACATATCTGAATATAAACCAGACAGTTATTGAAACTATGAAGGAGGCGCCGATCCTTAAAAAAATCCTTTTCTGTTTCAACAGGGTCATCAAGACGAAAAGGAAGAGAAAAGTGGAAGTTGCAAACCCAAGGCCATTTATCAAAAAAAGGTAGCCGATACAGATTCCAATCGAGATCAAGACCCGCAAAAACCCCCTGGGATCAATGTTGTCCTCTTTCTTTAAGGATTTTCCCAGGAGGGCATTGATGATTAAGCCTAATGCTAAGAAAATCATCATACTGGCCAGAATGCGGGGGAAGAGATCAGGGCCGTATCCCATAACTGCCAAATCCTTATATCTTCCCGCATAGCAAAATAGCCATATGCTCAAGGTCAGTAACCCGCCGCCTACCCCTATATCCACCTTTTTCATCGTCCATCCCTTTTTCATATAGGGGCGGCAGATTTCCGGCCGCCCCTGAACCAGAGTTACTTAGTCTCTTTAAGCAACCCTACGCTCTCCAGCACGGGCTTGTGTAACTCCTCCATCTCTGCTAGAAAAGTTTCCAGACTTTTGGAGTCCAGGTAAACAGTAGCTAACCCTAAATCATAGGCCATTTTTTGGAACTCAGGATCATCAAAGCACTTCTTGAACCCGTCGATCAAGACCTTCATCCGATCCACTGGAACTCCTTTGGGTGCTCCCAAGGCCCGCCAGTCATAGATAATTTTGGCGTTGGGAAAACCGGCCTCGGTTATCGTGGGAACATCGGGATAGAGCCAATGCCGCTTTGTGTCTTCGTGGTAGAGAACCGTGACCATCTTGCCGCGATAAAGCTGCAGAACCTCACTTATGGTGGTAACGGCCACGGTCACATGTCCCCCCACAACCGCAGTCCGGGCTGGAGCGGAGCCATCAAAGGGCACATGAACGAATTTTACCTTTTCCCGCAAACCCAGGGAGGCGAGAGAGAGATGTTGAACGCTTCCTGCTCCGGCGTGCCCCGCAGTCACAACTCCAGGGTTTGCCTTGGCAAATTCGATTAAATCCTTCAAGGTCTGAAACTTGGAATTGGCCGCGACACTTGCGGCAGCCCCTTCCCGGTTGATTAATTGAATGAGGCTATAATCCCTGTAAGAAAGGGGGGCCAGACCCATCATCCGATAGTTGCTCAAATGAAAGGTTATGACTCCCACCGTATAGCCATCCGGAGCCGCAGTAGTCACAGATCCCATCCCGACGGCTCCTAAGCCCCCGGTCCTGTTGACAACATTTACATTAACGCCAAAGTGTTTCTTGGCATTTTTAACCAGGGTTCGGGCGATCGTATCCGTTCCCCCGCCTGCGGCCCAGGGGACAACTAAGGTAATGTCTTTAGAAGGAAATTGCTGAGCTGCCCCATAAGTGCCGCTCAGGCCGATTGAAACCATTACAACGATTGCCAACAATCCAATTTTTTTCACCATAAGCCCTCCTTTTTTGTAAGTAAGCAATGAATGAATTAAATTATTTTCCCTTCCCCTTGTTTTTTTGCAGCACCTCCTTTTCCCGGGACACCATACTATTTTTCCTTCTTTGGTCTCCCACCTTTTTACTCTTTCCTCGTTAAATTATTTGATGCGGGTATCCTAATATCACCACTCTGGCCATATTCGGATTCTTACATTTATTAATGGCGCTTGTCAAAAAAAAATTGCCTGGTGTTCCCGGATTCGCGGGTTTGAAAACCCAGTATGTTTGGGCTGGCTTTCAAATAGCTAAAGTGATACAAAAAAAGATGATGATCTCGTAAAAAGTCGGCAGAAGAGTCATTGCGAGCGAAAGCGAAGCAATCGCGTTTTTATAAGTCCTTGAAAATACGGGATTGCTGCGTCGTCCCGCATTGGCGGAACTCCTCGCAATGACGAAAACGGGACTTTTTACGAGAACATCAAAGATGGTTTATGAAGAAATTAAACATGATCATCATCCCGGCAGTCATCTTTTTTTGTCATTCAAAACCGATATACTGCTGAAGGTAGGCATGCTGGCGGGTAAAGAGCAGAGGATTGATCACAAGGAGGTAAGGGTATGAATTTTGATTTAAGCGAAGAACAAAAGATGATCCGGGATATGGCCCGGGACTTTGCCGAAACCGAAGTCAAGCCGGTAGCCGCAGAGATTGACCGCACCGATGCCTTCCCCTGGAAGATTTATAAAAGGATGGCGGAACTGGGTCTTCTATCCATGACCCTTCCGCCGGAATACGGCGGGTCAGGCGCCGATGCAGTGAGCTGGTCTATCGTGGAAGAAGAATTGGCCAGGGCTTCCGCCGCAGTGGCCGATGCCCAATTGCTCCTAAAACTGATGTCCCACATGATCCTTGGCCACGGGACGGAAGAGCAGAAGAAGAAAAACATTCGGGAAGGGGAAAAGTACAAAATTTTTTTACACAAACTTCGGCATGAACAGCCGGGGAATGAAAAGGATCAGGTCGGGGAAAAGAATGATGAGAATAAGCATAAGAAGCATGGGCACCAGAATGATCACCACATCCCTGAGGGCTTGAGAGACTTTGACCCCGGCAATGTGACAGTCAATCAAAAGGCAAAGACCATAAGGCGGGGTGACCAACCCGAAAGCCAGGGAAATGACTCCGATGATGGCAAAGTGAACGGGATGCATCCCCACGGATGCCGCCACCGGTGCCAGGAGGGGGCCGACGATGATGATGGAGGGAACCGCGTCGATGAAGCACCCGATGAACAGGAACGCAGCAGCTTCGAGCAATCCGACGGTGGTCACACCCGCTCCCCATTGCGCCATGATGCTGATGATCGTCTTGGGGATTTGATAATAGGCCAGCACCCAGCCGAAGGCCGAAGCGGTTCCGATGCAAAAAAGGGAAATGGAGGCCAGGCGGGCGCTCTCATAGAGAACTTTGCGAAATTCCCGCAATCCGATGGTCCGGTAGAAAAAAATTCCGATAGCTAAAGAGTAAAGAACGGCAATGACCGAGGCTTCGGTGGGAGTGAAAAAGCCGCCCACCACTCCTCCAATGATGATGACCGGCGTCATCATGGCAAAGGATGCCCGACCGAAGGCCAGGAGGAACTCCCGCATAGTTGCCCGAGCGTAGATGGGATAATTCCGAAGCCGGGCATAGACAAACGTTGTGGCCATCTGCGACAGCCCCACCATGATTCCCGGAATAAACCCGGCCAGGAACAATGCTCCGATGGATACGGACATTACCCCGCCCCAGACGACCATGAGGATGCTGGGCGGGATGATGACCCCCATAACCGACGAACAGGCCGTGATGGCCACGGAAAAGCTCGGGTCGTAGCCCTGCTTTTTCATGGCCGGAATAATGAGCGAACCTATTCCGGCGGCATCGGCCGTCGAGGAACCGGAAATGCCGGCAAAGAGCATGCTCACCACAACGTTGATGTAGACCAATCCTCCCCGGAACTGGCCCACCAGACAGCGGGTCAGGTCGATCAGCCGTTCCGTGATTCCTGCGGCGTTCATGATATTTGCGGCCAGAAGAAAAAAGGGAACGGCGAGCAGGATAAACGCGTTGTAAGCTTTGGTCATCTCGCCAAGCATGAGGATAGGTGTTAGCCGATCATCCAGGGCGAAAATCGGAAGGCAGGCCAGGCCGAGGGCAAACGCCACCGGCACCCTAAGGATGATGAGGAGGATGAAAGTTCCGAACATAATCGCGGCCCGGAGTATGGTTTGCGGCCTTTTCTCTTGACAGGCAACTCCCTCTTTCATATTCTTGACTCGCCCCAAAGACAGTTTTTTCATTCCATGGTGCGAAGGCAAGGCAGGAGGATAAAGACAGATGATGAAAATCAAGCAGATCACTGACTTTAAGATCGGCGACAAAGAATTTTTCTCCAAGACGGTCTCCGAGAGCGACGTTTACCTGTACGCAGGAATTACCGGTGATTTGGCTCCTCACCACGTAAACGCCGACTATGCTAAGGGGACGCGGTTCAAGGAAAGAATCGCCCACGGTCTTTTGATTGCCGGTATAATGTCCTCTGCCCTTACAAAACTCGTGGCTCCCGGAGCGGTGACCCTTGCGCATGAGATGCATTTTCTGGCTCCCGTCTATTTTGGAGACACCGTTTATGCGGAGGTGGAAGTCAAAGAAATAGATATGGAAAAGCGGACGCTGCTCTTGCGCACGATCGTCCGCAATCAGAGAGGAGTAGTGGTCCTCGACGGAACTGCGTTAGAGAAGTTTCCGAAGGCTGCTTAGGGGGAAAGAGATGGAAAGTAAAGTAATCAGCGCACGCCAGGCGGTGAGTCTGGTAAACGATGGCGATGTCCTGGCCCTTCACGGCGCCGGAGGAGGGAATGTCGAACCTGACCTCCTGATTAAAACGCTTAGGGACCGATATCTGGAGACAAAGGAACCCAGAAACCTTACTCTCTTTCATGTATCCGGCCTGGGAGATCGAAAGACCACCGGGTTAGGCTACCTGGCTCACGAGGGCCTGGTAAAGAGGGTCATCGGCGGCCATTACGGCATGGCTCCCCTGATGTCCAGGCTGGTTCTGGAAGATAAGATCGAAGGATATAACCTCCCTCAGGGGGTCATGTCCCAGTGGTTCAGAGAAGTGGCCGGAGGGAGACCAGGTTTGATTACCCAGGTGGGCCTGGGGACATTCGTCGATCCAAGACTTCAAGGCGGGAAGCTGAACAAACGCTCTACGGAAGATCTCATTGAGGTCATTAAACTCGCTGGCAAAGAATGGCTCTTCTACCGCTCTTTTCCCATAAACGTGGCTTTTATCCGGGGAAGCACGGCAGATGAAAAAGGAAATATCAGCCTGGAACTCGAACCTGCCTGGCTGGACATCCTGCCCATGGCCATGGCCGCCCATAATTCCGGAGGTTTGGTGATCGCTCAGGTTAAGCGGCTGGCGAAGGCCGGGACACTTCCGCCCAAGACCGTCAAAGTGCCCGGGAGCCTGGTGGATAGGGTTGTCGTCTATCCCGAACAGTGGCAAACGGTGGCCAACGAATACAACCCTTCCTTTAGCGGAGAAGTCAGAGTCCCTCTTAAGACCCTGGAGAAAATGGACCTGAACGAACGGAAGGTCATTGGCCGCAGAGGAGCCATGGAACTCCGTCCCGGATTTGTCATCAACATGGGCGTGGGCATGCCGGACGGTGTGGCTTCCGTGGCCGCTGAAGAGGGCATTGAGGAGCGGATGACCGTCTTTATCGAGCAAGGGCTCATCGGGGGAATCCCGGCGGGAGGGGTGCTCTTCGGGGTGATGTCCAACTTCGAGGCGGTGATCGACCAGCCCTACCAGTTCGATTTCTTTGACGGAGGAGGTCTTGACCGAGCTTTCTTAGGTTTTGCCGAGGCGGATGTGCAAGGCAACGTCAATGCCAGCAAGTTTGGCGATAATCTTTCAGGAACGGGTGGTTTTGTCAACATCTCTCAGGGAGCGAAGACGATCATCTTCTGCGGGACGTTTACCGCAGGAGGGCTGAAGACCAGGGTCGGCGGAGGAAAGATCGAAATCCTTAAGGAAGGAACGCATAAGAAGTTCGTCAACGAAGTGGAGCAAATTACCTTTAGCGGAGACTACGCCGTAAGGAAGGGCCAGAAAGTGATGTTCATCACCGAGCGGGCCGTGATCGAGCGCCTTCGGGAAGGAATGATGATCACCGAGATCGCTCCCGGGTTGGAACTTGAGCGGCACATCCTTTGGCAAATGGCGTTTAAACCAATTATTTCCCCGCAGCTTAAGAAGATGGATCCGCGAATTTTTCAGGAAGGGCTAATGGGGTTGGCAGATCATGACTAATGATCGATGTCTGATCCGATCTACTCAACCCATTTGAAACATTCCTTCCCCCTCCCGCCTGACCCATAGAGGTTGAAAAATAAAAGTGACGGACGGTCGGGCTAAAAGAAAATTGACGTGGATTCAGCAAGATAGTATTATGAATATATTATCCCTAAGGGGCGACTTAATACGAGCGTAATAAATGTCTTTACAAGTCATTGCGAGCCCAAGGGGCGCGGCAATCTCATTCTTCAGGGGATTGCTTCGTCGTTCCACTCCTCGCAATGACAGGTTATTTAATCAGTCGGTATTAGTATAGAAGGGTTGCGAGTGTCCGTAATGAAAAGGGCATGTTTTTATCTTCTGGTTTTGCTTATGGCCCCTGCCTGCGCAGCGGTGAAACCCCTCCCTCCCCCTGCCCAAGAATTTTTGCCGCCGGGCCCTGCCGCTAAATCCTACTACCATTTTCTCCTCGCCCAGCTTCACCAAAAAGCGGGCGATATCGATCAGGCAGCCGACCAGTACCAGAAAGCCCTGGAGCAGGATAAAACTTCTGCCTACCTGCAGACTCATCTGGCTGCCCTTTATCTAAAGAAGGGCTTTCCAGAAAAAGCTCTGCAGGAGTTAGAAAAAGCCATCCAGGTCAACCCCCATAGCGCTCCTGCGCACCTTCTTCTGGGAGGTTTATACCTTTCTTTCAATCAGCCCGAAAAAGCCCTCCAGGCCTACCAGAAAGTAATCCAGCTTGAGCCCAAAAGCCAGGAAGCCCGTCTCTTCCTGGGAACTCTATACGCCGAGCAAAAAAATTATGAAAACGCCATTACTAACTTCAAGGCCCTTCTGGAAATCGACCCCCAGTCCTTGATGGGGCATTACTACCTGGCGCGCGTCTATGCCGAGACGAAGCGTTTCGCTGAAGCCCAGAAGCACTACCAAGCGTCCTTGGAAATCAAGCCCCAATTCGAGCCGGCTCTAATGGATTTAGCCCTGATTTATGAAATTCAGCAAGAGTATGAAAAGGCCATTAAGGTTTACAGGGACATCCTGGAACTGAATCCTTCTAACCCGGATGCCCATGAACGCTTGGGTCAGGTTTTTATCCGCCAGAACAAGCTAAACGAAGCCCTGACTGAATTCCATGAGGTAGATAAACTAACCATCGATAACACAGAGGTGCGCATAAAGATCGGGCTCATCTATTTCGAACAGCGGCGCCTCGAAGAAGCCATCGCCCAGTTCTCCCTTGTTCTTTCCGCTAAACCGGATAATGATCGAGTGCGCTATTATCTGGGGACCGTTTACGAGGAGAAAAAAGAGTTCGAGCAGGCCGCGGATGAATTCAAGCGCGTTCCGCCTTCCTCCTCGTTCTACGTCGATGCGCAAATCCATCTGGCTTATATTTACGATAAACAAAACAAGGCCCAAGAGGCCATCTCCTCTCTTCAAACCGCAATAAAGGTAAAACCGGATAACCCCAACCTCTACCGCTTCTTAGCGTCTCTTTACGAGAAAGCCAACCAGTTTGAGGAAGGAATCCGCCTTCTCCAAAAAGCCCTGGAGTATGCTCCCCGGGACGAAAAAATCCTTTTCAACCTGGGAGTCCTTTACGACAAATCCGGGAATTGGCAGGAGTGTATCAATCAGATGCGCCTGGTCCTTAAGATCAATCCCGACCACCCGCAAGCTTTGAATTACATCGGCTACACCTATGCCGAGAAAGGGATCAACCTGGATGAAGCGGAGGCTCTCATCAAGCGGGCCCTGGAGCTGAAGCCAGATGACGGCTATATCACCGACAGCCTAGGCTGGGTTTACTTCAAAAAAGGAGAAATAGAGAAAGCTGTGATTGAACTGGAAAAAGCCCACCGCTTAGCCCCGGAAGACCCGGTGATTGCCGAGCATCTGGGCGATGCCTACGCCAGCCGCAAACTGATCGATAAAGCCATCATGATGTATGAACGGGCCCTGAAATTGGACCCCAAAAAAACCGAGCTGAAAGAAAAAATTAAAAAATTGCGGAAAGAAAAGAAACGCCCATGAGGAGTTGGATTCCTTTCCTCCTTTTTTCGGTCTTCTCCTCATTAAGCGGTTGCGCCACTCTTCCCGCCCTCCTCCCGGAAACTCCCCCGCCGGAAGTGCTTCTGGATCAAGTTCGGGCGCGCCTTAAGGCTATTGAAGGGCTGAAAGGCCTGGCCCAGGTGAAAGTTACTGCGGCCGCAAAAAATTTTAGCGCCCAGCAGGTCTTTTTTGTCCGCCGGCCAGCGCTGTTGCGGGCTGAAACTTTAGGCCCATTGGGCACACCCCAGTTCTATATAGTAACGGATGGCCGCGAATTGAACCTTTATCATCCGGGAGAAAATCGCTATTACCGGGGCCAAGCCACGGGCAGCCATCTTTTCTCGGCTCTGCCGGTTGCCCTGGAGCCGGAAGAAGTCGTTGCCCTTTTATTAGGGGGCCCTCTGCTGATTGACTTCGATACAGCCTCCGTTCGCCGCCATCGGGAGGAAAGCCTGTGGGCCCTGGAACTCGTTTCCGTTCACCGGAAGGAGCGCCAGGTTCTCTTTGTAAATCCTTTCTCTTTTCAGATTATCCGCGCCGAATTCCACCGTCCGGATTTATTCAACCGTATGGTCTTTGAAGACTTCCGTCAATTTCAGGAACTCCTTTTCCCCCAGAAAATCCAGTTTACTTCCTTCACCCCGAAGGCCCAGCTTACGGTGGAATATAGCGAGGTGGAATTAAATCCCCGGTGGGAAGAGCAGGATTTTAAGCTTCCGGTGCCCCGGGGAGCCACGGTCATTCCTTTACAATGAATGATGATCTCGTAAAAAGTCCGAAAGCCCCTTTCCCCGTCATTCCGGCCCCGATTTTCATCGGGATAAACTCCAGCCGGAATCCAGTTATTTCAAGGATTTATCAAACCTCTGGCTCCGGTTTTCACCGGAGTGACGACTTTTTACTAGGCCATCATGAATGGCTATATTAGAAAAAATGGGAGGCAGGCCTTCGCTTTAGGCCGCGAAGCTTTATCCGATATCTTTTAATTTTTTGCGGGCGCGATTGGCTTGGTCGGACTTGGGATAGCGCTTGATGACTTCTTTCAAAATCAATTTGGCGTTAACCGCGTCGGCCATCTCCAGGAAGGCAATTCCCTGGCGGTACAAAGCGTCGGGAACTTTATTTCCCTTGGGGTATTTCTTGAGCACTTCGTCAAATTCCAAAATAGCCTCTTCAAACTTCTTTTCGGCAAAATAACATTCTCCCAGCCAGTAATGAGCATTCTCAGCAAACTTGGACTTGGGATAGACCTCCAGGAATTTCTGAAAGCCTTTCTTGGCTCCCTCGATATCCCCCTTGGTAAACTGATCATAAGCCTTTTTATAAGCTTCTTCTAAAGAGACAACAGGCTTTTTTACCTCTGGCTCCGCCTTCTTGGCAGGAGTCGCTACTTTGGCCGGCTCTACTTTGGTCGGATCCGCTTTGGCCTGGGCACCCGGGACGGTGGAAGGTTTCTCTGTCTCTGCCTCTGCCTCTTCTTCCCCTTCGGCAGCCTTACTCTCCTTTTCCTGTTGCAGGGCCAGGATTTTTTTATCCCAATCTTCCATGGTCTTGTTCTGAGCTTCCATGCTCTTGTTCAGAGCCGCTATCCGTTTATCCAATTCGTCGAGTTTTCCCTGGTAAGCTTCCCTGATCGTTTTGGTCTCCCCGAAAGTCCTCTGGGCGAAATATTTGCTCTCTTCAAATCGTCCCATCAGGTTTTGCACTTCCATCTGGAGTTTATCCAGCCTGGCGCCCAGGTCTGCCTGGTAACGGCGCATGGGCTGGGCGGAAGTATCTATCTCCTTTTCCAGAGAGGCGATTTTGCTCCTCGTTTCCGCTTCCAGAAAACCTAATTTGCTCCTGGTTTCGGCGCCCAGAGATGTTATTTCTTGTTGTTGGACATCAATTTTTATTCCCAGGGCGTCCATCTTGCTGGAAAGATTCTTGATCTCGCCGGAAAGACTTTTCATCTCATTGTGCAGATCATATAGATTCCGTTGCAGCGCCAGAAGTTCCTTGGTGTTGTTGTTTGTGTCGCGCTGGAGGGTTTCCAGGTCTTTTTGGGTGGCACATCCACTGAACGCTAAAAAAGCAGGGAAAAGGAGAGCGATGAAAATTACTATGTTTATTCTCTTCATGGCCTGGAGAAAATTTTAGGGAGCTCTTCCTCCTGTTTAATTGTCTTCCCCGGTTCTTCCAGAAAGAGCTCCTTAAGGTTTGGGGTGGATTATATTATCTGGTCTTGACGAATTCATCCCGCCGATTTTTAGAGCGTTCAGCCTCTTCCTTATTGGGAACCAGAGGTCTTTCTTCGCCGTAACTGATGGTGGATACCCTCGCGGAACCTACCCCCAGCGCTTCCAGGTATTTTTTGGCGCTATTGGCCCGCCGCTCGCCCAGGGCCAAGTTGTATTCATTCGTTCCGATGTCGCAGGTGTGTCCTTCAATCTGTATCTTTTCCCTGGAATTTTTGGACATCCAGGCGGCGAGTTTTTCTAAGTTCTCTTTCGATTTGGTGGAAAGGCTGTAATCATCAAAAGCAAACTGAATGCGCAGGCTGACCAGATCTATGGGTTCAGGGGTTGGGGCCGGGGGCGCTGCCTCAACCCTGGGGGTTGGGGCCGGGGGCGCTGCCTCAACCCTGGGGGCTGGCGCCGGGGGGGTTGGGGCCGGGGGCGCTGCCTCAACCCTGGGGGTTGGGGCCGGGGGCGCTGCCTCAACCCTGGGGGCTGGCGCCGCGGGCGTTGGTTTAGGCTCTTCTTTTTTGGCTTCGACAACTGGCTTTGCTGCCGCTTCCTCCTTGACCACCTGTTTCTTCGCGCACCCGGTAGCGATGAAAGCAATGGACATGATGGAGATTAGAACGACTAACCAGACTGACGATTTTTTCAACATTCTTTTCTCCTCCTTTTCTTTGAATTTTTAAGAAAATTAGAAATCGACTATTAGTTCTCATTATTTTTCTTTAAATCGAGGGGACCAGTTAGGATATATATCACCTCCCCGCTGAAATGTCAACTTTTTTATGCGAGTTCCCTCGGCATCGATTAAAAAAATATGGGGCCCCCCATCCCGGTTTGAGCTAAAGACCAGATTGCGTCCATCCGGCGACCAGGAAGGCATCTCGCACCGTCCCAGGTTGGCCGTCAAAATGCGAAAATCCGATCCATCACGGTGGATAGTGCAGATGTTGCGCCCTCCCCCGATTGCAGAATCAAAAGCAATCCGGTCTCCCCGCGGGGACCAGGCCGGATGAGTGTTGTAATTGCCCTCGAAGGTCAGCCGCTGAACGTTTTTCCCATCCGCATCCATGATGTAAATCTGCGGGTTTCCCTGGCGATTGGACACGAAGGCTATCTTCTTGCCATCAGGGGACCATGCCGGGGACACATCGATGGCCGGGTTATCGGTCAAACGCAGCAGGCCCGAACCATCCTGGTTGACGATGTATATCTCCGGGTTGCCATCCTTGCTCAGGGTGAGGGCTAAACGCTGGCTGTCTGGCGACCAGGCCGGAGAAATATTCAGGCCGGGATATTGAGAAATTGGGCGTTCTTCCCCGTTGGGCAAATTTTTAATGTAGATGTCCGGGTTGCCCGATTTGTAGGAGGTGAAGGCCACTTTCGTCCCATCGGGGGAAAAGCGGGGGGAAAGGCAAATGGACTGGTGGCGGGTTATCTGGTTTACGTTTCGACCGTCGAAATCCATGACATAGATCTCTTTGTTCCCCGTTGCTTTGGAGACAAAAACGATCTTGGTCTGGAAGAACCCTTGTTCCCCGGTGAGGGCGAAGACGATCTCGTCGGCGAACCGGTGAGCCATGCGCGACAGATCGGTGATTTCCCCGATGTACCTTTTGCCGATGATCAGCTCCCTCTGCACCACATCATAAAGGCGCGCCTCCATGGTCAAAGAACGGTCTTTGTAAGCGATCTCCCCCATCACTAATGCTTCGGCCCCGATGTTGGCCCAGCTCCGGAATTCCCCAAAATCCGGAAGGGTTCCCGCCGGCCTTTGCTCCGCTGGCAATGGGGATACCCCCGGGGGAGGTTTGACAATGCTTTCCCCAAAGCTCTTAGGGTCAATCAAGGCGAAGAAGCCGGAAATGCTTAAATCATTGCTCAGGATGTCCGTAACCCGTTCTCCTAACTTCATATCCTCGTTGGGGGTGAGGGGTGATTTGAAGGGGGTAATGGCAATAGGGAACTTGCGGAAAGAAGGAGACCGAATGTCGATATAGACTTTGGCTCTTAAGAACTCGGCGGAGACTCCCACCAATAGAAGGGCAAACAGGAAGATGAACCAACTCTTTTTCATACTAAAGCCTCAAAGTTCCGAAGGCGTAAATCGCACGCCTACGTCAAATTTTTCTCCTTCCATTCCGGTGGGCAGTGGAGGGAGGGGATTAGCTTTTTTGATGGCCCGCAGGGCGGATTCATCCAGGAAAGGGTTCCCGGATTTTTTCTCAAACTGCACGTCTTCAATCTGGCCATCCTTGGCGATGCGGATGGTGATGATGGTCTCGAGATTCTTCTTGCCCCCGAGGGCTTCTTCAGGCAAGACCCAGACACTGCGGATGCGCTGCCAGATCAGGCTATAATAAATCTTAAATTTGATGGACATAATCCCGGAAGACGTTCCCCCCGCTCCCCCTTCGACTGTCTCTACGGCCCCGGAACTGCTGATGGTTACGCGTTTGCGGATGCCCTTGATGGCTGAACTCACTTGGCGAGCCTCTTTTTCGCTGCGAATCCGCTCGATGGCCGAGTCGATGCTCTTGCCTTCCTGGCGCTGGCGGACGCGTTCGATGGCCTCAGCGATCTTCTTTTCCGGGGTTTCTTTGGGGACAGGGGATAGAGAGACTGGCTTTTCTTTCTCCCGAACTTTGGCTTTTTCGGCAACCAGGGGAGGAACCGCAGGAAGAACTTCGGCAGGGCGACTGGGCCCTGGTTGACTAACTACGCCCAGGCTCGGGGGGATATTGACCAGACGGACGGAATATACCGGAGAGTAAAAAGTCCTCTTGGAGGCAAGATTAGGGAGAAAAAACATAGCTGAGATCATTATTACATGCAGCGTTAAAGAGAGAAAGACCATCTTCCAGATTTTAGGACTGCGCGAGTAGATGCGCAGGAGGTCTATGCTGGCCGAGGTCTTCATCTTTGTACTTCTAAGGGTTCCGTGACCATGCCTAACTTTTCAATGCCGGCATTCTTGATTTCGGCCATTGTTTGAACCACAAACCCGTAGGGGACGCTGCGGTCCGCCCGCAGGAGGACTTCCCGGTTGAGCTTGGAAGCCGCCGACTGTTCCAGCCGTCTGCGCAGCAATAGGGGATCTATTTTCTCCTGGTTAATAAACACTTCCCGTTTGGAATTAATGGTGATGACGACTCGCTCCTCCTGGCCTTCCATGGGCTGAGAAGTCGTTTGCGGCAGGTCCACATCAATGCCCTGCTGCATCATCGGGGCCGTAACCATGAAAAGAATCAACATGACTAAGATCACATCCACCAGGGGAACGACGTTAATCTCGCTCATGGGCCGGTTTTCGCTTCTCACCCCCTGCATAAATTCTCCTATCGATCGCCATGACCGGGCATTTATGATTTCAGGAAATGCCGTTTGACGATGTTCAACAATTCCGCGGAAAAATTTTCCATCTCCGAGCTCAACACCTTGATGCGGTTGATGTAGTAATTATAGGCCACCACCGCCGGAATGGCCGCGGCCAGCCCCGCTGCCGTGGCAACCAGGGCCTCTGAGATCCCCGGAGCAACCACGGCTAAGGTGGCTGAGCCCCGTATGCCAATTCCCCGAAAGGCATCCATGATGCCCCAGACCGTGCCAAAGAGGCCGATGAAGGGGGTCGTTGACCCGGTTGTAGCCAGGAACCCCAGGGTTTTTTCCAGCTTCGTTAACTCCGTGGTCGCCGCCTGCCGCGTGGCCCGGCTGATATTATCCACTCCACTTAGTTCGATATTCAAATTCGTCAAGTCGCTGCCTTTCCGGGAGCTTTCGGGGTTGGAAGTGGCTTGACGGAGCTTATTCAGTTCAACGTATCCGGCGCGGAAAACTTCGGCTGTTGGACTGTAGCGGAGCTTTTTCGAATCGGCGAAAATCGTGGACAGTTGTTTGCCCTCCCAGAAGATGCGCAAGAACTGCCTGGATTCCCTGTCTGCCCGTCGGATCAGACGAAATTTAGAGAAGATAATGGCCCAGGAAACAATGGAAAAGAAAAGCAAAATAATGAGGACAATCTTAACCACCGGGCCTGAGTAAAGAACCAGATCTACCACACTTCCCCGAAACCCGCTTCCCGTGCCCGCCGGGAAGAGCTGTCCTAAACTTAATAGAGTAATCGTATCCACTCCCCCCCTTTTCTCGTCGAAAAGATTCCTTTTTTCTAATGAGCCTCTTGCAAAAGTATTTTTTGTGGTTCGACAAGCTTGTCCTGAGCGAACCGTTCACCCTTCGAGAACCTCAGGGCAAACGGTGAGTCGAAGGGCTCACCACGAACGGAAAAACTAAATAATTTCAACCTAAGCCCGTTCACCCTGAGCCTGTCGAAGGGTAAATTACGGACTTTTGCAAGAAACTCTAATATATATAAAAATAAACCGCCTGTCAACCAGCTTGTTCCCCTTGCCTACCTTCACTTTTAAATAAATTCAATAATTCACAGTGATAGGCGAAGCCCGGACGGGAGGGGGATGAAAGAGGGAGCACCGGCGAGAAAAAGATTTAAAATAACCCGTGCTTTTCTTTCGCATAGAAAAGGCGGGATCGAAGGAAGGCAGGGCATCATGGGCGGGAGCCCCGCCCTTACCCAGGAAAGAAATACCGCCTTGTGCTTCCGAGAGATTCCCCCTCCCGTCCGGGCCTGGGCCTTATCCTCATTGTGAAATCATGAACGAAAATAAAAAGTGGAGGTGGGCAAGGCTTCGCCCCGGTTTAAAAAAGTGAGGGAGACCTTCAACCGCCAGCAACTGGAGGGAATACGCTGAGTACTTCCCCAAGTTGTAAGACGTCTTCCACTTTACTGTGCATCCCGTTCACCAGTAGTATCATCGGCACAGACTCTGGAATTTTCAACTTCATAAGCACCTGCCCGATAGTTGTTCCCTCTTCCAGTTCCAGCCAACAGGCATATTTATCACTTCCCGGCGGAAGGTATTCCCGAAAATTGGCAAAGAGTTTCACTTCCACTTTCATGTCCTAAAGTTCCCCCTTCCCTCTTTATCTATCAATTAGCAATGATCATTGAACATTGATAATTGACCATTGGCCATTTAATGTTCAGTCCCCAAAGTGATCCGCTGGAGGCGGACTAAAGTTGAAAAAAGGAATTTCCTATACAATTCAATTAGCAATGATCATTGAACATTGATAATTGACCATTGGCCATTTAATGTTCAGTCCCCAAAGTGATCCGCTGGAGGCGGACTAAAGTTGAAAAAAGGAATTTCCTATACAATAAATTTATTATCAACCTTTCCTAAAAAGTCAATTTCTTTTCTTTAAAAAATCCTTTCATCCTTGCTTCTCCCCCCATCTCCCTATCTCCTCACCTCCCCTGCCTCCATTTCATTACCTCTGTTTCATTGACTTTACCCCCTGATGGCGTTTATAATCTAAACTAAATTCGCCATCCATTTGGGAAATCGCCGAAAAAATGAATCTTTTTGGGTTTCTTGCCAAAATTCCTTTGCTAAACCGCCTTTCCTTGCGCACCAAGCTCGTCTCCAGCTTTCTCTTCGTCGTCATAGTTGGCGGTGTTCTCTCTTCTTTGATCGGCACGAAATTAGTCGCTGACACCATCATCCTGCAAGCTCGCAACAAAGTCAAATATGATCTCAGCACGGCCTGGTTGGTTTATAATCAATCACTAAACCGTATCCGCGACGTCGTTCAGCTTACCGCTTCTGGCCGCACCATCCCTGACTATCTGGAATCCGGGCGTATAAAGAAATTAGAAGAATTTTTAAGCAATCGCCGCAAAGAATTCGGCCTGGATATTCTCACCCTGACAGACGCCAAAGGAAAAGTCATTTTAAGAACCCATCATCCCTTCCAAAAGGGCGATGACCGGTCATCCGATCCGATTATTCAGAAGGCCTTAAAAGGTCAACCTGCCGCTTTCACGGCCATTGTTTCCCAGGAGGAGTTACAGCAGGAGGGAAGTGATCTGGCGGAAAGGGCTTTTATCATCACTCTGCCCACCCCCAAAGCCAAAGAGCCTGCCGCAGGACAGGAGACCTCCGGGATGATGCTCAAGGCAGCGGCGCCTGTCCTGGATGATTCCGGCCGCATCCTGGGGGTCCTCTACGGAGGAACGCTGCTCAACCGCAATTACCAGATTGTCGATCAGGTGAGATCTCTTCTTTACGGCGAGGGGCGTTACAAAGATAAAGATATGGGCACAGCCACCATCTTCCAGGGAGGGGTGCGCATCTCCACGAACGTGCTCAATGAAAAAGGAGATCGGGCCATCGGAACGAGGATTTCGGAGGAAGTCTTCGAGGCCGTGGTTCAGCAAGGGCAACTCTGGTTAGATCGCGCCTTTGTAGTCAAGGATTGGTACATCACGGCCTATGAACCGATCCGGGACATTACGGGCAGTACCGTAGGCATACTTTACGTGGGCATGCTGGAATCTCCCTATATCGACCTGCGCAACAAAGTAGTTTACAGCTTCTTCGGCATTGGTGTTCTGGGGGTGCTTCTTGTCCTCCTGCTTTCCTTTTTCATCACGACCGGGATTATTCGACCCCTGCGGGAAATGGTCTCGGCCACCCGGAAGATTGCCGAAGGGGGCGATCTCTCTCTGGATCTGTCCATTTCTTCCCAGGACGAGATCGGGCGCCTGGCCGAATCATTCAATCACATGCTCATCCGCCTCAAACAGGCCCGTCAGGAGCTGGAGGATTACGGCCGGACTTTAGAAGAAAAGGTGGAACAGCGCAGCGCGCAGCTGAAGAGGATCCAGAGCCAACTCATGCAATCGGAAAAACTGGCCTCCCTGGGACGGCTGGCTTCGGGCGTGGCTCATGAGATCAACAGCCCTCTCACGGGGATTCTCACTTTTTCCCACCTGCTGATGCGCAAACTGAAGGACAACCCCGAACTTCAAAAAGAATTGGAACTTATCGTCCGCGAGACTAACCGCGTCTCCATCATCGTTCGCGGCCTTCTGGATTTTGCCCGGGAGAGCAAGCCGCAGAAACGACCCTGCAACATCAATGAATTGATCCTGCATACGCTTACTCTGATCGAACGACAATCGGTCTTCCAGAACATTCGTATTATGAAAAACCTGGACCCCCAAATCCCCATGATCCTTGTGGATACCAACCAGATCCAGCAGGTCTTCCTGAATATCCTTCTGAATGCCGCCGATGCCATGCCAGCCGGGGGGGCCTTGAACTTTACTACCTTCCTCGTTTCCGGGGATTCTTTTATGCAAATAAAAATTACCGATACGGGATGCGGCATTCCGGAGAAGAATTTAAATCAAATCTTTGATCCTTTTTTTACGACTAAAGCGGACAAAAAGGGGACGGGATTGGGCCTGGCCGTGAGTTATGGAATCATCGACCGCCATCGCGGACAGATCGAGGTGCAAAGTGAAGAGGGCAAGGGAACGACCTTTATTATAAAATTACCCCTTAATGCCACGGAAGATGTATCCCCCTTGTGAAATATTTCCTACACCGCAGAGAACGCTCCCTCTCTCCTGGGAAGCTGTGTCGCAGTTTGGGAAATCGCTTAGCCCAGGCGGGAGAGAGCCTTCTCCGTTGACTCTGCGGTGAATCATCTGGGGACTTTAAGACCGCCCGAAGAATAAAAATGGCCACAACGAAAATCTTGGTTGTTGATGACGAAGAAATCGTCTGCCTCAGTTGCTATCGTATCCTGAAAGAGGAAGGTTACGAAGTCCAAACCTGCCTCAGCGCCCGGGAAGGCTTGCAACTCCTTGCCGAGGACCATTTTGATCTGGCCATCGTCGATTTAAAGATGCCGGGCATGGACGGTCTGGAACTGCTCCAGGCAATCAAAGTCGATCACCCCCATATCCCGGTGATCATGATCACCGGCTTTTCCACAGTGGAGTCAGCTGTGGAGGCCATGAAAGCCGGGGCTTATGATTATTTACCCAAACCCTTCACTCCTGACCAGGTAGCCCTGGTGGTCAAGAAGGCTCTGGATAACCGGAGCATGATGCTGGAAAACCTCTACCTGCGGGGTGAACTCCAGTCCAAGTATCGCTTCGAAAATATCGTCGGCAGCAGCCAGAAGATGCAGGATCTCTACCGCCTGATCGCCAGGGTTGCTCCAACGAACAGTACGGTGTTAATTACCGGCGAGAGCGGGACGGGCAAAGAACTCATCGCCCGCGCCCTCCATTACAACAGCTTAAGGAAAGATCGTCAATTCATCCCGGTAGACTGTGCCGTGCTTTCCGAAAACCTTCTGGAAAGCGAACTCTTCGGCCACGTCAAAGGTTCTTTTACCGGGGCCATCGTCACCAAGCCCGGACTTTTCGAGGTGGCTGATGGAGGCACCCTCTTTTTAGATGAAATCGGCAACATCAGCTTAGCCATGCAAAGTAAGCTTTTGCGCTTCATTCAGGAGAGAGAATTTACTCCGGTTGGCGGAACCAAGATGACAAAGGTGGATATCCGTCTGATCGCCGCCACCAACAAGGACTTGATGGAAAAAATCAAGGAAGGGACATTCCGCGAGGACCTTTTCTACCGTCTCAACATTGTCCCCATTCATCTCCCCCCCCTACGGGAGCGAGCGGAAGATATTCCACTCCTTGCCCAACATTTTCTCCAGAAATATCGTCAGGAGATGGGCAGAGCCCTTAAAAAGATTTCTCCTGCTGCCGCAGAAATGCTTATGCGTTATTCATGGCCGGGAAACGTGCGCGAGCTGGAAAATATCATGGAGCGGGTCATTATCATGACCGATGAGGAGTTAATCCAACCCCGGCATCTCCCCTTATCCCTTCAAGAAAGCCCGGAAGGGATTTCCCTCAACATTCCCAAGACCAGCGAAGAACTCAAGGATTTAAAAAAACACCTTAGGGATAAGTCCGTGGAGGAGGCTGAGAGGCTTTTCGTATTGGGAGCCCTTACCCGGAATGATTGGAATGTAACTCGTTCTGCCAAAGAAGTTGGTATGCTCCGCCCAAATTTTCAAGCCCTCATGCGTAAACACAACATCCGGGCAGAAGACCGCGAAGATTGATGGTTACGTAAAAAGTCTGAAAATGCCCTTTTCCGTCATTCCGGCCCCGATTTTCATCGGGATAAACTCCAGCCGGAATCCAGTATTTTCAAATACTTATAGATACCCTGGACTCCGGTTTTCACCTGTCTGCCAGGCACAGGCAGGCCGGAGTGACGACTTTTTACGAAACCATAGTTTTGATACCACATGTCATTGCGAGGAGCGTAGCGACGAAGCAATCCCATGAAACCAACCACTTACGAAATACGAGATTGCTTCGCTCCGCTCGCAATGACCACTTTTCCGACTTTTTACGAGATCATCAAGATTAATCCCGCCTTTTATCTGCATTTTAAAAAAATACACCGCATCAATTTTTAACACCTTGAAATTATACAATAATTACCAATTATGCATAATTTATTTATACACTTGAGCTATTCTATCAGCCCCCCTTTTTTAGCTTTTCACTAAAACATATCAATAAAATCAGATAGTTAATATGAATTTGTAAAACCCTCGTTTTTGGCATGCAATTTGATAGTTGGAAATTCAAGAGTTCTAAACTTTTCCGATTGCTCCGGGAGGAGGGAAATAAGATGGATGAAAAAACAATCCTCATCGCCACTAATGATGAACCTTTCGGGGAGTATCTTTACCACCAATTGTCCGACCCCGGCTGGACTATTTCCCGGGCCAGCGTTCTCAGCGATCTTCTCAGGAAAGTTAGGGAGGGAGATGTGGACGTCCTTCTTCTGGACAGCAATAATATTGAAGGAATTCCTTGTTACGATCTTATTGCCCTTCTCAAAAAAAGCAATTCCCGCTTGCCCATCATTGCCCTTTCGGAAGATTCGTCCCTGGAAACCTCCAAGAGGGTGCGCCATGAAGGAATCTTTTTCCTTGCCATGAAACCCGTCGACCCGGAAGAAATTCGCACGGCAGTCGGGGATGCCCTAAAAATGATCCGTCAACAGGAACAAAGGAGGAATAGAAAAATGGCCAAAATTATTGAACTGCGACCTGCGGCAGAATTCGACCTCTCCCCGGTCAAAGAAATATGTAAAGAGCACGAGGGGGCCAGAGGAGATTTGCTCATTGTTCTCCAGAAGATTCAGAGCATTTTTGGATACGTTCCCAAACCCACCATCGAAATTGTCTCTCAAAGTCTCGGGGTGTCAACCAGTGAGATTTTCGGAGTCCTTACTTTTTATAACCGGTTTCATCTCTCCCCCAGGGGAAAGCATACCGTCCGGATTTGTCGGGGAACAGCTTGCCATTTTAAGGGGGCTTCCTCCATTATCGACTCCGCGAAAAGCCATCTTGCCCTGAAACCTGGGAAAGAGACGACGAATGACAACCTCTTCAGCATGGAAGAGGTGGCTTGCCTGGGGGCCTGTGGTATTGCTCCGGTCATGACCGTCGATGAAGAAACTTTCGGGCATTTAACTCCGGCCCTGGCTATGGAAGCGATTGCCCGGTATCAAGCCGCCGAAGAAGTGGCCGCCGCTGAGGCAGTGCAGGAGAAGAAAGCAGCTTAAGAACCATTACGCTTTAAGCCGGAAAGCTGGCCTCTGGCCTCCGGCGCCCAAAAGGAGGACGCTATGGAAAAGATAGAAAAAATTGGGGGATACGCAACGGATTGTTACCTTAACGAGGGTCCGGCAATCCGCTTGATGGAAGCAAATCAATACCAGGAATTTATCTCCCGGCAGCGCCGGGAAGTAATGAAGAACTGCGGAACTGTAAACCCGGAGGACATCGATGCCTATATTCAGAACGGCGGGTTCAACGCCCTGGAGATGGCTGTAACGGCAATGCCCCCCGAGAAAGTGGTGGAGCAAATTAAGGCGGCTGAATTACGGGACCGCAGTAGCGAGGGCCGCTATACCGGGCAAGACTGGGAGGCTTACGGGCGAGTCCAGCATCTCCCGCACTATGTAGTCTCCACGCGAATGGGGGGATACTCCGAAGCCTGGATGGAAAGAACCCTGCTTGAAGGAAACCCTTTTGCCTTAATCGAAGGGATGGCCATCACCGCCTATGCCCTCGGGGGCGTGGGAAAAGGGATCATCTACATTCCTTCGGCTTATAAGCCCCTGGCCTTCCGCCGGATGAATCGGGCAGTCAACGCCGCCCGGGCTCGCCGCTATCTCGGCCTCAACATTCTGGCTATGCCCTTCAATTTCGACATTGAGATCCGGGAGGCCACGGGCGAGGATCATCTCCCCAAGGAACAGAATCCTTTTATCTGCGGAGAGTGCGCTCGTTCTCTTTTCAATCTCGAAGAGACAATGAAGTATGCAAACTTTAAGAACCTTGAGGCTTGGCCCAAACCTTTTTACGTGAATAATGTCGAGACATACATGAATATTCCCCTCATTCTGAACAAGGGGGCAGATTTCTTCGCCTCTCTCGGGAGCAAAAACGCCCCGGGAACGAAAATTTTCGCCCTGACCGGCAAAACCAGCCACCCCTGTTTAGTCGAAGCGCCCATTGGCTCGACCCTCGCTGATTTGCTAAAAACGGCCGATGGAGAAATCAGCCGTATGCAGGGAGAGCTAAAGGCCTTTCAAGTTGGCGGGCCAAGCGGGGGAATCTTTCCAGGAAGATTTCAAAACATGCCCATCGATTTTGATTCCCTGGAAAACATCGGCTGGAAAATCGGCTCCGGGCATGTGGTTTTGCTGGACGAAAAAGTTTGCATTGTGGAAATGGTCCGCTACTCCTTAAGTCAATTGGTCTCCGAATCGTGTGATAATTGCCAACCCTGCGGCAAAGCCCTTAAAAACCTCCTGGCCATCCTGAACCGGCTAACTAAAGGGTTTGGAGAAGCTGGCGACCTGGAGACCCTGGAGGTCTTCGCCAAGCGCATCCAATCCCAGGCGCGCTGCCCATTCGGAAAAACAGCGGCCGTTCCTGTCCTCACCAGTTTGCGCTATTTTCGCGAAGAATTCGAAAGCCACCTGAAACAACGTTGCCCATCAAGTTTCTGTAAAGACCTGAGCCCTGTATCCGAACGGACTCTCAAGCTGGCTGCCTGAATTCCCTTTCCTTCCCGAACTTGCCCTGCCGAGGTTTTTCCCCCGGCGGGGCGAGTTTCCTTTACTCCATACTTAAGTGAGTTCTTGATAATCAGGATATTTATTTCCCGTATAAATTTAGCATTTTGAAAAGGTATTCTCGGAAATCCCTCCCGGCCTCTCTTTTCCAAAGGGAGGAGAACTTTTCTCAATGTCTTCGATAAAAGATTCCGCTTTTTCCCCCTTTGGCAAAGGGGGATGAAGGGGGATTTGCCAACTTTTTAAAAAGGCTAAAGTGTTCCTATTTCCCTTTTTCTCAAGAGATGAAAAGATTTTTTGTGGAAAAATTGGGATCGCTGGTCAAGTTCACCCCCAGGCTCCGCAAACCTGCCTCGTCACCTGGCGTGGGGATATGGGTCATATGGATGTCGCAGTTGCGCAGTTCTTTTAATTTTTCCATGGCCAATTGGGCCGCTGGATTAGTCATGGCGCTGATACTCAGGGCGATGAGCGTCTCTTCCAGATCCAGGCTGACCGATTTCTCTTGCAGAATTTCCGTCTTGAGATTTCTGACCGAGTCCGTGATATAAGGGAGCAATAACTTAATTTTGTCGGGAATGCCGGCCAAATGCTTTATGGCATGGATAATCACGCTGGAAGCGGCGTGCATAAGCGGGGAATTACTGCCGGTGAGTATGGTGCCGTCTTTTAGCTCGATGGCCGCTCCGCAATAAATCCCCTCGTTCCCTTTTTCTCCCTCCTGGGCCAGCCGGGCAGCCTCGCGCGCTGGTTCTACAACCCTCCTGTACTCCGGCTCCAGGGCAAAATCTTTTATGAAAAGCTCAACCCTCTGGACGGTTTCCTTATCGGAAAAACCCATCACATACTCGCAGCGGTAGCGAAAATACCGCCGGATCACTTCCTGTTTAGCTGCCTCCCTGACCACCTCATCATCCGTTATGGCCAAACCAGCTTGATTCACGCCCATATCCGTGGGCGACCTATAAAAGGATGGGCCTCCGGTTATTTTTTCCAGTATTCTTTTCAGCACGGGGAAAATTTCCACATCCCGGTTATAATTTACGGCGACTTTATCGTAGGCTTCCAGATGAAACGGATCAATCAGATTAAAATCCTTGATGTCCGCGGTTGCCGCCTCATAGGCCACGTTCACCGGATGCTTAAGCGCTAAATTCCAGATGGGAAAGGTCTCAAATTTGGCATAGCCCGATTTCTTTCCTCTCCTGTAATCATGATATAACTGGGAAAGGCAGGTGGCTAATTTTCCGCTGCCCGGGCCGGGGCCGGTGACAATGACCAGAGGTTTTTTAGTTTCAATATACTTGTTGGCTCCATATCCCTCATCGCTGACGATCAACTCAACATCTGTGGGATACCCTTTGGTATAACGATGGGTGAAGACTTGAATGCCCCTTCTTTCCAATTTATTCTTGAACAACGTGGCGGCTGGCTGGTGGTCAAAACGGGTTATGATCACGGCCAGCACGTTGATTCCCCAGCTGCGCAGGTCATCGATGAGCTTTAGGGCATCGGAGTCATAGGTAATGCCAAAGTCGGCCCTTATTTTTTTTCTTTCGATATCCCCCGCATAGATGCAAAGCAGAATATCAGCCTTGTCTGCCAGCTCCTTCAAGAGGCGCATTTTGCCATTTGGATCATATCCGGGTAAAACCCGGGCGGCATGGTAGTCATATAAAAGTTTCCCGCCGAATTCGAGATAGAGCTTATTGTCAAACCTTTCCACCCTTTCCAGGATGGCCGCAGTCTGTTCTTTGATGTATCGTTCATTAGCAAAACCTGTTTTATGAATCATCTCTACGCCGTCGAACCTCCTTTGCTCTTTTAGTTCAGGGATTCCTTCGGCCCTGAAAAAGAAATATCCAAAATCTTTAAATTTTGTTAAGAATATTTCCTATAAACTTTAGGCACTTTAGCTCACTTTAGTTCACTTTAGGCACTCTCGGCACTTTTTTTGGTTGCGGCTCTGCCGCGCTGTGTATCACCCTATCATATTTCGGAAATGATTTCTGTCAGATTCCGGTTCAACTCAAGGATTCGGTCCTTGATCTCGGTTTGTTCCAGCCAGGTCTTGGATTCCAGTCGAGACTTCTGGCTCCTAAGCCCGGCCAGCTTGGATTCCATATTGGACAAAAGATAGGCCCAATCTACGGCAGGCGCGGCTTTTTCCGGGTATGCTGTTCGCTTAAGTTTTTGGCCTACTTTCAGGGTGGCTTCTTCAAGATAATCAGGGATGAGCACCCTAAGTCCAAAACGTTCCTGAATGAGGTCCGCCAGCGCCTGTTGGGCGGAAAACTCTGCGTGCACCAGGAAAACCTGCATGTTGGGATTATGGAAGTGGCCGAGCCATTCTAAGATCTGGCTTTGCCCGGCGTGGGCGGAAAACCCGTTGATGGTGTAAACCCGGGCCTTAACGGCAATTTCTTCATGGAAAAGTCGAACCTTCTTAGCGCCATCCACGATTTTACGGCCGGTCGTCCCCTGGGCCTGAAACCCCACGAAGACCACACTTACCCCTTCGCGCCATAGATGGTGTCTTAAGTGGTGGCGAATCCTTCCCGCATCGGCCATGCCGCTGGCGGAAATGATAATTGCCGGCCCGGATACGTTGTTGATGGCCATGGACTCTTGCGTGGCTTCCGTAAAACGCAGTTGAGGAAAGGAGAGGGGATCTTCGCCGGCGCGTAAGAGTTTCCGGGTAGCGTCATCAAAATATTCCGGATATTGCCGGAAAACCTCGGTGGCCCGGATGGCCAAAGGGCTATCCAGGAAAACGGGCATATCCGCAGGAAGTCTCCCATCCTTCGCCATAAGATACAGGGAATAAAGAACTTCCTGGCTCCTTTCCACGGCAAAGGAGGGGATAAGAACTTTTTCCCCCTGATTGTAACTGTAAGAAATCGCTTCGGCCAGTTCATTTAAACTCTCCTGCTCGTTCTTATGGTTCCGATTTCCATAGGTCGATTCCAGGAAAAGATAATCGGCAGCCCGAACAATGCTGGTATCTTCCACCATTAATTGATCCGGCCGGCCAACATCCCCGGAAAAAACCAGTTTGATCTGTGAGCCATTTTCCTCAATCCAGAGTTCGATCAAAGAAGCGCCGAGAATGTGCCCTGCATCTTGAAATTTGACTTGCAGATCCGGAAAAGGGGAAAAGTATTCATTATAAAGTCTGGCTGAAAACATGGGAAGTGTTGCCAGGACATCTTTTTGAGTGTACAGGGGGAGGGCATGTTTCCCTCCATGCCGGAGACGCTTCTTGCTTTTCCATTGCGCCTCCATCTCCTGGATATGGGCGCTGTCCAGGAGCATGATCTCTAATAAATCCCTGGTCGGCGGTGTGGTGTAAATCCGGCCGCGGAAGCCTTTCTGAACCATACAGGGCAGAAGGCCTGAATGGTCGATATGGGCATGGGTGATCAGAAAAAAATCTATTTTCGCGGGTTCGTAAATATCAACGTCCCAGTTTCGTTTATCGATTTCAGCATTCCCCTGATGCATGCCGCAGTCTATGGCGAATCGATGGCCGTTGGTCTCCAGGATGAAACAGGATCCTGTAACCGTCCTGGCCGCGCCCATGAACTTTATCTTCATCTCCTTATCCTTTCATGCCCATTTTGGGTTTCGGCCTATTGTATCATAAATTTCAATATAGGCAGGGAAGCCACCTTAACCTGAGGCTCTTGCAAAAGTCGCTTACTCCGTCATTCCGGCGAAAGCCGTCCGCCTCAGGCGGACAGAATTTTTTGAAAATCATGGATTCCGGGTCGCGTTTTGCTTGCCCGGAATGACGCCTTTCCCCTGCTTTCGAGAGTTTTGCAAGAACCTCACCTAAAAGCAATTTTAATTCTTGATCTGCTGGCCTAAAGGAGTTATAAAACAAAGGTCATCTCTAAATTAGTTGAGGGCCAAAGAGCTGGCATATTTAAAATGAACAGTGGTTTCAGGGTCCCGGAAGGAAAGTCAGCTTGCTTGCAATCATGAGGCGCATATCTCTCTTTGGCTGTGGCGGGGGTGTCCGCAATTTCTTCGAAGCTTTGTTTCCCCGCCCCCGCTGCGCTTTGAGGAAGGTAAGCAGGAGGGTTTATGGAAAGTGGATATCCCGCCGATGCTTGCGGCGCAATCTGCCTTTCCTTCCGGGCCATTGGCAGGCTCTCATTAAAAATTTGATCAACTAATTTGTAGATGATCCTAAAACATTTGAAAGCCTAACGATGGTGGAGGAGATATGACCAAAGGTTTAAATTACCGGAAAGATTGCGGCGAATGCGGCCGCACTTTCCTCACCCAGGATCGCCAAGTAAAAAATTGCCCCCGATGTGTTGAACAAATTGTAAGGAGAGAAGAACAGCTTAAAAGGGCCAAACAAAAGCAAGCCAAGCGCAGTCGGCCATCCGCCAGCACTGCCAAACCAGTTCAACCATCTGAGCAGTCGCTGACCAAAGAACTTAAGCTGCAAATTCAAAAAGAGTTCGACCCTTACCGGGAAGAAAAAAACCTGCCCAGGCGTGTGGTCCATAGCCGAATCGCCAAGAAACTGAAGGTCAAAAGAATGCTGGTGGCCCAGGCTCTCCAGGGAGGGGAGCGAGAAGTTGTCTTGACGGAAGAAACAGAAAAGGAAGTGGTTAACCGCTACCGAAGTTATGTGTTGAAACTGGAACGACCGGCCAGAGGTCGAAGAAAAACCATTGCCAGGGAAATGGGTATCCCCTTCCGAACCGTGGCGCTCGCCGTTCGCAAGTGGAACAGACAACAACCCACCGTGAAAGAATTGACCCGGGAGCAGCGCTTTTTCATCGAGAAGTCTTATTTTCTCAAACTAAAAAGCCGTAAACCCCTCGGTGAGGTTGTGGAGGAAATTGCCCAGGAAGCAGCTTGCCCCCCCTTGCAGGTCTTCCGTTACCTGGACTGTATCCACGATGGGCAAAATGGACTGAAGAAAGTCCCCGCGGCCAGCCCAGACCAGAAAGAAACCATCTTGGCGGGGTATGCAGAATACCTTTCGGGATCCGCGCCTCCTGAAATTTTCCTGCATACCCTTCTCGCTGAAAAAGCAGGGGTCAATCATAAGCAGGCGCACAAAGTGCTTCTTAACTACCGGCTGGAGCGCCTCAGGGAACTTCAGCCGCCTCCTACCCTATAAACACTTGACCACCAAATCCCCGACTTCCCGGGTGGTATGACCCATTTCGCCCGCGGCCATGCTCTTTATATGTTTGCCGAGCACTTGGATCATGGCTTTTTCCACGCGCTCAGCGGCTTTCTTCTCTCCTAAATAGTCCAGCATCATCTGGCAGGCGGCGATGGCGGCCATTGGATTGATCATATTTTTGCCGGTGTACTTGGGTGCGGAACCGCCCATGGGCTCAAACATGGAGACGCCGTGGGGATTGATGTTGCCTCCGGCGGCAATGCCCAGCCCTCCCTGGATCATGGCCCCCAGGTCGGTGATAATGTCGCCAAAAAGATTGTCGGTCACGATCACGTCAAACCATTCCGGATTTTTGATCATCCACATGCAGAGGGCATCCACGTGGGTATAGTCGGTTTTCACCCGGGGATAATCCCTGGCTACCTCCTCGAATGTCCTCGCCCAGAGATCGGAAGCGTAGTTAAGCACGTTGGTCTTGGCCGCCATGGTCAACTTGAGTTGCCGGTTGCGTTTCAGGCATAATTCGAAGCCATAGCGCAGGCAGCGCTCCACCCCTTTACGGGTATTGATAGATTCCTGGACGGCAATCTCATCGGGCGTCCCCTTTTTTAGGAACCCTCCCGCACCAGTGTAAAGACCTTCCGTATTTTCCCGGATGATGACGAAGTTGATGTGTTCCGGCCCTTTATCCTTGAGGGGTGTATCCACGCCCGGGTAAAGCTTTACCGGCCGGAGATTGATATACTGGTCAAGGGTGAACCGCAAGCGCAGGAGAATGCCCTGCTCCAGGATACCGGATTTGACCTGCGGATGTCCGATGGCCCCCAGGAAAATGACCTGAACGGCCTTAAGCTCCTTAAGAACGGATTCGGGGAGGACTTCTCCGGTTTTGAGGTAGCGCTCCCCCCCCAGATCATAAAAATGAAAATCCATTTTAAAATTTTCTTTCGCCGCAACCGCTTTAAGAACTTTCAGTCCTTCGTCCACTACTTCGGGGCCGGTGCCATCCCCAGGCAATACCGCAATCTTATAAGTCATTTCCTCTCCTTCTTCGGAGTTGATTATTCAACATAAAATTGGTTTCTGCACTGTTTATTGCTAATTTCTCATTGACCATTTTTCAATGATTTTTTTTCAATTGAACCCTTGACCTCTCGATTCCTGTCTCTATTCGTTTTTCATCTTGCACTTCTTCACGTAGTTCATCAACCCCCCGGCCTCAATAAGCTGCTGCATGAAGGGTGGAATGGGCTGGACATTAAAAATCTTTCCCGTGCTCAAATTTTCAATCGTCCCCGCTTCGCTGTCCACCTTCACCTCATCCCCCTGGTTAATCCCCTCCACGGCCTCAGCGCTGGCAAAGATGGGCAACCCCATGTTGAAGGAGTTGCGGTAGAAGATCCGGGCAAAACTCTTGGCCACAACGCAAGAAAGGCCGGCATGCTTGATGGCAATAGGGGCGTGCTCCCTGGAGGAGCCACAGCCGAAATTATCCTCGGCAACCAGGACATCCCCGGGCTTGATCTTTTCCAGAAACTTCGGGTCGATGTCCTCCATGAGGTGGGAAGCCATTTCTGCCGGATCGGTGGTATTGAGATAACGTGCGGGAATAACGGCATCGGTGTCCACGTTGGCCCCTAATTTCCAGGTTTTCCCTTGATAGACCATAAATCCTCCGATTAATGCTGAAAATGCGAAATTGGCATAACCAATGAGCCTCTTGCAAAAGTATTTTTTTGTGGTTCGACAAGCTCACCACGAACGGAAAAACTAAATAATTTCAACCTAAGCCCGTTCACCCTGAGCCTGTCGAAGGGTAAATTACGGACTTTTGCAAGAAGCTCCAATTTTTTTGTTTAAATTTATTGGGACACAGATTTTCACAGATAACCGCAGATATTTATTTCTTTTTTTTATCCCGATAATCTGTGTACATCCGTGTCCAAAAAGGAAATTCCTACACAATTAAATTACAGGCCCAGTTCTTCCGGCCCGCCAATCCTCCCCAGGATGGCTGAGGCTGCGGCCACCGCAGGGCTTGCCAGGTAAACCTCGCTCTCCGGATGTCCCATCCGGCCCACAAAGTTGCGGTTGGTTGTGGCCACGGCCCGTTCCCCTTTGCTTAGGATGCCCATATAACCGCCCAGACAGGGGCCGCAGGTTGGCGTGCTGATGACCGCCAGAGCGTCCAGAAAGATTTCGAAAAGGCCTTCTTTCATGGCCTGGCGGTAGATTTCCTGGGTCGCCGGGATGATGATCAGCCGGGTATAAGGCGCCCTCTTCCTCCCTTTGAGGATGCGCCCGGCTGTGCGCAGGTCTTCCAGGCGGCCGTTGGTGCAGGAACCGATGACCACCTGATCGATAGGCACATTCCCTGCTGCGCTGATGGGCTTGACGTTTGAGGGCAAATGGGGAAAGGCCACCTGGGGTTCAATTCTGGTGACATCAATATCCAAGGTCTGGCCGTATTTGGCCTCGCCATCACTATACTGGAATTTATAAGGACGCTTGGCCCGGCTTTGCACGTACTCCTTGGTTACTTTATCGGGAGTAATAATCCCGTTTTTCCCCCCGGCCTCGATGGCCATATTGGCCATGGTAAGACGACTGTCCATGGAAAGGTTGGAAATGGCCTCCCCGGCAAATTCGATAGCCTTATAAAGAGCTCCATCCACGCCAATCTTGCCGATGGTATAAAGGATCAGGTCTTTCCCGTCCACCCAGGGTCGACGCTTACCCTGGTAGATGATTTTAATAGTCTCGGGCACGCGAAACCAGGCCTCGCCAGTGATCATGGCCGCGGCGAAGTCCGTGGAGCCCACGCCCGTGGAGAATGCCCCCAGCGCCCCGTAGGTGCAGGTGTGGCTATCCGCCCCGATGACCAGGTCGCCGGGAAGGACAAGGCCTCGTTCGGGCAGCAGGGCGTGCTCGATGCCCATTTCGCCCACTTCGTAATAATGAGTCAGATTCTGTTCCCGGGAAAACTGGCGCATGAACTGGCATTGCTGGGCGGACTTGATGTCCTTGTTCGGAACGAAGTGATCCGGAATCAGGACCACTTTTTCCGGGTCGAAGACTTTATTCGCTCCGGCCCGGCGGAATTCCTCGATGGCCATGGGTGCGGTGATGTCATTGCCCAGGATCAAATCCACCCGGGCATTGATCAGTTGGCCGGGTTCCACTTCCCGCAGGCCGGCATGTTCGGCCAGGATCTTTTCGCTGATAGTCATGGGTCGAATCATCTTCAAGCTCCCTTGATGCGTTTCTGGTATTCCAATTTATTCAGCCCGTTGATGTAGGCTTTGGCCGCGGCCATGATGATGTCGGTATGCGCCCCCTGGCCGGTTACCCGGACCCCTCCCTCTTCCAGGATCACCATGACTTCTCCCTGGGCATCCGTTCCTCCGGTGATGGCGTTCACCGAAAACTTGAGCAGGCGGCTCTTGGTCTTGGTAATTCTCGAGATGGTTTTGTAAGCTGCGTCCACCGGGCCGTCCCCAAAACCTGCTTCCTGATAAACCTTGCCGCCGATTTCGATCTGCACCGTCGCCGTGGGAACGACCACGGAACCGCTGACCACGTTGAGGTTGACCAGTTTGTAAATATCGGGGATGCGCAGGATTTCATCGGCGATGATGGCTTCCAGGTCTTCGTCGAAAACCTGCTTTTTCTTGTCGGCCACTTCCTTAAAACGCTGGAAAGCCTGATTCAGGTGGGCTTCGCTTAGTTCGTAGCCCAGGGTCTTAATCCTCTCCCGGAAAGCATGGCGGCCCGAATGTTTCCCCATCACCAGGGTGGACTGGCCGATGCCCACGGATTCCGGACGCATGATCTCATAGGTGGTCTTCTCTTTGAGCACTCCATCCTGGTGGATGCCGGCTTCATGAGCAAAAGCATTGGCCCCGACGATGGCTTTGTTGGGAGGGACCATAATGCCGGTGATGCTGGAGAGCAGTCGGCTTGCCGGATAGATCTGTTCGGTCACGACCCCAACCTGGTAAGAAGAGAAGAAGTCGCGCCGGGTCTTCAAAGCCATAACGATTTCTTCCAGGGAAGCGTTTCCGGCCCGCTCGCCGATGCCGTTTACCGTGCACTCCAGCTGGCGCGCCCCGTTCTCCACAGCGGCCAGGCTGTTGGCTACGGCCATTCCCAGGTCGTTGTGGCAGTGGACGGAGAGGATGGCTTTATGGATGTTCTTAACTTTTTGCCTGAGGAAAGTGATCAGCTTTCCGTACTCCGTGGGGATGATGTAACCCACTGTGTCCGGGATGTTGACGATGGTGGCCCCGGCTTCGATGGCCGCCTCCACCACCCGGGCCAGGTATTCCGGGTCGGAGCGGGTGGCATCCTCCGCGGAAAATTCCACTTCCGGAGTATACCGCCTGGCGTAAGCCACGGCCCGGCCTGCTTCTTCTAAAACTTCCTCGCGGCTCTTGCGTAATTTATATTGCAGGTGAATATCCGAGGTGGCGATGAACACATGGATCAGCGGGCTGCGGGCGAATCTCAGCGCTTCCCAGGCCCGGTCGATGTCGGCCGGCGTTGTCCGGGATAAACCGGCGATTTGCGGCCCTTGAATCTCCTGAGCAATGCGCTTGACAGATTCGAAATCTCCCGGCGAGCTGCTGGGGAATCCGGCTTCGATTACGTCCACATTCAACCGCTCGAGCTGACGGGCCAGCCGGATTTTTTCATCCAGATTCATGCTGGCCCCCGGAGACTGCTCCCCGTCGCGCAGCGTGGTATCAAAGATGCGAATTTTCTCCATAGCTTAAAATCCTCTCTGGATCAATTTTTATCAATTAGCGATTATCAATGACCACTACTGTCCAAATAAAAATTTTAACATAACATAAAACGCTATGACTTCATTGGATAATTGCAATATTTTGTACGGGAACGATTTGAATTTTGAAAAAGGCTATACTCCCCTAAAAAAGGAGGTGGCCAATGAATCGAGGTCGTACAATCTTCGCACAAGCCATGC
>VGSF01000012.1 GCA_016875165.1 Deltaproteobacteria bacterium
TTGAGCCTCTTGCAAAAGTATTTTTTTGTGGTTCGACAAGCTTGTCCTGAGCGAACCGTTCACCCTTCGAGAACCTCAGGGCGAACGGTGAGTCGAAGGGCTCACCACGAACGGAAAAACTAAATAAATTCAACCTAAGCCCGTTCACCCTGAGCCTGTCGAAGGGTAAATTACGGACTTTTGCAAGAAGCTCAATTGAGTTATATATCACATTCAAACGACAGGCTCAAATCTTTTCCCCGCCTTCTTTTCCCTTTATTTCACGCCCGTCTCACCCGGCAGAGGGTGATTTTAGTGTTGGACTGGTCGGAGATCGGGTCTCGTTGGTCGTCAGGGAGAAGCCAGTTGACGCTCTTCCACCGGGAGTAAGGATTTTTCTCCCCCCAGCCGATGGGAACGAATACCGCCGTCTCCCGGATCCCTGGATGCACCCAGGCCACGGCCTCGATTTTTCCCCGCTGATTTTCCACAATGACTTTATCCCCTGTTTTCAGGCCAATAGCCTCCGCCTTCTTAGGGTGTATATGGGCGAAAAGATCAGGCCACATCTCCCAGGCCTGCCAGAAAAAATTGCACCAGGAATGGAAGTGAGCCACTGGCGGGCAGGCTGTGATTAGTTCGGTGTCGAACTCCTTTAACAGGGATGAAGGCTTATCCGTGATTTTCACCATCGGAGCAAGACAGGAATAGTTCCAGAATGGGGAGGGGCGGAGTGAATCTGCCGCGCCAATATCCCGGCTCAAGTGGGGTAAATTCATCAGTTGATCCGGTTCGGAATAAAATTCCGGCAAGGCCGTCATCCCCAATTCATTGAATTTCTTCTCCAGATCTTCGGTCCAGAGTTCTAATTTGCCCGAAGGGGTTGGAATTCGCTTCCCCAGTCTATCGCCGGGATATGATGAACCCGTAAGATAAAGGGTATCTATTTCCTCCGAGCGGTCATCCAGCAAAGGCATGCGCAAAAAGCCTTTTGGACTTTCCATCATCCTCTTCACCGTCACCCCTTTGACCAATGAATTCGCCCTCATCTCGGAATCGAAGAAGACTGATGAGTCTTTATACTCTTCCTTTAAAGCATTCTGCAGCCCAAATCGTTTTCCTAACTCAACCCAGAAATAAAGATCGGGCCGAGCATCTCCTGGAGGATCGATCATTTTGCGGATCCAGAGGGCCCTGCGGTCTTCCGTGGACCGGTTTATTTCTCCATATTCCACCCCGTGGGCCGAAGGAAAAACATAATCAGAAATGCAGGAAGTATCATTCTTCCAGATCTCCAGGTGGGCGATGAGCTCCACATTTGGCAGGCCCTCTTTTAACTTAGACAGGCCTGGCCAAAGGCCGTAAGGGTTTCCGGCCCAGATAATGGCTTTGATCGGATAGGGTTTGCCCGTGCGCATGGATTCCACCCAGCCGAGAGGGGACTTGCTGATCCCGGGTTTGATCCTCCCCAAATCTGCTTCGGAAAGACTTGTCCCCAACATCTTGCCGCTCGAGGACATCTGGAAAGCCGCCCCTTTTCTTCCCCACTGGCCGGTGATCGCCGAAAGAATCATGAAGGCCCGGATGGTTTGAACTCCGTTGGAGTGTTGGGCCAATCCCCTGCTGGCGAAGATAGTCGCTCTCTCTGCTCTGGAAAATTCCTCAGCCAGCTTTTTTATTTCAACTGCTGGAATTTCAGTGATGGGTTCGGCCCACTCGGGGGTGTATCTCTTGGACAGGATGAAGTCTTTGATTTTGTCGTAGCCTTCCACCCACCTGACAATGAAATCATTATTGATCAGGTCCCTGGTAATTATGTGCCAGACCATAGCCAGCGCCAGGGCCATATCCGTTCCGGGCCTGATGGGCAACCATTGATCGGCCTTGGAAGCGGTGGCTGTTTGCCGGGGATCTACCACTACCATCTTGGCCCCGTTTTTTAAACGGCAATCATTTATCAGCCCGAAATTCACCGGCCGGGTATCGGCCATGTTTTCCCCCACGATGAGATAAAACGTGGCTGAACCAAGATCGTCCTCTAAATAGGAATTCCCTGAGCGGCCTCCTTGGAAAAGGGAGAAGGCAATGTCCAGCGCCGTATCACAAAGAGGGGCCGATCCTGCAAAATTCGGCGTGCCAAAAGCTTTGGCAAAGAAGGGGGCCATCCCCCGCTGCTGCAGGTAGCCGGAGCGAGTAGGGGTGTAGATGGCCAGGCTTTCCGGGCCATAAGCCTTCCTTATTTTCTGTAATTTCGCCGCAAATTCCTCCAGCGCTTCATCGTAGCTGATCTCGATGTACTTGCCCTCCCCCCTTTTGCCCGTTCGTTTCAGCGCTCTTACCAGACGGTGGCGGCTGTTGTACATGAGGACATGGTTCAACCCCTTCGAACACAGTTTGCCTTTGGTCGTTGGATCATGGGGATTGCCGGTTATGTTTATGACCTTCCCATCTTTAATGTAGAAGAGGGCGGAGCAGGCGTTGAAGCACATGCTGCACCCTCCTGAGAGTACTTCATCGGACGCAAAAGGAGGAATCTCGCCCTTGAAAGGATAATCCTCCAGACCTTGGCCGGGCATGAGGCTATCCCTGAAAGCAAACGCAAGTTCTGATCTCAACGAAGAGGTCCAGCTCTTCCGCAAGCGGGGGTAAGGAATGATATCTACCGTTTTTTCTTTTCCGCTGGCCCGCAGAGGCTCCAGATAAATCGTCGAGGGAATTTGCCCGGAATGATCTAAATTGCGTATATTGCGCCCCTCTTTCTTAGCGTTGGCCAGAAGTTCTTCTTTTACTCCGAAGGTGAGCGCGGACCCTACGCAATGGCGAGCGCAGTTCGGCCCCATGGCCGGAAAGTCAACGCACAAATCACATTTGTCGGCTATGTTTCTCCGGTAATCGAACCCCATAACTCCGTAAGGGCAGGCCTTAACACAATTCTGGCAGCCTGTACAGAGGGTTCTATCGATTACGATGATTCCATCTGCCTCTCTTTTGTTGATGGCCTTAGGGTTCGCGCCGCAGGCTCTTACGCAGGCCGGCCGCTGGCATTGCTGGCAGACCAGATACGTAAATTCCAGTTTCCCGCTCGCTCTATCGTAGCCCCAGAAAACCTGATTGCGGTTCTGCCGCCATTTTAACCGGTGAACCAGCTTGCAAGCGGTCACGCAGGTCAAACAACCGGTGCAACGTTCGGGGTCAAACATCAAAGCCAGTTGTTTCATAAATGAATTAAAAGTATCAGTTTAGCGATTTGAAAAAATGGTATTAAAGCCTTGGTTGAGGGCCGGGGGTTAGAGCGCAAGGCGCCGGAAGCATCGGTTGGGTTTCCGCTTGGCCTCGAGGACAAAAGATCGTTTCCTGCGAAGGAGGCGGGGGTTCTTCCCCGCCCCATATGCGGAGAAATAAGCGCCTTATGATTCCAAGCGTTCCGCTCTGGCCCCCGGCCCCTGGGATCCCTTGCCCCTTACAACACACCTTTTTTCAAAGGGCTGAAGTGTTACAATTAAAATAAGAAAGGGTTCGAGGATTCCAGGGTGCGGGTTTCGGGTTACGAGTTGCGCGTTCCGTTTTTTCTCCTTATTCCCCTGCTATCCCATTTTTCTATTTGTTTTTTCCTGGCGCCTTAAACCTTGATGATCTCGTAAAAAGTCGGCAGAAGAGTCATTGCGAACGAAAGTGAAGCAATCTCGTTTTTATAAGTACTTGAAAATACGGGATTGCTTCGTCGTACCGCATTGGCGGAACTCCTCGCAATGACGAAAACGGAATTTTTTACGACTTAATCAACCTTGTGCCCTGCGCCATTTGCCTTACGCTTAAAAATAAGGACAAGACTGCATGAGATGAAACAGCAATCCAATCATTGCCGCAATTCCCAACCCTATGTGAAGGTATCGCCCCCAGCCCTGGCTGAAATTCAGGTAGAGGGGAGGGCTTCCGCATATCTGGCAAACCCAGCGCCTTTCAGCCCGGGTTAGCCAGAGGTATCGGGCGGCTTTCCAGGGATTCCGCAACCAATTATGCAGACTGAGGCTAAATGTCCCCTCGCTGGCCTGGCCATCCATTTGTTCAAGAAGCGCTTTTTTGGCTTGAATGTTATGTTCCAGCCTTGTCTCCGCTGGCCCGGGGTTGTAAAAAAGATGCGCCCTGAAATCAATATTTTTATGGATTTGCCTGCTGGATAGAAAGCGCAGGTTTAACCCTAAGAGGAAGAGCAGGAACAGGGCCACAGTCAGGAGTCCGGCCAGGCTGAAAAAATTACCGCCGGAATGGATCAGGATCAAAGCCAATCCCCCTAACCCCAGAAGGACATGCAAATCATCCCAGAATTTCTTGGAATGAGGAAAGGGGACAATGCGCCGCATGAAGAGATAGAAAAAGGCGGAAAGCAAAAAGGCCGCGCCCAGAAGGCCAGTAGTTGGCTCTCCGGAGGAGAAAGCTGAATGCAGGCCTCCTACCGCAGCCCAAAACCCAAGGGCCAGCAAGAGGATGCTGACGATAAAATTCACCCGGCTCAATTCCGTCGCCCTGTCAAGGAACCCCTTCCCTTGCCCCCTTCACTTTGATCAGTAATCTATTTATTTCAGCAGTGGGTTTAGAAATTGTTTTCTCCCGGCCGATGCTGCCAGCGCTCATCTCCCTTCCAACTTGGCCGCGATTAGAGTGGCGGCTCAAAAGGAAAGGGGGGTCAATATTTATTTCTAACCAACCAGGGTTCCGGCCCGATTGGCCTTTAAGAATTTCAAGCAGAAGTCATCTTTGCCCATCAGAGTTTCGGAAACGAGAATGCTGGTCATTATCTTCTGGTCCAGAGGATCCACGATGGCCCCGGTAAGGCCGGCTCCAATGCAAAGGACCATGAAGAGTCGATTCACCAGGAATCGGCTGGGAAGCCCGAAAGAAACGTTGGAAAGGCCGCAGATCGTTCGCACACCGGGAAATTCCCGGCGCAGGTTGCGGATGGTTTCAAATGCCAGAATCCCGTTGTCTTTATTCACGCTGATCGGCTGAATCATCGGGTCAAGGTGAATTCTTTCAATGGGAATTCCGAGTTTGGTTAAATTCTGCATAAGGAAAGAGGCATTTCTTAAGGCTTCTTCCACGGTTTTGGGAATGCCTCGATCATCCATACAGAGGGCCACAACATCACATTCCCTCTCCTGAACGATGGCCTTCATGGCTGCAAATCGGTTTGACTCTGCCGTGGTGGAGTTAATCATCGGCCTCTTCTTTACCTTCCTGGCCATGGCCTTAAGCGCTTTCGGGTCTGGACTGTCCAGGGCCAGGGGAACATCCACGGCGGCTTCCACCACCTCGACCAGCCAGTTCAAATCTTCCAACTCGCTGCCGATGCGCGACCCGGCATTGACGTCGATATAATCCGCCCCGGCTTTGACCTGCTTCTGCACATCTGCCGTTATGAAAGCCGCATCGCGTTTCTCCACCGCTTCATTTATATCTTTCCTGCTGGTATTGATTCTTTCGCCTACGATTAACATATTCGCTTCCCCCTGTATGATAACTGATGGCTTCGTAAATAGCCCACTGCCAGGGCGGGGTTCCGCCTGTGGCGGGAAAGTCTTTTACTTGGCCATGCTCTTTGATGACTTTTTACGAGACCATCAATATCCGTCTAAGAAAAAAATATGGGCCAGCTATTCGATGAGTGATATTTAATGTGGCTGATATTTTTTGTCAAGAAAAATATCGGAATTTCTTGCCCATCTTCACTTTTCATTTTCGCTCATGATTTCAGAATGATGGTCATGACCAGGCCCGGACGGAAGGGGGAATCTCTCGAGAGCGCAAGGCAGTATTTCTTTCATGGAAAAGGGCGGGGCTTCCGCCCATGATGCCTTGACTTCCTTCGATCCCGCCTTTTCTTTGCGGAAGAAAAGCACGGGCCATGTTAAATCTTTTTCCCGCCGGCGCTCCCTCTTTCATCCCCCTCCCGTCCGGGCTTTGCCCATCACTCTGTATTATTGAATTTATTCAAAAGTGAAGGCGGGCAAGATCGGAATTTTTATTGACAGGCTAAGGGAAAAGAGATAATTATTATTTGGATTATCCGGCCTTTTATAATGAACATTTCAGGAAATGATCCTGGGCAAAATCAGGATCATATATTTTACCCGGGGGTGAAGGATGAAGGATATTGTTGTTTACACAGTAACGCCCAACTTGCCGGAGCGTTTACGCCCTTTGATGGACCTGGCCAAAAATCTCTGGTTCAGCTGGAACCTGGGAGGAATCAACCTCTTCCGCTCCGTCGACCAGAATCTCTGGGAAGAAACCAATCATAACCCGCTGGCCATCCTGGGCCGCCTGGGGAACGAACGGATTCAGGAGCTTTTAGGAGATGAAGGTTTCCTGTCAGAGATGGATCTAATCTTTACGGAATTCAAGCGCTACATGGAGAAAGGCAAGGCCTACCACTTCGGCCTGGAAACCCCCTTTGATTTTACAGTAGCTTACCTATCGGCGGAATACGGTCTGACCGACTGTCTGCCCATCTATTCTGGCGGGCTGGGAGTTCTGGCCGGAGATCACCTGAAGTCGGCCAGCGACCTGCGTGTCCCCATCGTCGGGGTGGGGCTCTTCTACCAGAAAGGGTATTTCCGTCAGTATCTGAATGTTGACGGCTGGCAGCAGGAGACTTACCCGGATAATGATTTTCACGTCCTTCCGGCAACCATAGAGCGGGATGAAAAAGGAGATCCTCTGTCCATCGAACTACCCATAAAAAACCGTAAGGTAAAAGTGCGAGTCTGGCGCATCGCCGTTGGACGGATTCCGCTTTTTATGCTGGATACCAACACGGTGGAAAATTCAGAGGAAGACAGGGATATCACCTCCGCCCTGTACGGAGGCGACCGGGAAATGAGGCTCAAGCAGGAAATCGTTTTGGGAATCGGCGGTGTCAGCGCCCTGGACAAGATGGGTTATCGCCCGGCCGTTTTTCATATGAACGAAGGACATTCAGCTCTGGCCATTATGGAAAGGATTCGCCTGCTGATGGAAAAGCATCAAATCTCCTTTGCCGAGGCCCGGGAAGCAGTGTACGCCAGCAACATCTTTACCACCCATACCCCCATTCCGGCCGGCATAGACATCTTCGACCGGCCGCTGATGGAAGCATGTCTGGGAACTTATGTTCGCGCTCTGGGGATTTCCATGGAAACCTTTCTTTCTCTGGGAGCCGAGGGATCGAACCCGAACGAACCCTTCAACATGGCTGTGATGGCCCTGAAGAATTCAGCCAGGACCAATGGAGTCAGTGAATTACACAAAAATATCTCCCGGCGCATGTGGAGGCGGATCTGGCCGACTCTGCCCGAAGTGGACATCCCCATCGAAGGGGTGACCAATGGGATTCATATTCCCTCATATATCTCCGATGACATGTCCCGCCTTTTCAATCGCTACCTGGGCCGAAAATGGGCCGAAGACCCGGATAATGTCAAGGTTTGGGAGCGGGTCAACCGCATCCCCAATTCCGAATTATGGCGCGCCCACGAGCGCCGGCGGGAAAGACTGGTGGCCTTTACCCGCCAGAGGCTTCAGGAGCAACTTCTTCGCCGGGGCGCCCAAAAAATAGACATCCAGGCGGCAGGCGAAGTGTTGAACCAGGAGGCCTTGACCATCGGGTTTGCCAGGCGCTTTGCCGTTTACAAACGGGGCGACCTCATTTTGAAAGACCCGGTCCGTCTGGCTAAAATTTTGAATGACCCCCAGAAGCCCGCGCAGATTATCTTTGCCGGCAAAGCGCACCCCCAGGATAATGAAGGCAAGATGGTCATCAAGAATATCATCCATTTAGCCCAGCAGCCGGAGTTCCGGCACAAGATCGCCTTCATCGAAGACTACGATCTGACCGTAGCCCGTTACCTGGTGCAGGGTTCTGACGTCTGGTTGAACAACCCGCTCCGGCCGCTGGAGGCCTGCGGGACGAGTGGCATGAAAGCCGCGGCCAACGGCGCCTTAAACATGAGTGTGCTGGACGGCTGGTGGGCGGAAGGTTATCAGTCCGGCTTGGGGTGGGCCATAGGCGCCGGAGAAAACTATGAAGACCATGAGTACCAAAACCTGGTGGAGAGCCAGGCCATTTATGACCTTTTGGAAAGGCATGTCGTCCCTCTCTTTTACGAGCGCGGCCGGGACAACATACCCCGGGAATGGATCAACACCATGAAAAAATCCATGTCCACCCTGGCGGCTCGTTTCAACGCTCATCGGATGGTGGAAAACTATATCCATCAATTTTATCTGCCTTTAGCTCTCAACTGGCAGCAAATCGAGGCGAATCATTTTGAGAAAATCCGGTCTTTTTCCACCTGGGTCAACCACCTGCGAGGAAACTGGCCTCAATTAAAGATTCTGGAGAAACGAGCCGATGCTCGGCGAGTAATCCCGCTGGGTGAAACGCTGAAGGTGGAAGCCTCTCTACAATTAGGGCGGATTTCCCCTCAGGATATTTCTGTGAGTATTTATTACGGGCTCATCGATTCTAAGGCGGATTTCATCGAGCGAGACATTATTATCCTCCAGGATTTCAGCCGGGAAGGACAACAGACGATTTTCCGGGGAGAGATCCCCAGTCAGAAAGTGGGCCGCTTTGGCTTTCGGGTACGCATCCTCCCATCTCATCCTTTGTTGGCCAACCCATATTCCCTGGGGTTGATCTTGTGGGGATGAGAAAAGAATTTTGTAAATTAGCCACAGAGGACACAGAGATCACAGAGTTTTTAAAACCATTATTAAGAAAAGGTAAAGGGATAAGTGTCAAGTCTCTAAAGCGATCCCGCTGATGACTTACTAAAGTTGATGGTCTCGTAAAAAGTCTGAAAATACGTTTTTCTGTCATTCCGGCGAAAGGGGGAATCCAGTTAATTCAAGCAGTTCTGGACTCTTGCTTTCGCAGGAGTGACGGCTTTTAAGACTTTTTACGAGATCATCAAAGTTGAAAAAGGAAATTCCTATACAATCAAGTTACGGGTTTCGGGTTGAAGGTAATAAGTAGAAATCAGGGGTTCTCTAATACTTTTAACTCGAATTTCGGGACTTGCACCCCGAAACCCGAAACTATCCATTTCAAAATCCAAAATCCAAAACCCAAAATCCAAAATTATCAATCCGCCTTCCGCATCCGGCATTCCACATTCCGTAATAGCCTCCTGTTAGGGTTCGGCATTCTTTGTCTCTTCTTCCCCCCGAATTTATTCTGCCAGGAATCCAACTCCTCCCCTCCGAGCAATTTCTCCTCTTCATTCCGCAATCCGAAATCCGAAATCCGAAATCCTATGCGCCAGTCCCGGATAATCATGGGAACGTCGGTGGAGATTGTAGTCTCTCTGGCCGATTCCAAGAAGGCTGAGGAAGCTTGGGAAGCCGCATTTGGGGAAATCCAGGGCATTGATTTTCTCATGAGTAATTACCGGGAAGACAGTGAGGTTTCCCGGATCAACCGGAATGCCGGTAAAAAAGAAACATTGGTTTCCCCGGAAACGCTAAGGGTGATCGAACGAGCCCTTGAATTTTCCTCCCTTTCCGGAGGAGCATTTGACATCAGCATAGCCTCTGTTTTTCGACTATGGAATTTTCGGGAAGGAAAGCTACCGGACGAGAAAAGTCTTATGGGAAAATTGCCAAAGGTTGATTACCGGAGGATTAAAGTGGACCGCGCCCGGTCTTCGGTATATCTCCAGGAACAGGGGATGGAAATCGACCTGGGAGCCATCGCCAAAGGATACGCCGTGGACAGAGCTTCGGCCATACTTCAGGAAAAAGGGATTGAGAACTTTATTGTCAACGCCGGGGGAGACCTTAAAGTCAACGGTTCAAAAGAGGAAGGGGTGGCCTGGACTGTCGGCATCCAGCATCCCCGTCTCCCTTCCACAATGATCGCGAAACTGAGCCTCCGCCAGACGGCAGTGGCCACATCGGGAGACTACCAAAAATTTTTCATTAAAGGAGGCGAACGCTACCATCACCTCCTCAATCCTTCCACAGGAACCCCAGCCAGGGAAAGCCAGAGCGTTACTGTCATGGCTCCTTCGGCAATGGATGCTGACGCTCTGGCTACCGCTATATTTATCCTTGGACCGGAGAAAGGCCTCTCCCTGATCGAACGATTGCCTAACGTACACACCATAATCGTAGATCGGCGGGGGAGCGTTTTGATTTCACCGAATTGGCCCAAAGGAGTATTGCTGCCACCGTAAATGGGTTCAAGGGGTCAAGAAGTCAAGTGGACAAATATACCCAGACCCCCGGCTGCTTCCCGGATCAAAATCTTTCTCTTTTCCTCCTCATTATTACCAGCATTACCAGCCGATTCTGTTCCTTCTTGCTCAATATCATTCTCTCTTCCATAGATTAAAATTATCAACTGAACAATCAGCGACTGATATAATCATAGAACATCTACAATAATGAAAAAAAGCTTGACAAAAAAATTATAGATTTTATATTATATAAAATCTTAAAAATAATTATCGATCATGACTATTTCCGTGTCTTATAAATTCTGTCCGCGCTTTTGGCAATTTATCTTTTTTTCAATGGTCAAGGCATCTAAGCCGCCATGCCAGAGGTGCTACGCGGTTGATAAGTTAATATCATGTATTAATGGCATATCCATAAATAACTCCAATGCAAAGTGGGTTAATTGTCAAGCCTGAAATCACAACTTTATGTTGCCAGTATTAGGGACAAAACTTTTGGGACGCGGAACTAGCACAACACATCAAGCGATTCCGAGCTATCCGATCTATCAGACCATGACTGAGATTGCTACTCGGCTTATCCGGGAGAGGGTTCTTTCCGGCCATTACAAAGTCGGCTCCAGGCTAATCCCGGCAAAGCTTGAAGCCGAAATTGGTTTGGGACGGGTGGCTATTCGAGAGGCTTTATGCGAACTGGCCGGATCGGGAATGGTCGTTTCAATGCCCAACAAAGGCGTCATTGTGGCAGACTCACCAAGTTTCGAAGAGATAGGTGCCTTGTATGAAGCTCGTTGTGTTCTTGAAGGGGAGGCCACCTACCTCGCGACCAAGAATATGACCCGGACAATGATTGCCAGGCTGGAAGCGTTGGCCGTGCAGATGGAGGACGAATCCCAATCCCTTTTTGATTGCATCTTGCTTAACAGGGAGTTTCATCTCAACCTATACAAGGTTTCAGGTTGGAAGGCGGCTTGCCAAATCATCAATCAGTTGATAGATCAGACTCTTATTTTTCGGGGTCAGCGTCCAGAATGGACTTTGGATCCTAGAGCCTTCCATGAAGATCACCGACAGATCATAGAGGCTCTGAAATCCGGCGCGGCCGATGTTGCCAAGCGACTTGTCATCGCGAATGTGTCCCGAGGGTATCAACATATATACTCTATGCATAACCAGCCGACGCCGCAAATAAAAACTCAGGAAACTTCAGATCACATATTGTTCAAATAGAATTTGACGGAAGGTTTTAAATAGCCAATTATCTCCGTTGGACAGAGTACCAGGCCCATTAAACATTATTCTTTAATAATGGAGGACTGAGTGCTTTTCACCCCGGAAATTCAGTCGTTGGTAGGCCAAGAGGCAACATTCCAGGCAACCGAACCAGTCGATGCTGGGAAAATTCGACGCTTTGCCAAAGCCCTGGGGATCGAAGACCCACGTTAATATGATTTAATCCATAACCAACCCACAGCTCCACTGACATTTGTTTTTTCAGTGAATCATGACTCTCTCGTCGGAGTGGACGAATCCGGAAGGCCCACCAATCGCCTATCCCTTCCCCCACCTTTTGGTCCGGCCATCCGTGGAGGAAACAAGTTTCAGTTCTTTCGGCCGGTACAGGTCGGAGATCAAATTTACCTCCACAGGAAGATTACGGACCTGAAGGAAAAACAGGGGCGCCAGGGACCGCTGATTTTTCTTACCTATGATCTAAAATATACGAACCAGAATGGAGACCTCCTGGTCATCAACACCGAAACTTTGATTTTTCGGGCAGTCAAGGAGGTGGGGGAAAGAAAAGCGGAAGATAGAAAAGCCGAAGAAAAACCGCTATTCAAAATTAATGCGGGGCAGGAAATCCTTTTTTTTCAGATAAGGGTGTCCAAAGTCCAAATGATGATGTATGCAGCAGCCACCTGGAACCCTTACCAACTCCACTGGGACTCAGATTTTTCGAGAAAGTATGGATATCCAGATGCGAACATTGCCGGCCCCATGTTCGGAGCTTACTTGGTGGAGATGTTAGTCCGTTGGGCTGGCGAGTCTTCGAGGCTCATAAGTCTGGAGTACACGAATCGGGCTATGGCCTTCCCCGGAGATACCTTGATCTGCAGGGGGAAAATTCTGGAGAGTAAGGAAAAGGATCAAAAATATAGGGATTGCCAGGTGTGGGTGGAAAACCAAGAGGGTCACCTTCTGGTGGAGGGTACAGCCGCAGTCAGCCTGTCTTGAGCCCTCAAAGTTTGCCAACGGATCGGTGGTGAAATAATAGAAATTAATTTTCCCATCGACCCTTCCCCATAGAAGGTATGGGGCCTCTTTGGGCATTCGCCGGATTACCAATAATATAAAGTGGTCGACTTTTCATATACGTGCCAGCCTTTCTGGCGCCAGGCATTTAAAATTCTTTTTTTGAATGATGGAACACGGGGGTTTCCAGTTTTCCTATTCACCCTCGCGCTGATAAGCGCGAAGCCGTCTCAGGAGGAAAAATTATGATAAACAAGGTGGGGAAATTTGCTCTAGTTTTGGGGATCCTGGCCTTTTTGGCCGGTTGCAGTGCGCATTTAGGCCCATCGGCTCTATCCGCAGAGAAATCCGACAAACCAGTTAAACAGCCGGAACGTTCCGCTACCCTTGCCATAAACCCAATAAGTGGCAGGGCGAATGACAAGCTGGATATTTCCGGGTCGGGGTTCGCACCTGGAGAAAAAGCTTTATTGCTCCTTACTGCTGAAGGGTTAGTAAACGGAAAAAGCATCGGGACTTTGACGATAGGAATTGCGGCAGATGAGTCCGGAGGAGTTGTTACCGCGGATGAAAAAGGCTTTTTTAAATTATCCAGAAGATTTCCAGTAAATATTAAACCGGGGGTTTATCCCCTTGAGGCGAGAGGAGATAAGGGTTCAAAGGCAATCTGTTCTTTAGAAATATTGGGCAAATAACCGGGAAACCCAACTGCCATTTGAGATGGCCTCGTTTTGAAATCATCATGGAAAAATCATGGATGTTTATAAATACACAAAGAATTATCCTTACCCGTTTGGGTGTTAACTAAGTTTATGAAAAAGGAGGAAAGAGAAAATGAAAGAGTTCCGGGTACCATTAGCGCCGTGGGTAATGATCATTGGGGTTATTTTATGTTGTTTTCTGGCTTTCCCGAAAGTCATCCGGGATGCCCAAGCAGCGGAACGGGTTCTTCTAAAAATGGGGGTCACTTCATCCACCTCCGGTTCGTTTGTTGGGCCAGCTGCCTTTGCAAGGGTGGTAAGTAAATATGCGCCAGGAGTGGAAGTGCTGCCTTTAGAGAGTGGGGCGACCTATGACAATCTTTACCGGATGCGAGAAGGTATATTTGATATGGGTGTCTTTTTTTATGATGGGGTGATGGAATGCTATAACGGGTGGGGGATTTTTAAAGGCAAACCATGGAAAGATGTTCGGGTTATTGCTATGAGGACGGGGATGGCCATTCATGTCTCCATTTATGTGCGAAAGGGTTCAAAAATAAAAAGCTTCGCGGATTTTATAGGCACGGATTTAAAGTTGTGCCCCGGCATTCCTGGTTCCGGGGCAGACCAATTCCTGCGTAACGCCATCCATGCTTTAGGGGTAAAGGTTAATATTGTTCCTATGGCCTATTCTGATGCCGTCAAAGCTTTAAGAGAACGTCGGGTAGATGGTGTTCTTAAGTCGTCAACCTCTTTTGAGGCGTTTGATTCCTCCATGTACGAGGTTCACTTAACCATCCCCCTTACCATCGTAAGTTTTACGGAGCAGGAGGCAAAAAAGATAAATTCCGTCCACGGGCAGTATTCTATGCGGTATTATCCTAAGGGAGTAAATAAGGAAGATCCCAGTGCTGGAGATTTTTGGGTCTACAGCCCTTTTTCAACTTATTATGGTTCCAATAAAATTCCTGAGGATATTGTGTACCGTATGATTAAGGCCGCTTCCAGCAATGTAAAAGACCTCCTTGCCGCCGATTCGACCAGCGCAAAGGATCCTGCAGGAGATTTGCTCAAAACCCTCGTGGAAGCGGGTTATGCAAAAGATAAAATTGCTCCTGTTCATGCGGGTACCGTGAGATACCTCAAAGAAAAGGGTTTAGACGTTCCGGATTACCTCATTCCACCTGAGTATAAGAAATAGAATGATTTAGAAAAGGAAGAGTAATCTCCTGCGCCCATTCTCATCAAGTTATTAACACCCCCACCCTAACCCTCCCCCATCCAGGGGGAGGGAATTCGGGAGGGGGATAAAAAAGGAAATTCCTATACAATTAAATTAAAGCCACATAAAGAGGACCTTCATTTTATAGTGTTTAATAGCAGCGGTAAAATTACACATTCTGTATGCGCTTATAACCTTAAGCGTAAGCTGTTTCTATTGAAGAAATAGAGTTATCTGCCATTCGGGGGCGAATTTCTTGGTTAAAAAGTGAGATGCGGATAACTCCTTAACAAATTCATGCAGGGTGAAGTAGAAATAGAATCCTCAAAAAAGAAAGGGGATTAAATGCCGCGCCATCTAACAGGGGCTTGGAGAGAAATATTTTATTGGGGAACCATTGCTTTTTCTGTTTTTCAGCTATATACCGCGGGTTTTGGATTCTTACTGGACTTAAAGCAGAGGGCTGTTCATATTATTTTCGGGCTCTCCTTACTTTTAATTTCCCATAATTTCAAGGAAAAGGAGGAAGCGCCAAGCAAGATTCCTCTCTGGGATCTGCTGTTCATCGGTATCGTTTTAGCTGGCAATATAAATATTTTTTTCATCTATGACCAAATTTATCTTGCTCCTGGTTTTTCTGCTCCAATTGATTTAATTTTGGGAGCTTTATTATCCATGGTTGTTCTGGAGGCAACAAGACGTTCAACGGGATGGGTAATCCCTGCCTTGACGATTTTGGCTTTTGTCTACAACTTTGCAGGCCCCTTTTTACCCGGGTCATGGAAATTCGCCAGCTTTCCTGTTAAACATCTCCTAAACACTTTATATTATTCAGCCAATGGCATCTACGGTACCATCACTGGAGTATCGGCTACGATGGTGGCCGTTTTTATCATTTTCGGCAGCCTTCTTCTATTCACCGGAGGAGGAGAAACATTTATAGCTTTAGCGATGAGCTTGGCGGGTAAATACCGAGGCGGCCCGGCCAAGGTAGCAATAATAGCAAGTACACTATTTGGCACCATATCTGGAAGCGCGGTAGCAAATGTTATGGTTACAGGAACCTATACAATCCCCTTGATGAAACGCTTAGGTTATAAACCTGCTTTTGCCGGAGCCGTGGAAGCGACAGCCTCTACCGGGGGTATGATTACGCCTCCTATAATGGGTATCGGAGCATTTATTATGGCCGAGCTTATCCAGGTGCCTTATGTAAAGATTATTTTTTATGCCCTGGTACCTTGCCTGTTATTTTATGGTTGCTTATTTGCAGGAGTTCATTTCGAAGCTTTACGTACTGGACTTTCAGGTATGCCTGAGGAAGAAATCCCTCCGTGGCGGGAAGTTTTGGCCTGGAAAAAGATTATCTCCTTTTTTCTTCCCATCGGAGTCCTCATTGGTTTATTGTACGAGGGCTTCGATATAACCGGGGCTGGCTTCTATTCTTGTTTAGCAATCATAGTTCTTTTTTTCGCATTTGATTTTTCATTTTCAAGAATAAAGAGCAAATTCCGTATACTGGGAAATGCTTTGAGCGCTGGAGGGAAGTCCTTGGTAGAGATCGTGGCAACCCTGGTGTGTGTCAATATGCTGGTTAGTCTCCTTTCGGCTACGGGCGTTGCCTTGAAGTTAACCGGAATTATTGCCAATATAGGCGAAATCCACATAATCCTGGCTTTCCTAATGGCGGCAGTTATTCCTATCATTTTAGGGATGGGCATCACTCCGGCAGCGGCTTACATCATAGCGGCCTCGATTTGCGCCTCGGCACTCATTCAACTGGGGCCTGATATGATTCAAACGCATATGTTCCTTTTTTATTTTTCCTCTTTAGCTCCCATCACGCCCCCTGTTTGTCTCGCCTGTTATGTAGCCGCCAACCTTGCTGGTGCTCCTTGGGTAAGAGTAGCCTTTACCGCTGTAAGATTGGGAGCGGTTGGTTTTTTGGTCCCTTTCTTCTTTATAGCCAACCCTGCTTTGCTTTTGAGAGCAGCACCTTTCGATATCTTGTACGCCTGTATTACGGCTATTATTGGCATTATTTTTATGTCTGCGGGCTTCTTTGGTTATTTAAATAGACACTTAAATCTTTTCACCAGAGCCATGTTTGTGGGAGGAGGGGTGCTACTTTTTCATCCGGTTTTAAAGACAGACATATTCGGCTTAACCCTAATTGGCTTGGGTTTCGTATCTCCGTTTATCTGGTCGCAGGTACGAGATCTGGTCCTCAATCGCAGGAATTCCAAGAAATTGCCTTTTCGGGATTGATTATCATCAAGATTTTTAAAGGAGATAATGGGATCCCACTTTCGGCAAGTGGCTCGGGGTTAAATAAAAATTTAGGGAAAAAGGGAGGGAGAAATTTGGAAAATCTTTTTCTGACCGATGAACAAAAAATGATGCGAGATACTGTCCGTAGGTTTATCCAGAACGATGTGATTCCCATTGAACAAAAGATCGGGGCTTTGGCTGCGGAAGTACCAGACGAGTATATCGTTTCTTTGCAACAAAAAGCCAAACAAATGGGGTTTTGGCAGATGTGGGCGTTGCCGGAATGGGGCGGCGGCGGATTGGATATTTTTAGCCGCACGGTGGTGATGGAAGAAGCTTCCCGGCATCGTTTTGGATTGATGTGCCCAGCCTTGAATGCTTTTGGCAAAGAGATCCCCTCGATCCTTACGAAATCGGACTCTTCGCTAATCGGGAAAATAATTCAACCGGCTGTTCATTCGGGAGCGGGATGTTTCTTAGCCGTAGATGGCGGTTCGAATTTTATTGCCAAAAAAGAAGGAAATGGGTGGGCAATCTCGGGAAGCCAAAGATTCGTGGCCAACGCGAATAAAGCTGCCGTCGGCCTTATTTCGGTTAAAATCGATGGTTCTGAAGACACGGGGCTGTTCCTCCTGGAAAATAACAAGGGAATCAAATCTGAACCCACCGTGGTGATGCGCACCATTCGGTTGTTTAATATTTCCTTGGAAGATTACAAGGCCCCCATCGATTCCTACTTGGGAAAGGGAAAAGAAATGGTGAGGGAATTGTTGCAGGAAGGCCAGATTCTGTTAGCGGCCCGGTGCCTGGGAATCGCCCAGGAAGCCTTACGGTTAGGCGCCGAGTATGCTACCCAGAGAGAAACCTTCGGCAAGCTTCTCGAAAAACGGGAGGCCATCCAGGATATGGTCGCAGATTCGATGGTCGCTTTAGAGAGCTGCAGGCTCCTGACCTGGGCTACGGCCAAGAAGCTAAGCCTGGGCGAAGCTTCGGCAGAAGAGGTGGCTATGGCCAAGCTAAACGCCACAGAAACGGCCTTTCGGATCGTCGATCAATCCATTCAAATTCACGGGGGGATGGGCATCACCCAGGAAGTGGCTTTGGAAAGGTGGTACCGGGAACTTCGCCTGACCAGGCTGGAACTTGTTCCTTCGGAAGTCATCAGGCAAAGGTTGGCCTTTTCGAATTTCCAAAAATATCATGCCCCGAAGTCCATGCAATAATTAGGACAGGAGGCCCACAGGAGCCGAATGGAGGTATCAAACCCAAAATATCTGAAAATTTCAAGATGTGAATCAAACTGAAACGGGCGAAAACGTAAAGAAAGAAGGAGGGAAAAGTGGCTTACTTTAATTTTCAGCTGCCCAAAGAATTGGAGGATTTTCGACTGAAGGTAAGAGAATTTATCACTCGTGAAATACTTCCCCTGGAAGAACTTTTGGAACCGGATGCAACCCGATTACCCCAAGAACAATTAAAGAAACTTCAGGCCAAAGCCAAAGAGGCGGGCCTTTGGGCTTTGGGAGCACCGAAAAAATTCGGAGGGCAGGAGAGGAGCATTTTTGAATTAACCCTGGCCGCGGAGGAAGCTTCCCAGCACAGGTTAGGAGCCTACAACCCGGGTTTGAATGCCTTCGGGAGCGAGCCCCCCAATGTCCTGTATGAAGGAACGGAGAGTCAAATCCAAAAGTACGTGATTCCAACGATCGAGGGCAGGGCGCACGCTTTTATGGCCATCACCGAACCCAGCGGGGGGTCGGATCCGGCCAGAGCCATTAAGACGAAGGCCGTTTTAGACGGCGATAGCTGGGTTTTGAATGGTTCCAAGACTTTCATCACCGGGGTCGATCGGGCCGAGTATGGCGTTGTCTTTGCCCGGACCGATCCGGGCCGAGAAGGGATAACGGGCTTCGTTCTGGAAAAAGGAATGCCCGGTTTTAATTGGAAAGAAGTACCGGTCATCAGGCCCTGGTACCCCTGTGAACTTTCGTTCGAAAATTGCAGAGTCCCTCTGTACCAGCAGCTGGGGGAGAAAAACAAAGGGTTTCGCTTAATCAACAAATGGCTGGTTAGAAATAGAATCCCCTACACTGCCGGATGCATCGGCCTGGCCTGCGCGGCCATGCGTTATGCCATCCAATATGCTCAAAAACACGAATTAAACGGGGTGTCCCGGATCAAGAACCAGTCTTTTCAGTGGATGTTGGACGACTCCGAAATCGAAATTCGGGCAGCAAGATGGTTGGTTTGGGAAGCTGCCTGGAAAGCTGACCGAAAGGAAGATCCCCGGCGGGAAGCTTCTATTGCCAAAGTCTTTGGAACTGAAACCGCTAACCGGGTGATTGATCGATGTATCCAGATATGTGGATTGGAAGCCTTGGCTGACCATGAAATGCCTTTGGGGCGATGGTACAGGGAATTGCGGATTAAACGGATCGGAGAAGGGCCTTCAGAGGTTCACCGGATGATCATCGGCAGGGATTATTTGCCCAAGGAGGAATCATAAGAAAGGAGGCGGAAAAAATGGGAACTGCAGGGATGACTCTTTCCGGGATAAGGGTTTTGGACCTGGGACAGATTTACAACGGATCCTATTGTGGGTTGTTGCTCGGGTTCCTGGGAGCGGAAATCATTAAATTGGAACCTCCCACCGGAGAGAATTTGCGGAAACGTACGGAAGGTCAGCAAATTGATAGCTATGCATTTAATCTTTTAAACTTAAACAAGAGAGGAATCACTTTAAATTTAAAGGATCCGAAAGGGAAGGAACTATTTAAAGAGCTGGTCAAAAAAGTGGATGTACTCATTGAAAATTTCGCGACCGGCGTAATGGAACAGTTAGGGTTAGGATACGAAGTCTTACACAAAATTAACCCCCGGCTGATTTATGCTTCCGGTAAAGGATTTGGCTCAACAGGCCCGTATTCTAATTTTTTAGCCATGGATTTAACGGTTCAAGCAATGTCCGGCTTGATGAGCGTCACTGGGTTCCCTGATGGCCCGCCTACCAAGTGCGGTCCAGCCTTAGCTGACTTTATGGGCGGGGTAACTCTACTCGCGGGTATTTTGGCAGCGCTTTACCAGAGAGAGCAAACTCAAAGAGGCCAATATGTTGAATCTTCTATGCATGAAGCCATCTTACCCACACTTACTTCCCAATTAGAGGGGTATTTTAGGTTGAAAGGGGAAGCTGCGGAGAGAACAGGAAATAGACATGGGGGGTTGTCCACGTGCCCCTACAATGTTTATGAGGCCAAAGATGGCCATGTAGCCATTATATGTGCAAATAACAGTCACTGGCATAGCTTGTGCAAAACCATCGGGCGGGAGGAATTGGCGAAAAATGAGAAATATTCGAACAATCTTAAACGGTGTGCCAATATCGATTATATTGATGAGGAAATTAACAAGTGGACCAGGACGAAATCTCGGTTTGAGATCCATAAAATTTTGTTCGATGCTCATGTGCCTTCTGCTCCAGTCATGAAACTGGCTGAGGTCGTCAATGATCCTCACCATTTGGAAAGAGGAATGCTGCAGGATATCGAACACCCCGAAAAAGGCTCCGTCAGGGTGTTTGGCAATCCCGTTCGGTTATCGGAAAATGCCCCCCTTAAGTTAAGGTCCGCTCCCCTGCTGGGGCAAGATAATGATGCTGTATTTCAGGAATTATTGGGTATCAAGCCTGAAGAAATCCAGGGATTGAAGGAGCAGAAGGTTATCTGATTCCAAACGAATTCTGGAAAAGCAGGAAAGCCAAACGGTACCTATGCGGTGCCTATTTTTCTAAAGCTGAATAAAAAAATCGAGAGAGGAGGGTAACATCATGAGGAGAGGAAAAACTAATTTCTGGATGGTCGTATTAACCCTGCTGGGAGCCCTGCTCATGGTAGCGGGATTTCCCCAAGAAGGAAGCGCTCAGAAGAAATTTTGGAAGATTGGGACAGCCGGGTCAGGAGGAACCTTCTATTTCCTGGGTTCAGGCATAGCCAATGTGGTGACCAAATACGTGGAAGAGGTGAAACTAACCCCCGAGGCCACAGGGGGAGGAATTGAGAATTTGCGCCGAATCAATCGGGGGGCTTTGGAACTCGCCCTTATTACGCCCTCAGATATGATGGTCGTCTTAAACGACCGCACCGGAAGCCCTGAAAAAATATCTGTTATGGGCGGAGCTCACGACTCTGTATTGCATTTAGTGGCCCGGAAAGATACCGGGTATAAAACCGCCAAGGACTTTTACCATAAGGGAGTAAAAGTGGGCATCGGGGAACCGGGCAGTGCCGTTCAGACCGTTAACATAGTTGGTCTGAAAGTTTTTGGCCTAACGGTTAAGGACGTGGAGGCGCATCCCATATCCCAAGCCGCATGCGCAGAGGCCATTAAAGACGGAGTCATTAAAGGTTATATGGGGGGGAGTGGTGTGCCCCTGGCGGGGGTAAGTAACGTGACTCAATCCATTGATGCGGTTATTCTTCCATTTACCGAAGATGAAATAAAAAGATTTCAAGTAGAGCTCCCCTTTTTTTATGGTATCACGATTCCGGCTAAAACCTACCGGGGTCAGGATAAACCCGTCTATACAGCTGGGTACCCCATCATGATGATGGTCCGATCTGATTTGGATCCCGACTTGGTTGCTAAGATCATCAAAGCGATTTATGAACACACGGATGAAATTGCCCAGGTTCATCCTGCGGGGAAAGATTTAAATATTAATAGTGTTTTTAAAGGGGTCGATTACGGCTATAGCCTGGGATTTAAGTTTCATCCAGGAGCGATCAAATATTTAAAAGAACAAAAAAAATGGAACCCCAAATATGATTGATTTTTAACAAGGCAGAGGAAGGCATCTTTCAAAGCCTTCCTCTGCCTGTTTGCCTGGGGTCCATAATTGATGAACTCGTAAAAAGGCAGAAAAGCCGTCACTCCTGCGAAAGCAGTCCGCCTCAGGCGGACAGAACTACCTGAATTAACTGGATTCCCGCTTTCGCGGGAATGACGAAAATGGGACAAAAGTCGCGAAATGGTCATTGCGAGCGCCAGCGAAGCAATCTCGTTTTTATAAGTGCCCGAAAAGACAAGATTGCTTCGTCGTCCCGCCAATGCGGAACTCCTCGCAATGACAGGAACAGGACTTTTTAGGAGATCATCATAATTAGGATTTCATAAAAAAAGTTTTTTTGTCGATAATTCCCTGGCCCATCTTTTCAGAAGAGAAAACCCATATGGCCCCAAGTTTTAGGGTCTTCAGTAAAGAGGCGGGAGGCTGTACCCATAGTCCCTACTGGCGTATGATCCTTCTTTTGTTTCTTTTCAGCCTCTACGATTCTGCCCCGATCACATGGGTTTCAGGATTTGAAAGGGAAAAAAAGCCAATTAATCCTTGGGATCAAACGAACAAGAGGATAAAAGGTGACTCATGGACCCAACTGGGAAAGAAAGATATCCTAAGCCAAAATGGTTGATTTATTTAACCACCCTCACTGCCTTGACTCTGGTTACCTATCATCTTATTGCCGCAGGGTACAAACCCTTACCCGGAATCCAGCATCGGGCGATCCACATAGGGTTGGGATTCATATTGATCTGGCTCGTCTTTCCTATATCTTCTCGTTTGCGGGGGAACCGGATAGCCTTCTGGGTCGATCTGGCCTTTGCATTCATTACGGCGATCATCACCATTTACGTCTTTCATAGTTTCACCACCTATGCTGACCGAGTGGGACTGCCGCCCACCACGCCGGATATTATTCTGGGAATCATTACCATTCTGTTTACCCTAGAAGTAGCCCGTAGAACCACGGGATGGGTTTTCCCCATGATCACCGTGGGCTTTTTGCTTTTCGCGATTTTTGGCCCATATATTCCCGAGCCTTTTGCCCACGGAGGTTTGAACATACCTCGGATCGTTTCATCTTTTTTTCTTACCCTCGAAGGGACGTATGGTTTTATTACCGGGGTCTCGGCAAATTACATTTTGATTTTTATCGTTTTGGCTGCCGTGATCCGGTATACTGCCGCAGGCCAATTCATTATGGATTTTACCATGTCTATCATTGGGAAAGTTCGAGGGGGGCCGGCCAAAATGGCCGTGGTGGCCAGTGCTCTGATGGGAACGATCACAGGAAGCAGCATGGCCAATGTGGCCGGGACTGGTTCCTTCACGATTCCCTTAATGAAGAGCCTCGGGTATCGAAAGGAATTCGCTGGGGGAGTAGAAGCTAGCGCCAGCATGGGAGCGCAAATCATGCCGCCGGTGATGGGCGGATCCATCTTTATCATGATGGAGATTTTAGGTGTTCCTTACTGGGATATCTGTGTTGCTGCCTTCCCCATGGCGATTCTCTTTTTCATTGGTCTATTTATCGCCGTGGATTATGAGGCGATACGACTCAATTTAATTGGTTTTTCCAGAAAGGATCTACCGTCTTTTTTCCCGACCTTACGAAGTGGCTGGTATTTGATGTTACCCATTCTTACCTTGGTTTATATGTTAGTTAAAGGAGTGACTCCTCAGCGGGCCGGATTCACAGCGATTCTGATAGCTATCGTTACAGGCATTATTTCTAAAAGAAATCGCCTGAATTGGCGAAAGCTAATTGCAGCCATAGAAATGGGGGCTAAAGATGCCCTGGTAGTGATAGGAATCGTTGGAGCAGCCAGTTTGATTCAAGGGATTGTTTCGGTTACTGGTTTGGGACTTAACCTTTCCAATATCCTGGTTGAGCTTTCTGGGGGAAATCTCTTCGTTCTCCTTTTATTGACCGCCATTACGTCCTTGATCTTAGGCATGGGGCTTCCTATAATTGTTTGTTATACTTTGCTCTCTATGCTCGTAGCTCCAGCTTTAATTAAGCTGGGTGTTCTGCCCCTCGCGGCCCATCTATTCATATTTTATTATGGCGTCATCAGTGCCATAACTCCGCCTGTCGCCCCTGATGCTTTTGTGGCTTCCGGAATTGCAGGAGCCGATCCTTATAAAGTGGCCGTAGAAGCTGTGCTCATTGCCCTGCCCATCTACTTAATTCCTTTCTTTTTTGTATACAACCCTATCTTCATTTTAAGGGCGTCGACCCCTTGGTTAGAATTTTTGTGGGTTTTCTTGACTGGAATTGCTGGCGTTTATGCCCTTGCATCGGGCCTTCAAGGATACATGCTCAAGAATACTCGTTTAAATATCACGGAGCGATCAATTCTCGTAGTAACCGCGATCCTTTTGATTGCCCCTTTAAAATGGGAAAGCTTGTTTGCTTTAGTCATCCTTATCGTCATTCAAACGTGGGCTTTTTTAAAGGGAAAAAGGCAGACTCCGCAGGGATAAGTTTTTTCGATTCCTCTTCAGGCAAGAAGAGGGGAAAAATTAGGCCCGGATCACACCCCAAACGCGGCAGAAGGGACTTTTAGGAAAAATATCCTTGGGTTATGCCAGCAAGTTTCCCGGACTGAGGGAAAGCTCTAACCCCGAGAACTTTTGCGGATAGGAAGGTTACTTTAAAGGAGGGTTCGCCTATGGATTTCGTCATCTCTGAAGAGTTACGAATGATCCAATCAACACTAAGAAAACTGGTCGACCAGGACATCCGGCCCAGATTGGCCGGACTTGATCCCGATGCCATTGAATTGCCCGAAAAAGATAAGCAGCAACTCCGGGAAAAGGTGAAAAAATTGGGGATGCAGGCTATGGGAGCTCCCCTTGAATATGGAGGTGGCGGCGTGGGTACCTTAGGACTCTGTTTGGCTGCTGAAGAATTGGCCAAACATAGGTTAGGGTCCTACCGGCCTACGCTGGGAGCTTTCTGCGGACATTTTGCGGGAGAGGCCCCTGGCAACCTTCTTTTCTGCAATGCCGAGCAAAGGGAACGGTACCTTCTGCCAGTCATCCGCCTGGAGAAAGAAAGTTGTTTTGCTCTGACCGAACCAGATGCTGGGACAGATACGGCAAATATTCGGACTTCTGCGGTTCGGGAGGGGGACCACTGGATATTGAACGGGGAAAAACGTTTCATCACTGGGGGAGATGCCGCGGATTTTGCGATGGTATTTGCGGTGACCGATAAAAAGTTGAAAGCGAAGGGGGGAATTACCTGCTTTTTGGTTGACAAGGAAACTCCGGGTTTCAAAATGGCGAGATTAATTCCTGTGATTAGGCCCTGGTATCCGGCAGAGCTGGTCTTTACGGACTGCGTGGTACCTGCAGAGAACGTTCTCGGAGAAGTGGGTCAGGGATTTGAAATGATTCAGGCGTGGCTGGGTCAGAATCGGATGTTGTACTCGGCAAATGTGGTTGGGACGGCGGATGAATCCCTGAAATTAGCCGTTGACTATGCGAATGTACGCCAGACCTTTGGCCAGCCCCTGTCTTCTCGCCAAGCCATTCAATGGATGATCGCCGATTCGGCAGTGGAACTCTATGCGGCCCGCCTGTTGGTGTATTCCTGTGCCTGGAAGATGGAGAATAAGGTCGGGGGCGATTTGCGGATGGAAGTCTCTATGGTCAAGCTTTTTGCTACGGAGATGGTGGGAAGGGTAGTCGATCGGGCCATACAGGTGCATGGGGGGATGGGAGTCACCAAAGAGTTGCCCCTGGAGAGATGGTATCGGGAACCGCGGATCAAGAGGATCGGGGAAGGGACTTCAGAGATTCACCGGCAGGTGATCTCTCGCGGGATTATCCGGGGTTTTTACCCTTACAACCCATTTGAGAAGGTTAGTTAACCCTACAACGACAGTTACTTATTAAACTATTGATTTTATAGCCCTTTTTTAATATTAGTCGATGTTATATTGAAAGAACGATTTTATTGATGATCTCGTAAAAAGTCTGAAAATACGTTTTTCTGTCATTCCGGCCCCGATTTTCATCGGGATAAACTCCAGCCGGAATCCAGTCTTTTCAAATAGTTATAAGTTCTCTGGACTCCGGTTTTCACCGGAGTGACGACTTTTTACGAAGCCATCTTTATTGTGTTTTCGACGAGTTATTAACACCCCCACCCTAACCCTCCCCCATCCAGGGGGAGGGAATTCGGGAGGCCCCAAGTATCCCCCCTCCCCTGGCGGGAGGGGGTTGGGGGGAGGGGGATAAAAAAGGAAATTCCTATACAATCAAGTTACAGATTACAGTAAAGCTCAAATGTCGTTGTAGGGTTAAGGAAGGGGAAAAAATTAAAAGGAGGAGGATAGAATATGAAGCTGATATACGAAGTGAAAGACAAGGTGGCCTATATTACCATCAACCGGCCTGAGGTAATGAATGCCATGGATGCCGAGGTTTATGCCGAGTTATCCAAGGCCTGGATCGATGTTCGCGACAACCCGGACGTTTGGGTAGCCATTATTACCGGAGCAGGAGAGAAGGCATTTACTGCGGGGGCCGACTTAAGGTCTTTCATTCCCCGGACGCCCGAAAAAGCTGATTTTTGCCTTACTCAGAAGAACATGATCCTGAATCGGGGATTAGAGGTGTGGAAGCCCGTGATTGCCGCAGTCAATGGATACTGCCTGGCAGGAGGGGTGACCTTGCTTTTTGCCACAGACATCCGCATCGCAGCCGAACACGCCGTGTTTGAAATTTCTGAGGTAAAAAGAGGCATTTTGCCAGGAAACGGAGGGACGCAAAGAGCCCTTCGACAGCTCCCCTATGCCATTGCCATGGAAATGCTGCTTCTCGGAAGGCGTTTAACCGCCCAAGAAGCCCTTGCTTACGGCCTAATCAATAAAATCGTCCCTCTGAATGAATTGATGCCGACCGCGGAGCAGTCCGCTAAACAGCTCTGTGAAAACGGTCCGTTAGCCCTGCGCGCCATTAAAGAACTGGCCATCAGGAGTCAAAGTTTACCCCTGGAACATGGCCTGCGTTTGGAGGAATCTTTTCAAGAATTTCTTCGCACAACCGAGGATGCCAAAGAGGGACCCCGAGCTTTTGCCGAAAAAAGAAAACCAATATACCAAGCCCGCTAAATTGAGAGTTTTCCAATCTACGCTACTGTTTTAGTATACCCTTTAGGGGAAAGGAGAAGGAATAATGAAACCGTATCGTTCCTCGTTATTCGTTCCCGGCAACCGGCCAGCCTGGATGGAAAAGGCGATAAATTATGGGGCGGATTGCCTGATTTTAGACCTCGAGGATTCGGTTCCGGATCAAGAAAAGGCAAATGCCCGCCCCTTGGTAAAGACCGGGATTAAGGCTCTTAAGGCCAAGGGACAAGCCGTTAACGTACGGATTAATGGTTTTGCCACGGGATTGACCTTTGACGACCTCGAGGAAGTTTTATGCCCGGAGCTTGATGGAGTTACGCTGCCAAAAGTGGAGACGGTGGCCGACATGAAAGAGCTGGATGCTTTATTGACCCATCTGGAAAAGCGCATGGGGATAACCGTCGGAGCGATTGAAACTCCATTAGGGTGCGAGACGGCTAAGGGGATGCGCAATATCTATGAGATTGCCACCTCCTGTCCACGGGTGAAGCGAGTTACCCTGGCGGCTGGCCCCGGAGGAGACGCGGCCCGGGCCATTGGCTATATTTGGTCTAAGGAGGGTATGGAGACTCTCTTTCTTCGTTCCAAAACAGTGCTGGATTGCCGGGCGGCAGGTATTCAGTATCCTACAATTAGCTCCTGGTGGAACATAAAGGATTTGGAGGGATTGGAACGGGATGCCAATTGGAACCGGCGGCTTGGGTTTCGGGGGGAGACGGTCATGCATCCGACCCACGTTCCGATTGTCAATAAAGTGTTTACTCCGTCCGGGGAAGAGATTGACTTTTATAAGGGACTGATTCAGGCCATGGAGGAAGCAGAGAAGAAGGGGATCGCCGCAGTGACTTATAAGGGAGACATGGTAGATGAAGCCATGGTGAAAACTGCCCGGGAGATGCTTGAATTTGCCAAATCCATTGGCTTAGAAACCTAAGTGGATTTTTTTGAAAATTCCTTAAACCCAGAGTAAGAAAAGAAAAAGGAGCAAATTCCAAACCCAAGATGAGCGAGAAGGAGAGTCAAGGTTTATTGGAGGGAGTTTGTATTTTGGAACTCGCCAACGTTGTGGCCGGGCCTCTTACGGGATCCCTGTTGGCTGATTTTGGTGCGGAGGTCATCAAGGTCGAACTTCCGGGCCAGGGGGATACGATGCGCTATGCGGGACCCAAGAAGAATGGGCTTGGCCTTTGGTGGAAAGTGAGCGGGAGGAATAAGAAGAATATCACCTTGGATCTGAGAGTCCCCAAAGGGCAGGAAATCTGCAAAAAATTGGCAACCAAGTGCGATGCCCTTATTGAAAGCTTCCGCCCGGGCACGCTGGAGAATTGGAACCTGGGCTGGGAAGATTTAAGAAAGGTGAACCGCGCATTGATTATGCTACGAATCTCCGGCTACGGACAAACAGGCCCGTACAGTCCCCGTCCGGGATTCGGCAGGGCCGCCGAGGCTATGAGCGGCGAAATGCAGATTACTGGATACCCCGGGGAGAAACCAATCAGCCCGGGATTTTCTTTGGGGGATACCGTTTCGGGGCTCACGGGGGCCTTTGCCCTCATGATGGCTTTGTACCATCGAGACTGCCTGAAGAGGAATGCCGGACAGGTCATCGATATCGCTCTTTTCGAGTCCCTATACAGGCTGATCGAATGGCAGACGATTTTATTCGACCAGTTGGGCATCGTTCCCGAACGAAACGGAGTAAGGATGGGCTTCCCGGGTTCTACTTCCCTCATCAATAATTACCCGACCAAGGATCATAAATGGGTGGCGATCTCTGCCGCGAATAGGGCGGTTCTGGAGCGGGTTTTGAAGCTGATCGGCGGAGATGATCTCCTGCGCGATGAGAGGTTTGGCCCCGCAGGAGTTTCCGAGCATATGGAAGAATTAGATCAACTCACCAGGGAGTGGATAAAAGAACATGACCGGAAAGAGGTGATCGATCTTTTCGCAGAGGCAGGGGCGGTTGCGGCGCCGGTTTATGATATTCAGGATATTTTTAAGGATGCCCAGTACGCCGCACGAGAGGATATCATAACCGTAGAGGATCCAGAGTTGGGAAAAATAAGGATGCTGGGAGTGATGCCCAAATTCCCGGCCAATCCGGGGAAGGTCCGGTGGGCGGGTAAAAGTATGGGGGCGTTCAATAAAGAGATTTACTGTGATCTGCTCGGGTTCACCCAAACTGAGCTGAACGATTTGAAGTCTGAGGGGATCATCTGAGGGGGAGCGCGGTCGGATTAGAAAGCTGATTATGCTTCACCCCAAGGGATCCAAGGGGCAGGCAAGGAGAAAAAAGATTTGACCAGTAGGGGGGCTCGGAGTGAATAGGCTATTGAGGCAAATCTCTGTTTTGGACATGACCGAGGGCGTCGCAGGGCCTTGCGCAGCAAGCCTTCTGGGCGACATGGGAGCATCCGTTATTAAAGTTGAGAGGCCGGAAGGAGACTGGGGAAGGGGTTCAGAGGACCCATTAAGACCTTACTTTGTCGCTAATAATAGAAATAAAAGGGACTTATGCCTGAACCTACAGAAAGAGGAGGCTAACCCAGTTGTTAGGCGTTTGGTGGAGCGCTCAGATGTAGTCCTTTCGAATTACCGAAAAGGAGTAATGGAACGATTGGGTGTTGGTTATGAAGCATGTCAAAAAATAAAGCCCGGGATTATTTACTGTACAATCTCGGCCTTTGGGCAAAAGGGATCTTATGCCAGCCTTCCTGCGAGTGATACTGGCATGCAGGCGATCAGTGGGATCATGGATTCAATAGGCGAGATGGAAGGTCTTCCGTTGCGCGTGAGCTTCCCCTTGGTGGACATCTTTTCTGCGAGTATGGCCGTACAAGGTATTTTGTTGGCGCTATATGCCCGGCAGCAGGGAAAGCTGGGTACAAGAATCGATATCAGCCTGCTCAATGCAGCCTTGTCCTTACAGGCTATGCCTTTTACCTCTTTTTTAATGACTGCGGAATTACCTAAGCGATATGGCAACCAAAACCCTACGCTTTCTCCGGCTGGTGCTTACCGAACGAAAGACGATAAATATATGACCATCGCCATTCTTGGTGAATCCTATTGGGAAAGATTTTGCCAGGCCATTGGAATGGAAAAAATTAGCAAAGAAGAGATGTTCAAGAATAACTTCCACCGGGTAAAGAACAGAGCTGCTCTGAATGATATCCTGGCTCCGATTTTCCTCGGGAAAACCCGAGGGGAGTGGATTCATACTTTTAAAGAGGCCGATATTCTTTGCTCCCCCCTTAATACCTTTACTGATGTTTTGGATGACTCGGCGCTTGTAGAATCGATTTCCCTATGGAAGTTTAAGCTCAAGGATAAAGAAATACGTATGATGGGAAACCCCATTGAAATTGATGGGGAGTATCTGACCCTGGAACTCCCTCCCCCTCTCAAAGGTGAACATACCATCGCCATATTGGACGAACTCGGATATGGCCACTCTGAGATCCAAGTCATGCTTTCGCAAGGGGTCGTTTATAGCCTGTCAACCCTTTAGGACTTTCCCCAAAAACTCTGCGGCAGCATACGGGCTAAGGGCCCCCAAAGGGGGAAATGGCGGTGGAGGATAATCAACATGGGAAGAGGATCCCTGCTGTGAAGGATAAAAAATGGAAGGTATATATTCCTGAATTCCTTCCGCCGGATAAACCGCAAAGAGAGATATTGGCGGAAATTGCCAAGATCGAGACTGGCCTGGCCAGAGATGAGGCGGAATTGATTGCCAAAGTCAGCAGGGCCGATGCCGTCCTGCTGACTCTCAAAACCCTCATGACCCGCCAAGTCCTGGAATCATGTCCCCAGCTTAAAATCATCGGCAAATACGGCGTAGGAATAGAAAATATCGATATCCAAGCGGCAACAGAATTGGGCATTCCGGTCGTCAATGTGCCGCGGGTAAACAGCAATGCGGTAGCGGAACTGTCTATCGGTCTTATCCTGGCGGTTATGCGGAGGATTCAAGAGGGCAGAAACCATATCGCCGCAGGAAGATGGCGGGATGAAAGTTTTTTAGGAGATGAGCTCATCGGCAGTCGAGTTGGTATCATTGGTTATGGAGATATCGCCAAAGGTGTCATCAAAAAACTTCAGGGGTTTGAAGTCGGGAAGATTCTGGTGTTTACCGAATCCAAGCGTCGAGAAAAGCCGGAGTTTAAAAATGTGACCTTGACCAACCTGCAGGTCCTGCTCAAAGAATCCGATATCGTCACCATCCATAAAAGCTTGACCCCCCAATCCCAAGGATTGATCGGACGGAGGGAGATTGGCCTCATGAAAAAAACGGCCTACTTGATCAACACCTCAAGGGGCTCCCTGGTGGACGAGAGGGAACTGATCAGGGCCCTGCAAGAAAGGAGAATCGCCGGGGCCGCCCTCGATGTTTATGAGGAAGAGCCCTTGCCCCACGATCATCCTCTTTTATTCCTGGACAACGTGGTTCTGACGCCCCATATCGGTGGCAGTACCCGCCGCACCAGGTTGCAGATGGTAACAGCCGCAGCCCGCAATGTGGCCGATTTTATGGAAGGCAAAAGGATCAATCCCCGATGCCTTGTAAATCAGGAGGTCTGGAAAATAGTAAGGATTGCAAAAAATCGATTTAAACCTTTATAAAGGCCGGTAAAAACCTCTTGGCCTCGAGGAAGGTAGTTATGCCTGCTAAGTTCATTTCGGCCCCGATGCGGTCTTGAAGGGGTGGCAAAAAAGCATTTCAATACTTTAGGAAAAAAAACAAATATGGTATACTTCTTTCATCACTCTTCAGGAGGGAAAACAGATGGATCCACTACCGCGTATATTTAAGATTCACCAGAAGATCGCTTCTCCGCGTCTGCCTGACGTGGAAAAAGAGATGAATGCCCTCCTCGACGGGTTCGGACTCTCCGGCAAAGTTCGGCCCGGAGAGCGCATCGCTCTCACAGCCGGCAGCCGGGGAATTCGCGACAAAGCTAAAGTATTGAAGGTGATCGCAGCCCGCCTGAAAGCTCTGGGCGCCAAACCTTTTCTCGTACCCTGCATGGGCTCCCATGGCGGAGCCACAGCCGAAGGTCAGGTGGAGATGCTTAAGCATTTGGGGATCACCGAGGAGTTCGTCGGCGCTCCCATCGTCTCCTCCATGGAAGTGAAGGAAGTTGGACGGACGAAGTTCGGAACGCCCGTTCTCATCGATGCCAATATCTGTTCTCAGGCGGATAAGATCATCGTGGTCAACCGCATTAAACCCCATACGGATTTTGATTTCGAGGTCGAGAGCGGAATCAACAAAATGATAGTCATCGGCATGGGCAAGCATAAAGGCGCTCTCATGGCCCACCGCTTGACCATCAAGCATGGATATTCCACGATGCTCCCGGAAGTCCAGCCGATCATATTGCAGGCACTTCCATTTTTCTTTAGCGTGGGCATCATTGAGAATCAATATGACCAGACCGCTTCCCTCCATCTCCTGGAGCCCCGAAACTTCTGGGAAGGGGAAAAACCGCTCCTGAAAAGGGCTAAAGAAATAATGCCCCGCTTGCCCTTTAAGCAGATGGATATTCTGGTGGTGGATGAGATGGGGAAGAACATCAGCGGCGCGGGCATGGATCCCAACGTCACCGGCCGCCTCTTTTTCATCGGCAGTCCCCCGCTTACGGAGCCGAAGATTACCCGTATCTTCGTCCGCGACCTCACCCCCGAAACCGAAGGCAATGCCATCGGGGTTGGTTTTGCCGACTACACTACCACTCGACTGGTAAAGAAAATCGACCTTCACCCCACGAAGATCAATTCCATTACCGGCATGGGGCCGGAATGCGGGCGCATTCCCCTGGCCTACGATCAGGACCGCGAGGCTCTGCAAGCGGCCTTTGATAACTCCGGCGTTCTGGATTTCAATGAACTGCGCTTGGTCTGGATTAAGAATACCCTGGAAATGGAGCACCTCTGGGCTTCCGAGCCCATGCTCAATGAAGCCAAGGCGCATCCTAATCTGGAAGTGATCTCAGGATTGCAGGATATTCCTTTTGACGCCGCAGGGAATATGGTGATGGAATGGCCGCCGCGCTGGGCGGATTAAAGGCATTTCCCACGGAGAGCGCAGAGGACGCCGAGGAAACAAAACCAACGCTAAAATTCGTATTTTTTGGGGTTTTGATATTTCCTTTCGGTCGTGTCTCTGCGTTCTCCGCGGGCTCTGCGGTGAAACGAATATAAAAATGTAGGATCGACCGGCTGGACGCCCGTTCCTTTTAATTTTTCGTAAAGTATTTTGTTCTAAGATCTGGAAAATGTGGGATCATCTTTTCAAAATGTTCATCTTGATGGAGTAATAAACTTTTGCTATCAATCGCCATGGCGGCGATTATCAGATCCGTTGTTGGAATGGTTAAACCCCTTCTTCTAAGTGTAAACCCAAGTTCATAGGCTTGCTCCCAAACAGATGAGCTTACAGGTAAAACCTCAAGGCTTTCCAATTTAATTCTCAAGCCATTTCGCTCCTCGATTGACCTGCATCCCTGGAGGAGCTCCAATATGATGACGGGAGAGATGACAGCCAACCCATTAATAATTGATTGCCTTAAGAATTCTTTTAGCCGCTGATCCCCGGCCTTCTTAAAACTGACAATCCAGGCCGAGGTATCGACCAGGATCTTTTCAGGAGCCAATTCGCATCCTTTCTAATTCTCCAAGGGTCAGAGCAAACTCTTCATAGTTGCCAATCAGATTGCTCAACTCCTCCCGGCGTTTCGCCCGCAGGAATTCCTTCATGGCAGTCTCTATAGCCTTTTTCTTAGTGGCAGCCCCCGTTGTTTTTACAACCTTTTTTATAAGATCTGCATCGATATCCAGCGTTGTTCGCATACTTTAACCTCCAATTTGTATATATCAATCATAATTTATAAGGCATAAAAAATCAAGTTTTATTATGACTATTAAGATATTCACTTGTCCCCTAAGATATGCGGAAAAGGGAAAACGGCCCAGCGATTGATGGAGGAAGTCTTTTATGGAGGGGAACTCCTACTCTGAAGCACTCCGGAAGTATTTAATGTCAAGGAGGTGGCTGTGATCATGTTCATCAGCCCCTGGCAACGTCAAGGCAGATTCGGAAAGGATGCGGCTTTAGGAGGGAATCAAGTCAGCCAGCGTTTTCTGCGCTTGTAGTGCTTCACTTTTCTATAGCTCTTCTTTCCTATCTCAGTCAGGCCCAAGTAAAATTCCCTCACGTCCTCGTTATCGCGAAGGGTATCAGCATCTCCGTCCAAAACTAAGCGACCGTTCTCCATGATGTAGCCGTATCGGGCAACCTGGAGGGCCATAGCCGCGTTCTGCTCCGCCAGGAGGATGGCCATCTTTTCTTCCCGATTTAGGCGGACGACGATGTCAAAAATCTCCTGGACCAGTAAAGGAGCGAGGCCCATGGAGGGTTCGTCTAAAAGCATCAGCTTGGGACGAGCCATCAGGGCTCTGCCGATGACCACCATCTGCTGCTCCCCTCCAGATATATATCCTGTTTTCACGTTGCGACGCTCGGCCAGCCTGGGGAAATAGCTATAAACCAGACCCAAATCCTTTTTGACTAAATGGGTGTCCCTCCTACTATAGGCACCGGTAAGGAGATCATCCTCTACGGTCAGGTGCTCGAATTTGCGCCTCCCTTCCATTACCTGGACGATGCCTCTGCGCACCACCTCCGCAGCATCCTTACGGTCAATTCGATTCCCCATGAATTCGATGACCCCCTTGGTGACTTCACCCCGCTCTGCCCGCAAAAGATTGGAGATGGCTTTGAGGGTCGTGCTCTTGCCGGCCCCATTGGCCCCGAGGAGGGCTACCAGGCCCCCCTCAGGCACCTCCAGGGAGACCCCTTTCAGGACCAGGATGACATGCTCGTAGACAACCTCAATATTATTGACCCTAAGCAAAGGATTCTGATTCATACAGCATGCTCACTCTATCTTGACGTCCTACTTTAAAGCTTCACTCGTCCTCGGCGTTATCCCCTTCTCTTTGGCATATTTAGCCGCTGACTTCTCGACCTCTTCACGGACAAATTCCCTCATGGGAGCCACCCAGGCACCAACCGGAACCCATTTCTGGCCATCCCACTGTTGGAACCGGACCCAGCCACCGCCCTCATGGTCTTTCCAGGAGGTCTTTATGGGCGGCATTATTCCTTCCGCCCCTATCTCTTTTATCCTTTCTTCGGTGATATTGAGATTCTCCAGGGCCCATTGCATCTCTTCACCGGTAACGGGACGAACCCCAAACTTCTTGTGCGCCGTACGAATGGCCTCATCCATGACGATTCCAGTAACGACTCCCCGATTGTAGAATACGGTGCCCACCCGGGTTATGGATAGGTTGCCTTTTCCAGCTCCATAGACCTTCTCGATAATCTCCTGGATAACGGGAAAATCCTGGCCAACTCCGTTGAAGTTGGCTGAATAATAACCCTTAGCGGCGGGACCCGCGGGCATGACGTCCTCCTCCGATCCGCACCACCAGACCCCCACGATACGGTCTCTCGGGAAGCCGAGCCGGGCCGCTTCTCTGAGAGGAACGGTGCAGGAAACGCCCCAGTTGCGGTTGATGACCCAGTCAGCTTTGTATCGCCGGACAATGTCCATCCACTGGGCTTTCTGGTCTATCCCGGGCCAGGGAACCGGGAAATGTCGCACCTCAAATCCGTACATCTCGGACATTTTCTCTAAGAGGGGTTTTGTCTCCTGCCCGTAAGGGATATCAATATGGAGGTTGGCTATTTTTAATCCCTTGAGCTTGTCCATTCCTCCTATCTGCTGGGCGATGAACTTTATTTTAGCCGTGTTTTGCGACCAGTAGTTGGCAGGAAAAGTAAAGGCCCAGGGAAAAACCGTACCGTCAGAGGCATCGGCGCGGCCATACCCCATAAAAACCAGAGGGATCTTATCTCGGACAGACCGGTCCAGGAGGGCGTAGGTAATCCCCGTGGAAAAGGGGTGGATATAGGCAGGCTTCTTGGGTTTAACACGTTCATAACATTCCACTCCCCTCGCTGTGTCGTAGGCCGTCTCACACTCTTCATATTTGTACTTGATCCCGTTGACCCCTCCTTTCATATTTATTAGTTCCATGTAATCTTCCCATCCACTGCCAGTCCCGCTACCGCCGGGGGCGAATGGACCCGTTCGATAAATCAGGCAGGGAACATATTGCTCCTGGGCTTGCCCCAGGTTTGGCGGGAACGTAAACCCGAACACCAAAATCAGCAATAAGAAGGCCACCCCAGCATTCTTACAGCGTCCCATGGTAAATTCCTCCTTTCTGAGTCTTTGCCTTTCTTTTAAGATAACTTCTCATCGATCGACTTCGCGCCTAAAATTCTCACCCCCCTCCACGGCTACGATCTTTCTTTCGGCCCTTAATAAGGAAAAGGCCAGAGCCGAAGTTTATCCTTCCCTGTCCGCCACAGGCGGGCCAGACCATAAGGTTCCACGATGAGGAAAAAAATAATCAGTCCGCCGAAAAAGATCAGTTCAAGGCAGGCCAGAAGGTCAGTTTTGAGCGCTGTTCCAAAAGCGTGGGCAAACTGGTTGATAAAGATGGGCAACAGGGTAATGAAACCCCCGCCAAAGAAAGAGCCGAGGACACTCCCCATACCCCCTATGATGATCATTCCCAGAAGATGGAAGGAGACCATAATGTTAAATGCCTCGATATTGGCCGCTCCGTAATAGGTGAAGGTGATCAAGCCTCCAGCCACCCCGGCATAAAAGGAGCTCACCGCAAAAGCCAAAAGTTTATTCCAAAACAGTGAAATACCGATGATCTCCGCGGCCACGTCCATGTCCCTGATGGCCATCCAGGCCCGGCCCAGTTGCCCGCGCACTAGATTTTTGCCAAAGATGGTCAATGGGACCACGACAGAGAGGACCAGATAATACTTTTTAACCGGTGTGTCGATAGGCCAGCCGAAGACCTGCATGGGGGGAGTATCAACAGTTCCGAAAACCCCTCCGCTGATCCATTCCCAATGGGTCAACACCCATTGGATGATGAATTGAGCTGCCAGAGTGGAAACGGCCAGATAAAACCCTTTGATCCGTAATGAAGGGGTGCCAAAAACAGCCCCTACCGCCGCGGCAACCAGACCACCACCCAAGAGGCTGAGGAGGAGTGGAACTTCGTAACGCCCGTACAAGATCAGCGAGATATAGGCTCCCACGGCCATAAAGGCAGCATGTCCAATGGAGAGCTGCCCGGCGTAGCCAGTCAGAAAATTCAGGCCCAACGCGGCCAGCGAAAAGACCAGGAAGGGAATCAATATGCTGCTGAGCCAGTAGTCGCTGGCCGAAAAAGGTACCACCAAAAAAGCTATAAAAAGAATAATAATAACGCCCCATCGGTCCAACGGAATGGGAAAGATAGCCATATCTGCCCGGTAATTGGCCTTGAACACGCCGCACTCTCTGTAAATCATGAACGAAGCTCCCCAGTTGAAGATTCCAGAATACGGAAGATCGTATTCGCAAGTTTTCCCAAGGTAAGACGTTTAGACCCTCTCAATGATCTCTCTCCCAAACATCCCATAAGGCTTAAACCAAAGAACCACCAGGGCCAAAAGATACGGAAAAAAGGTCTGGATTCCTCCCCCAACATAGGGACCAAGGAATACTTCTGCCAGGTTTTCAGAGGCTCCCACGATAAGGCCGGCGATGATAGCTCCGGGAATGCTGTCAATACCGCCCAGGATCAGTATTGGCAAGGCCTTCAAGGCAATCAACGACAGGCTGAACTGCACTCCGAGGCGGCTGCCCCACATGATGCCCGCCACCAAGGCAACCAAACCGGCAATGGCCCAGCTGATGGCCCAGGCCCTTCTAAGGGGAATGCCCACGGAGAGGGCCGCTTCATGGTCATCCGAAACTGCTCTGAGCGCCCGGCCGGTTCGGGATTTTTGGAAAAACCACACCAGGGCGAAAACCAATCCCCCAGCTAGAGCTCCCCCCACCAGATCGAATTGGCTGATCAGTAATCCCCAGGCCTTGAAGGGAATGTCAGAAATTCCAATATCGAGCCCCTTGGGGTCCGTACCCCAAATCCCCTGACCTATCCCTTGCAATAAAAACCCCAGTCCTATCGTTGCCATGAAAAGGGCAAGAGGTGGTCGCGCTACCAGAGGACGAAGCACTACTGCCTCAATGGCGATGGCCAGAGCAATCATGATAACCAGGCCGGCAAGTATGGCAAGCCATAAAGGCAATAAAGTGAGGAAACCAACTAAGGCCAAGGCGGCAAAGAGGGTCATATCTCCCTGGGCGAAGTTAAAAACGCCGGAAGACTTATAGATAAGGACAAACCCCAGAGCCACCAAAGAATACATGACCCCAACGAGAAGTCCACCAATGGCCACCTCTATTGCGAATATCACAACGTATCCTCCTTATTTTTGAGCTGTGGTTCCGAGATAGGCTTTGATGACTTTTTCATTATTGCGAATCTCCTCCGGCGTTCCCTGCCCTATTTTGTCCCCGAAGTCCAAAACCACCACCCGATCAGAGATGTCCATTACCACCCCCATGTCATGCTCGATCAGGGCGATCGTTGTTCCCAACTCCTCGTTGGCATCCAGAATAAAACGAGCGATATCCTCCTTTTCCTCCAGGTTCATCCCGGCCATGGGTTCATCTAAGAGAAGAAGCTTGGGCTCGGCAGCTAAAGCCCGCCCCAGTTCTACCCTCTTCTGGAGTCCATAAGGAAGCATCCCTGCGGGCGTTTTTCGAATGTGCTCGATCTCCAGCCAATCGATGACCCGTTCCACTGCCTCCCGATGTCGAATTTCTTCTTTTTGAGCAAAACCCCAGTAAATTCCCTGGGAAAAGAAATTGGAGCGCATTTTCAGATTTCTGCCTACCATGATGTTATCCAAAACGGTCATCCCCTTAAAAAGAGCTACGTTTTGAAAGGTTCGAGCAATCCCCAAGGCAGCAATGTGGTGGTGAGGCATTATCGTTAGGTCTTTGTCCTCAAAAAAAATATGACCCTGCGATGGATGATATACCCCATTAATAACGTTAACCAAAGAAGTTTTACCTGCGCCATTGGGGCCGATAATGGCCAGGATCTCCCCCTTGTGGATCTCCAGGCTCACTCCATTAAGGGCCTTTAAAATGCCAAAGGTAATGTGGATATCTTCAACCCGGAGAATTGGTTGACCGCCATTTTCCTCACTCATTCGTAGCCCTCAGTTCCTTGAATCATATGAATTTTTATTGAAATATCTCTGCTTCTCGAATCTTTAAAGAGGCACGGATGTTTGCCGTTCGCCCATCTTCATAAGTGATCTTGGTCTCTACATCCACATTCTCTTTGTCGGAATAAAGAGCATCGATGAGCTCAGCGTATTTCTTGGCGATAAAACCTCTGCGAATCTTGCGGGTCCTGGTGACTTCGGCATCATCAGGATCCAATTCCTTGTGCAGGATCAGGAATCGCCGAATCTGGGCGCCCCTGAGTTTTTCCTCTTTGGACAGGCTGGCGTTGACCTTTTTTACTTCATTAGAAATCAGATCATAGACCTCCGGCCTTTGGGATAAGTCGGTATAGGAGGTATACCCTATATTTTTTCTTTCTGCCCAGTTGCCCACGCTCTGGAGGTCGATATTGATCATGGCGGTTACATACTCCTGACCCTGACCCAGAGTTACAGCCTCCTTGATATAAGGGCTGAATTTTAGCTTATTCTCTATAAATTGTGGGGCGAATATGGTCCTGTTAGCCAACTTACTCACGTCTTTGGCCCGGTCGATGATCAACAGGTGGCCGTCTTTATCGAAAATACCCGCATCTCCAGTATATAACCATCCATCCTTTAGGGCTTCGGAAGTCGCTTCCGGGTTTTTATAATACCCAGGGAAAACTCCCGGGCTTTTAATAAGGACTTCTCCCCCCTCGCTGATCTTGATCTCTACTCCAGGGCAGGGTATACCTACAGTCTCTAATTTCACGTCACCGTCGGGCTGATACGTGCACATAGCACTGGTCTCGGTCAGCCCGTAGACTTGCTTTAAATTAATTCCGATGGACCTGTAAAACTGGAAAACTTCCGGGCCCAGAGCTGCACCAGCCGTATAGGCAAAACGAAGTCTTCCCATCCCGAGGTTGTCCCGAAGAGGGCCATAAACCAAGAACTCTCCCAGGGCATAAAGAAAACGAAGCCCCAGGGAGACAGCCTGATGCTTTAACTGATGGGTGGAAACCCGGTGGGCCACATTTATCAAGAAAGCATACATCTTCTGCTTGATCCAGGCAGCATCTTCCATTTTGACCTGGATGGTGGTCAAGATGTTCTCCCAAATCCGGGGTGGACAGAAGACGACCGTGGGGCCCACCTCGCGCATATCGCGCATGGCCGTTGTGGCTGCCTCCGGACAGTTAATGGTAAACCCAATATCTAAAAGCATAGCCAATGAATAAATGGAATCCCCAATCCAGGCCATGGGAAGGTAAGCCATAACCCGATCCGTGTCCCGATATCCTTCGACCTTGGAAATGAGCCTGACATTGGTGAGAAGGTTGGAATGGGTTAGGACCACGCCCTTTGGATTTCCCGTGGTACCCGAGGTATAAGCGATAAGAGCGGTATCTTCTGGGCTTCCCTTCTGTACTTCTTTTTGGAAAAAGTCGGAATGGTCCTTCTCGAAGTCCAGGCCCACGGCCTGGACTTCCGCGAAACTCTTTATAAATGGCTGGTTGTAGTGGCGCATTCCTCTGGGGTCATCGTAGATGATCATCTCCATGCTGGAAACCTTCTCCTTGAGGGCCAGCATTTTATCCACCTGTTCCTGGTCTTCGGCGACGATGAACTTAGCCTCAGAATGTTCGATGATGTATTCCAGTTCTTTTTCGATAGCATCCTGATAAAGAGGAACCGGGATGCCTCCGAGGCATAAAGCCGCCATCTGGGCCCAGTAGAGCTGGGGTCGGTTGTCTCCGATCACGCTCAGCCTATCCCCCCTTTGGAAACCCAAAGAAGCCAGCCCCAGCGCAAATTTCTTGGTGTTTTCACAATAGTCTGCCCAAGAGTAAGATTGCCAGATGCCCAGGTCCTTTTCCCGAATGGCGATCTTGTCCCTGCCATATTTCCTGTCATTATCCAGTAAAATCTGAGGAAGTGTGCTGTGGGCATTCCCCATGATCAAATTCCTTTCAAAGCCCCCATTTCCTTCTCCATATACGATTGATGACCTCGTAAAAAGTCATCAGAACTATGAGGCTCTTGCAAAAGTATTTTTTTGTGGTTCGACAAGCTCACCACAAACGGAAAAACTAAATAATTTCAACCTAAGCCCGTTCACCCTGAGCCTGTCGATGGGTAAATTACGGACTTTTGCAAGAAGCTCCTATGGTTTCGTAAAAAGCTCCAGATGCAAGGCGCGCAAAACCTGAGGAGTGAAGCGTACTTACAGGTACGTTGCAATGACGAAGGTGAAGCGCAACGCCGCAGATGGACTTTTTACGAAACCATCACGATTGGATTACCAAGGGCCAGTACCAATCTCCAAGGGTTTTCCCTCTTTAATCCCCACCCTCTGACTGAGTACGGCGATCCTCTCCAAGATATTTGTGACCTCCCTCGTGTCGTGCTCCATCAAAGCGGTCATGGTCCTCAATTGCTCGCTGGTATCCAGAATAAAGAGGACGATCCCCTTTTTTTCCACAACCCTTTAGGAGACAGTTCAAAAATATATCCCGATAAATATGTTGTTTTGGCGAAAACGCTATTTGAATTTTGATAACAATTTAGCGCTTTGATCCGCCTCAGGCGGACCAGAAATCCCTCCCGACCTCCCTTTTGCAAAGGGAGGAGCGGTTTTTTATTGGAATTCGATAAAAGATTCAGCCTTTTCCCCCTTTGAAAAAGGGGGATAAAGGGGGATTTGACAGCTTTTCAAATGGCTAAACTGTTACGAATTTTGATAATCGGAGTTCAAATTTAGGAATCAAGCCTATTGGTAAGGCTCATCGGTCGATATGTAAAAGAAAGGATAACCCTTTTTTGAAGGGTGAATCCTTCCGCTTATTTCACGCGGGGCAGGATAACACCTTACTCTTTATCTACATAACCATTGGGCCTCCAAAATGAAGGCTAGGCCCGATTTTAAAAGGGTCAATCAGGAAAGGAAGACTACGAACGCCAATGCTGAATGCTGAGTAATATAAACGCACTCCTAAAAATTGTCAAGAAAATAGTTTTTAAAAAATTGGGGGATTCAGGGATTGGAGAATTTCTCAATTATTCTCAATTTTTAAATTACTAATTCTTTCTATTTCTGGCTTCACAAAAATTGTCTTCTGTTGAGAATAGATAACGAAACCGGGTCGAGCGCCTTTGGGGCGGCGTAAATTTTTAACTTCCGTATAATCCACGGGAAGACGCGTCGAGTTTTTTCCCCGGCTATAATAAGCGGCAATCGCGGCTGCTTCCAGGATTGACTTGAACCCCGGCTCCTTGGCGCTGACTTTTAAAAGAACGTGAGAACCGGGCGTTCCCTGGGCGTGAAACCAGAGGTCATTCCCCCGGGCCATCTTGCGCAGAAGGTATTCATTTCCTACGTTGTGCTTGCCGCAGTATATTTCCAGGCCTTCTGTAGACCGGAATCGACGCACGGGCAGGGAAGTTTCCTTTTTTTCCCTGGTCATCTTTTGCTTTTTAGAAATGCTCAATATCTTCGCTTCTTCCAGCTCTTCACGAATCGCCCCCAATGCTTCGTCATCTCCAGCTTCTTCCACCTGGAATAAGAGGGAGTCCAGGTAAGCGATCTCCTGCTCAGTCTCGGAAATACGCTCCAGGGAAAATTCTATTCCGCGTTTAGCTTTTTTATATCTCTTAAAATAGCGCTGAACGTTTGCCGCCGGGTCTAAAGCTTCTTCCAGGGGAATGAGCACCGAACGGGGGGGGTCCTGTCGGAAGTCCAAAGCCTCGACCTCCCGCATTCCTTTTTTGAGCTTGGGGTAATTGGATGTCAGAATCTCTCCGTAAGACTTTAGTGCCAGGTCTTTCTCGAATTTTTCCTGATCCAGCAGCAGGTTTTCCCTTCTCTTCTGCAGCCGATGAAGGAGCTGCCTCAGCCTTTTGCCCATAGCTTGCTTTTGCTCAACCATCTTCCGCTGCCATACGACTTCGAAATAGTAATTGTCCGCAGCCTGGTTCATCGAGGAAAAAAGTTCCTCCGCAGCCGGTCCCAGGCTCTTTAAGATGAAAGGGCACAGGACTTTTTTATCACTTAGGAGGGTGGCGATCCGCGGTTCAAAATTGCCCTTTTCGTATCGCTCGAATAAGCGGCGGAAATTTTGCCAGGTGCCCGAGGCTGTCCCGTCGTTGCCAAACTCGATTTCCCGGGCTATCAGCGGGCTAACTCCGGAAATTTTCTGGACCAAAGCCGGCCAGCGTTCCCCGGCCGGTAAATGGAAGATCTCTTCCATCCTCTCCACGGTCACTTCATTTGGAGACCAGCGGTCAGTCGAGGGGAGCCGCGAATAAACCAGTCCCGGTGCTGCTGGTCGGGCGGCTCCATCTTCTGCTCTGCGGAAATGCAGGCAGTCCAGAATTTTTTCGCCATCGAGCAGCAAGACGTTGCTTGCTTTGCTCACCACTTCCACAATCAGGACAAGGTTGCCGATAATCCCGGCATCCATCATTTTTTGCAGTCCGATGCGCACGATTCTTTCGCAAGGATCCTGGGAAATATCGGCGATCCGGGCTCCGGTGATGTGCTTCCGCAGATAGGTACAGAACCTGGGTGGGATCATGGGGTTGATGTATTTCTTTTCCGTCAGGTGCAGGCGTTGAAAGTCGGGGTGGGTGGAGATAACCAGTTGTTTCTCTTCCCCTTGCCGCCGCAGGCGAAAGAGAAGATCGGTGCGGTTCATCTGGTAGATCTTGGTGATGAACCCGCCTATTATCTCTTTCTTCATCTCTTCCACAATGCCGTGGATGACAAAAAGGTCCATTTTCCCTTTCCCTTTTTCAACTTACTTTATCATTAAAACACAATTATCATCGTTCATCAATCTTCAGCATATCCTCATCCATCACATTTTTAGACTCTTTTCTTGCCCTGAAGGAAACATTGGGGTAGCATTTGATTAAACGATGTTTCAGGTTAGAGTAGTGAGTTGTTTGTTGTGAGTGATCTCATGGAACAAAAAGAAAATTCTACACAGAAATTCTTCTATGGCTGGGTTATCACCGGATTGGTATCTTTAAACCTGGCTATGGCTTACGGGGCCCAGTATTCTTTCGGCGTTCTCTTCCCTTCCCTGATTGAAGAATTTAAATGGAACCGCCAGAGCCTGTCCGGGGCCTTCTCCCTTTACACCTTCATGTACAGCGTCCTGGGCGTGATCCTGGGAAGGTGGACCGACCGATTCGGCCCGCGGATCATCTTGCTTTTGGGCAGCGCCTTTCTGGGCATGGGCATAGGGTTGATCAGCCTGGTGAACGCCCCGTGGCATCTCTACGTTGTTTATGGACTCCTGGCTTCCTGGGGAATGAGCGCCACTTACATCACGGCCAGCCCGATCATCGTGAAATGGTTTATCGCCCAACGCGGTTTGGCTGTGGGGTTGGCCCAATCCGGACTGGGAATCGGGATCATCATTATCCCTCCGATTACCGGCGCTTTAATTGCCGCTCTGGGCTGGCGCCCGACCTGCGTCATTCTGGGAGCGGCCGTTTTTATCGTCCTTTGCGCCACTTCCTTCTTTTTAATCGGATACCCCGAAAAGATAGGCCTTCTGCCTGACGGCCGGCAGAAAATCATGAGCGGCAAATCATCAAGCGCCGCCCGTTCAGAAGAGACCTATGAAGCAATCTACAAAGAGGTCAACTGGTCGGCAGCGGAAGCAATTCATACCAGATCCTTCTGGGTTTTAACTGCCCTTTTTTTCTGTGCCTGGCTTTTCGTTTTCCTGCCGCTGGTCCACCTGGTTGTCTTCGCCATGGACATTGGCCTTTCCAGGGAATCGGCTCTGATATCCCTGAGCATTCTTGGAGGTTCATCCACCCTCGGCCGCTTGATTACGGGGTACATCTCCGATCGCATCGGAAGAAAGCAGGCTCTGGCCATCACCATCTGTATGCAGGTTTTCTCGTGGTTTTGGATTATGGGCACAAGCACAAGCTGGATGCTCTTTCTGTTTGCTGTTGTTTTCGGGTTTTCTTACGGGGGGGTTAGTGCCGTCTTTCCGGCAATCATCGGAGATCACTTCGGCCGGCTTAAAGCCGCTTCAGTCATCGGGGCTATTTTCACTCTTGCCGGAACTGCCGCAGCTTTCGGTCCATTATTTGCGGGATATATTCACGACGTGACCCACAACTACCAGATGGCCTTCCTTTGCGGGGCCCTTAGCAACCTACTCTCTTTGGTTCTCCTTATCTTCTCCAAACCGCCGGAAAGAACCGTTCGGAGTTGATAGTTCGGAGTTCGGAGTTAAGACCTGCTTTCATTGCCGGGGTTTTCAATTTTTCTAACTTTCCGCGGGCCGGCCGCCCAAAAGAAAAGACACATGAGAATAAACAGGGGAATCGCCGCCATGACGGCCAAACGATAGCTGCCGGTTAAGTCAAAGATCGCCCCTCCGGTCCAGGCTCCCAAACCATGCCCCAAACCAAATCCGATATTGGCAAAGCCCAGAATACTTCCAAAATTTCTTCCGCCGAAGAGGTCTGCCGCTCCGGTGCTGACGGTCGGGGAACCCAACCCGGAACCGAGGCCAAAGGTGATGGCATACAGGTAGAGAGGCCAAATCCGGGCGTTTCCGATAAAAATCAATAACGCCAGAGCGCTGCCAAGGTATAAGCCGGTGACGATAGAAAAAGTAACCTCCCTGCCGAGTCTGTCGGCTAAAAATCCTCCCAGACGCCCTGTTGCGGCCATGAATCCAGCCAGGCTAAAAATAAATGCCGCCATTGCTCCGCTGTGTCCGGTGTCCACAACCACGGCGACCAGATGATGCATGATTATGCCTGCCCCTGTACCCAAAGTGCTCATTACCCCCACCAATAGCCAGAACGGGTAAGTCTTCATTCCTTTGAAAAGGCTCCACTCTGTTGCGGCCCATTCCTGGTTTACGATCTCTATTTTTCTCCCTTCTCTATGACTTCTCACAGATGGGACTTTTTTATTCCGGCCATCGGGCTCCAACCCTAACTCTTGCGGCCGGGAGCGCATGAATATACTCGTCAGGGGGGCGATCACCAGGAGGGTCACTACCGCCAGGACGATATAGGATCCGCGCCAGCCTGCAAGGGATATCAGGTATTGAACCGGAAAAGCTAAAATAGGGGGGGAAACATTACCCACAAGGCCAACCCCTAAGGCAGCGCCCCTTTTTCTCACGAACCAATTGGACAGGACGGCCGTAACCGGTACGTATCCGGCGCAGATGACTCCGAAGCCCATAAAAACCCCGTAAGCTACAAAGAAGTGCCACTTCTGACTTGAAAATGAACTGATCAAACAACCGACGGCCAGAAGAATACAGGCGGCCGGGAATAATTTTCTTGGGCCGAATCGATCGATAAAGGCACCAGCGGCTAAAGAGCCAAAACCGTACACCACTGAGCCAACCGTGAAAATCGTTGCCGTGCTGCCGCGACTCCAGCCAAATTCATTTAGGATACTCACGTAAAACATGGGAAAAGACCACCATATCCCATAGGCCACCATCATCATGACCAAGGAGACGCCAGTAATGACCCAGCCGTAGTAAAATGGAATTTTATCCGGAATAAATTTGTCCACAGTTAGTCCTTTTACGGTTCGTTACTCAAAACTGCTTTGAGCCGAACCTGGTAAAGCAATAGGCAATTTTTAGGGTTTTATCCAGCGGGCCGCAACCAAGGCTCCTGTATCTTGACCCCTCTTCCGTCCTTCGTTCTCAATTTGCTGGGCGATATCCAGTCTGTCTTCCTTTTGAAAATGGATGGCCGTTTTGATCACCCCTTCCACCGGCGCAAGGGAGCGCAATTCATCAGGGGATCGGAAAATCGCCTTTTTAAAAATAGTCTGCTTTTCCTTTGCTTCCATCTTCCGGCGCGACGCCCAAGTGCTTAGGCTATTCAGGGTAGCCGCCACGATGCACCCGCCTCTTTTGGTCACGCGGAACAGTTCTCTGAGGGCGCCCCTGGCATCCTCGATAAATTCAAGGGCGGTAACCGAAATCACCCGATCAAAGGACTTTTCTGGAAAAGGCAGGTTTAACATGTCCCCCAAAACCGTGCGGAACCAGTATCTCCGGGTTTTCTCCCCGGCCCGCTTGAGCATTGGCAGCGATACGTCAAGTCCAATTACGTTTGGGCCACGGGAGAGAATGTCCAGGGTGAACACTCCGGTGCCGCACCCGGCATCCAGAATAATTTCCCCGGGGGCTGGATTCAATAGATTTAAAAGCAACTCACTCTCATATTTTTTCACCAGGCCGCCAATGGGAGTTGTGAACCACCTGTCGTATTCTTCCGGCCATTCATCAAAAAGTTTTTTCTTGTTATTTTCAGCCAATGAAAGGATCCCTTATCTTCAGTCGAATCAATCGCAGAAGCTTACCATCCCCTCGCCGGCGGATCAACTGCAATATCGCCAAAATCTCGATTTTGATAATCAACCTGTATTGGGGGAACGAAAATCTAATGTAATAAACGGCGCCTCAGGCGAGTCAAGAAATTCTATTTTTCCTTGACAAACGGGAATAATACATCAATAATACAACTCTAAAAATTTAATTAACATTCCAATGCCCTTATCCAACATAAAAGTAATCGATTTAACGCGGTTTGTTGCCGGCCCTTTTTGCACTCTGCAACTGGCTGATATGGGCGCCCAGGTCATCAAAATTGAATCCCCGGGGCGCGGGGATGAGACCCGATACCAGGGGGCCATTATCAACGGGGAAAGCTGGTACTTCATTGGGATGAACCGCAACAAAAAAAGCTTGACCCTGGACTTGAAAAGCCCAGAAGGGAAAGAAATATTCCTTCGCCTGGTCCGGACTTCAGATGTCGTGGTGGAGAATTTTCGCCCCGGAGTGATGCACAATCTTGGTCTTGGTTACCAGTTCCTCCGGGAGATAAACCCGGCAATTATCTACTGTGGAATCTCCGGTTTCGGTAAGGATGGTCCTTACCATCTACGGCCGGCTTTTGATTTCATCGCCCAGGGGATTTCGGGTTTCATGAGCATAACCGGATTTCCCGACCGTGAACCCGTGAGGACGGGAATCCCTATCTCCGATTCGATTGCCGGAATATACGCATCCTACGGTATTCTGGCGGCCCTGTTAAATCGGCAAAAAACAGGAAAGGGGCAGGAGGTTCAAACTTCCCTGGTGGACGCCATGATCAGCTTTCTCAGCTTTCAGGCGGATCGATATTTCGGCCTTGGGGAAGTTCCCCAACCCTACGGCAACGACCACCCGGTGTCCTCTCCTTACGGAACGTTTAAAACCCTGGATGGGTATATCAACATTGCCCCGGCCGGAGATCCAATGTGGGAAAGGCTGGCCCAGGCCCTCGGTCTGCAGGCGCTGCTTGATGATCCTCGCTTCCGCACAAACGATTTGAGACTCGCCCACCGCCGCGAGCTCAATCAGATCATAAATGATATTACTTGCCAGCGAACGATGTCGGACTGGATTGAATATCTGAATAAGGCGGGAGTACCCTGTGGCCCAATTTACAACCTGGCCCAAACCTTTGAGGATCCCCAGGTCAAGCACCAGGAGATGGTTTTGGAGATAGAACAACCCTCCGGTAAGGTGAAGACCCTGGGATTTCCTGTCAAACTGAGTGATACGCCGGCAGCCATCCGCTACCCGGCTCCTCAACTGGGAGAGCACAATGCGGAAATTTTAGCCAACCTCGGCTACTCCACCGACCAGATCAATGAGTTAAAGACCAGGGGAGTAATATGAGTAGTGGGGATCGGTTATTCAAGCCCTAAGCGGCCATCTTAAAACCGAAGATTACATTTGATGGTCTCGTAAAAAGTCGGCAGAGGAGTCATTGCGAGCGAAAGCGAAGCAATCTCGTTTTTATAAGTCCTTGAAAATACGTGATTGCTTCGTCGTCCCGCATTGGCGGAACTCCTCGCAATGACGAAAATGGGACTTTTTACGAAACCATCACATTTGATTTCATAAAAATCCCATTGCCGGGAGGTTTAGTGATGGATGAATCCAGCGTTACCCTCAGGGAAGTAATGCTGCGGGATGGCCTGCAGAACATACCTGAATTTATTTCTACTGATGTTAAAATTGAGCTTTTCAGGCTGATTGCGGCCAGCGGCATCCGCAATATGGAAATTACTTCTTTTGTAAACCCTAAAGCAGTGCCCCAATTCCAAGATGCAGCCCGTATGGCCCAGGCGGTTTTGCAGATGAAGCCGGAAGGAGTGGAAGTCTCCGCCCTCGTTCCTAACCTGAAGGGTGCCCAGAATGCCCTGGAGAGCGGCATGCGCAATTTAGGGTTCGTCATGTCGGTAAGTGAATCCCACAATATCAATAACGTGCGGCGGACCACAGCGGAATCCATCGATGAGCTAAAAAAGATTCTGGATCTTAAAGAGAATTATCCTGACCTGAACATCCGGGTAGGAATGGCCACTGTTTTCGGTTGCCCTTTTGAAGGGAAAATTAAGCCCCGGGTGACTTTAAATTTTATCCGCCGGTTTTATGACCTCGGATTAAGGGACATATCCCTGGCCGATACCGTGGGCTTCGGGAATCCCAAAGAAGTCAAAGAGACCTGCGCTCTTTGTCTCACTGAGTTTCCGGATGTTACCTTTTCCATCCACCTGCATAACACCCGCGGCCTGGGCCTGGCTAATTCCTTGGCCGCCTACGAAACCGGGATTCGCCTTCATGACGGGGCCATCGGCGGGTTGGGTGGCTGTCCCTTTGCCCCGGGGGCCAAAGGAAATACCTCGACCGAAGACCTGATCTTCATGTTTGAGGAGATGGATGTCAAGACGGGTGTAAACCTGGAGGAGTTAATGGAAACATCCCGCTATTTCAAGATGGTCAAAAATAATGTCTGTTATTCCAGCAGTATCCTGGAGGTAGGCGTCCCGGTTCCTCAAGGGGCCATTACCAAGGACGGATCCGAACAGAAATGGAGTATTTAGGCCGCACTGTGGCCTCTGTAGTTAGGCGCTTAGCGCCTCATTAATACAAACATGTTTGTAAGAAGGAAACGTCTTGGCACCAGAAAATCCCCCCATCCCCCCCTTTAAAAAAGGGGGGTTAGGGGGGATTTGAAGCATTTTGGCTGCCCGCTTGAGGCGGGCCACTTTTTCCGCGCAAGGTCGCGGAAAAAGCATAGATTCTTACATCTTTCAATCTGAGAATTTTCTTCTCAGACTTTAATAATATCCCTAAAATCTCCCCTCCCCTGGCGGGAGGGGATGAAGGGGAGGGGGATCATTTTTCTATTCACCCCCACCCTCACCCTCCTCCATCATCAAAGGGGGAGGGGATCAGATGGAAATTTCAAATATCTTTGGATAGGTTTTTAAAAAGAAAGGAGGATATGAATATGAATTTTGGGAAAGTGCTGGCAATTTTGCTGGCCATCGGCTTTAGCCTTTCAGCCCATCCGCCGGGAATCAGCGCCGCACCCGTGCAAATTCACGTCAACAACACCATGGGACCCGGGGGATCGGAAGAAGCAGCCATCGCCAAGTTTAAGGATGTTGTAGAACAGAAATCCAGCGGTCAGATGGTGGTTACCCCCTTCCTGAGCGGCCAGCTCGGCGGTGAAATTCCTGTGCTGGGTTTGATGAAGATCGGCAAGACCGAGATGTCGCTCACCGGGGGATTGTTTCTCAACCAGTATTCTCCCGAGTATAACGCCATTAACATTCCTTATCTCTTCACCTGGGAGCAAGCCATGGAGTACATCGAGGGACCTGCCGGCCAAAAGATCCATGAGCTGGCTCTGAAGAAAGGCGGGCTCGTGGTCTTCGGTCCTCAGTACCGGGGTCCCCGCCATATGACTTCCAACCGGGCCATCAAAGAGGCCAAGGATCTCAAGGGCCTAAAGATGCGGGTGCCCCAGGAAGCCGGGTGGGTGAGAGTCTGGCAAGCCTTGGGGACTCTGCCGGTGGCCATCCCTGCCCCGGAGATCTACATGGCCATGCAAACCGGCCAGGTGGAAGCTCATGAAAACACGTTGGTGTCCCCCTATAGCCGATCCATGTGGGAGGTCCAGAAATACATCATTTTAACCTCCCATATCTACTGGCCCTGGTGGTGGGTGGCCAGCGACAGTTGGCACAAGAAACTCTCCCCGGAGCAGCAGAAGATCATCCGGGAAGCCATCGAAGTCGCCCGCAAGTACGGCGAGAAAGTGGAACGGGAAAAGGATGATTTTTACACTGTGGAATTAAAGAAAAAGGGCATGACCTTCATCACTCCGGACATAGACTCATTTAAGAAAGCCGCGCGTCCGGCCATATTGGACGAGGTTAAACGACTGGCTCCGGACGTGCAAAAGGCCGTTATCCAGTACGTGCCCAAGTGATACGATCTAAAATAGATGGCCAAACGCCTCTTGGGGCGGGATCTTTTCCGAGTTTCGCCCCACCGGACTAACGGGTTGCTCCATGTTTAGAAAAACCATTGATTATTTGACGTATATCCTGGAGTGGATCGCCAATGCCTGTTTCGTCGGGGCGGTTTTGTTAGTCGTCATTTCGGTTGTCTTCCGCCCCTTGAAGATCCCCGCGCCGTGGTCCGATGAGGGAGCCTGCTGGCTTTTCATCTGGACCACTTTCCTCTCTGCGGCCATAGCCTTGAAGCGCAACTTGCACATCCGCATTGATGTCTTGCTTCTCAAATTGCCCCCAAAATTAAAAGGCGGCTTCCTCTGTTTTCTGGACCTCCTCTGTCTGCCTTTTTGCATCGGCCTGATCTACGGCAGTTATCAGATGATACAGGCTTCCCTGCACATGAGGTCAGCGGTTTTAGAGATCCCGATGATCTCCTACTATTTGCCCCTATTCATCGGGTTCGCCATAATGGCGGTTTATCTGACGATCTCCGTCCTGGATTTTATCCTGATCAAACCAAAGAAGAGTGAGGGCCGCTAATGCTGGGGATATTTGTGGGTGTGCTCATTATCTTCTTCATGCTGGGAATCCCGGTGGCATTCGCTATCGGTTACACTTGCCTGGCAGTCATTATAGCCAAGGGGGGGTTTACGGATCTATCCTTTGACCTCTTCGCTCTGCACATGATGGAAGGGGTGAACAGTTTTCCGTTGCTTTCCGCCTCCTTCTTCGTGCTGGCAGCGAATGTGATGAACTCCAGCGCCATCACCGACCGCATTTTTAATTTTGCCATTGCCCTGGTCGGACACCTGCGCGGGGGACTGGGGCATGTCAATGTGGTGGCCAGCATGCTTTTTGCCGGCATGTCCGGCACGGCCGTAGCCGATGCGGCCGGTTTGGGCAGCATTGAAATTAAAGCCATGCGGGATGCGGGTTACCCTATGAGGCTCAGCGTGGGAATCACCGGGGCCTCCTCGATCCTGGGGCCCATCATTCCCCCCAGCATCGCCATGATCTTTTATGGCTGGTTGGCCAATGTCTCTATCGGAGAATTATTCGTCGGCGGTTTCCTCCCGGGAATAATCCTGGGGTTTCTCATGATGGGCCAGATCTATTTTGTATCCCTCAAGCTGAGGCTTCCCCTGACCCCGCGACCTCCGGTCAAGGTCATGCTTACCTCTTTTCAGAGAGCCTTTCTTTCCCTGTTAACTCCGGTTATTATTATCGGCGGCATTTACAGCGGACTTTTCAGCCCCACCGAGTCAGGAGCCGTAGCCTCGGTCTACGCCATCATCCTGGGGCTTTTCATCTATAAATCCATCACCGGAAGGGATCTGGTTAAAGTAATTCGGGAATCGGTGGAATTCACCGGCATCTTGATGCTTATCATGGCTTTCTCTGCGGTTTACGGCTGGCTTCTGGTAAACGTCAAAATTCCCCAAATGGTCGCCGCCGAGTTGACTAAAATCAGTTCCGACCCATTGGTGATTCTCTTTCTCATCAACGGATTCTTCATCCTGGTCGGCTGCTTCATGTCCGTGCTGGTGGCCGTGAACATTCTGACCCCCATTCTCGTGCCGGTCGTCAAATCCCTGGGTGTAGACCCGATTCATTTTGGGGTTCTCATGGTCATCTCCCTGTCCATGGGCGTATGCACACCGCCTTTCGGGAATGTTCTCTTCGTCCTCGCCGCCATTACCAAGCAATCTTTCCAAGAGGTGACCAGATCCGTTCTGCCTTATCTTATACCCATTCTGATAATCATCGTCCTGGCCATTTTTTTCCCGCAGATTATTACCTTTTTGCCCCGATTGATGCGTTAGCCTGGCGGGATAATTATGCGCCTGTGTCCCCAGTCAATAATTTGTTAAAAAAATCCAAGGGGTATTTTAATCTATACCGTGGCCCGAACTTTGAAAGGACGTTTTCCACCTTTTAAGGCGCAGGATTTTAACAACGAACTCCCGAATCATGTTGGGTTTTTTTGGAAAACAGAAAAAGGTTGAAAACAAACCCGGAAGATGGTAATTTTGATTTTGATTTGCCAAAAAAACTTTTGTCTTTTATGGCGGAAGAAGGAAGTAAGTGGACCAGCAATAGATAAACCCAGCCAATGGAAAAGGAAAGGAGGAAATTTATGAATTGGTTGCTCATAATGATATTTGGAATCTATCTGGGCCTGGGGGTTGGCCCGGCATGGGGAGATGCCACGATAGAAACCATCATCAAGACCGGCGGAATCAAAGGCGCAGGGGCGTCTGAAGCCACTACAATCCGGCGTTTCCAGGGAAGCAAAATGTATGAGTCAATGTCCTCCAAATTCACGGGAGCCATCCTCTCCCGCCTTGCCGGAGGAAGCGAAAGCATCAATATTACCCGCGTCGACAAGGGAGTTTACTTAAGTATCGATCCCAAAAACCGGACGTATAGCGAAAGTCCGATTGAGGCCCTGCAAAAAAGGGAATCTCCCGGGGAGAGGAGAGAAAAAGAGAAGCCCACAGCGCGAATCACTAAGTCTGAATTTAACGTGAAGAAAACCGGCGCCTCTGAAACGATCAACGGCTTCCCCTGTGAAGAATATTTGCTCACCTGGCTTCTCGAATGGGAAGAGATCGAAACCAAGGCCAAATCCCGAAGCGCCATGACCACAAATCTCTGGACAACGCCCGAGACGGCAGCTATCCGTAAAGCCCAGGCTGAAGAGAACGCCTTTCATAAGGCCTATGCCCAAAAATTAGGCGTGAGTCTCTCCCCGGAGGAAACCAAGCAGATGGGAATGGGGGCCTTTGCCGCTGTATCCGGCGCCCCCCAGGATGAGATTGAAAAAGGATTTGTCCGGGTAAAAACCGAGATGTCCAAAATAAAGGGCTATCCGATCCGTTCGGTGGTAGGCTGGACCATGGAAAGTGAAAAAGGGGTGGCTGCGGCTCGAGAAGGAGCGCCCTCCGCTGAACCGACCTCTGATTTAACGGGGAGCATCACAGGAATCCTGGGCGGGCTTAAAGGGCGTATCCTGCCTAAAAAGGGGGAGGAGAAATCCGCTCCTGCGGCCGGGAAGGATGCACCCTTCTTTACCAGCACAATAGAGGTTAAATCCATAAGTGTCGATTCAGTGTCTTCTGAGGTATTCGACATTCCTGCCGGTTACGCCAGAAAGTGAGGAGACCTTAACATTTACCATATCCAAAAAACCCCAAAATAAAGGAGGAAGGACGATGAAATTATTTATGAGATTTTGTCTGGTGTTAGTTTTCGTTTGCTTAGGCGCTTTTAGCAATGTTTCTCTGGCCCAGGAAAAATTCCCGGCTAAACCGGTGGAAATTATCATTCCCTGGGCAGCAGGAGGGGCGACGGATGTTCTCTTCCGGGCAGTAAGCACTGTATTTCCCAAATATGCCAACAATCAACAATTAATCGTTAAAAACATCCCCGGCGGAGGAGCCGCCATTGGTTATACGGAAGCCCTGAAGGCCAAGGGAGACGGCTATACGGTCGTGGCCACGGCGACTCCTATGATCACCAAAATTCATATGAGCAACGTGAAATTCAGCGCCATAAGTTTTGCTCCGGTGCTCATGATCGCTGATAACGCCTGCTTTCTCATGGTGCACAACGATTCCCCCTATAAAGACCTGAAAGATTATATTGCCGACGCCCAGAAACGGACCGGCCAGATCAACATGGGCAATGCCGGCTCCGGGGGCGGGTACCACCTGGCTTCTCTGGCCTTCCAGAGTTTCGCAAAAATCAAGTTGAATCATATTCCTTTTGAGGGCGGCGGGCCATCCATTACCGCGCTTATGGGAAAGCATGTGGATTCCATCATCGTTTCGGCCCCTGAAGGGGTTCCTCAGGTTCTGGCCGGGCAATTAAAAATTCTGGGAATTTTCGGCGAAGAAAGACTGGAAAAATTTCCTAAAGTCCCCACGGCAAAAGAGCAAGGAAGCGTTTTCAATATAAGCATGTGGCGCGGGGTGCATGCTCCCAAGGATACGCCCCCGGCTATCATTCATCAGCTTCATGACATCTTCAAAAATTCCCTGGATGACCCGGCGTTTAAGAAGAGATGCGAAGAACTGGGAGTGCAGATCAAATATATGAACGCCGAGAATTACGGAAAATTCATGCTGGCCGAGGACGCCCGTTACCAGCAGTTGATCATGTCCGAAAAATTAGGGGAACGATACAAATAATCATTTAAAGGTCTTTAGCCACCGAGAGCACAGCGCGGGAATGCCGCAACCAAAAGAATAAATTTTGCTTAGTTTCAAGCACAACCCAAGAAATCCCCCCACCCCCCCTTTAGTCCGCCTAAGGCGGAGGGGTTGGGGAGATTTCAGAGGCCAGTTTCCAAAATATTCTTGCTTAACAAAATTTCGAGATTTTACTCGTTATAGTACAGAGATCACCGAGAATATAAATGAAGAAGTGGGAGAGAATCGCTGCCGCCTTTCTGATTTTTATCGGAGTCGGGGCAGCAGTTCAGGGGTATCAATTAGGTTTTGGAACGATGCACCACCCAGGGCCGGGTTTCTTTCCTTTCTGGCTTTCGACCATCCTAATATCTGTTTCCTTTTTATATTTCATAGGACAATTAGGATCTGACCCGAAACCTGTTTTGCTGTGGACCAACCGCATCTGGGCTCGCCCGGCCCTGGCAGCCGCAGTCATGTTTATCTATGCTGTTTTTATAGGATGGATCGGCTTTTTCTCAGCCACCTTCCTCCTCTTTTTAACCTGGCTCATCCTGATTGAAAGGGAAAAATGGTTGACCGTGGGGCTGGTCTCTGTCATAGGAACGGTTGGTTTATACTATATTTTTACGATCTTATTAAAAGTTCCCCTTCCCAAAGGGATGCTCTTCTGATGGAAAGGATGAATCCTGGAATCTTTTTATAGTCTGTTAAATGGTTTTTCCTTAGCCATCACCCCCATAAACCTTTTATTTGGATTTATTGGGGCGCTACTTGGAACGGCAGTCGGGGTCCTCCCGGGGCTTGGCCCTGCCGCAACCATTTCCCTTCTCCTTCCCCTGAGCTATGCCCTGGGAAATCCGGTAACCTCCATTATCATGCTGGCGGGTATTTATTACGGCGCCATGTACGGCGGGTCGACGACCTCCATCCTGCTCAACATCCCCGGGGAAGCAGCCTCGGTCGTTACCTGCATCGATGGTTATCAGATGGCCAAAAAAGGCCGGGCCGGCGCCGCCCTGGGAATGGCTGCCATCGGCTCCTTCATCGCCGGCACTTTCGGGGTCATCGGGTTGACTTTTGTGGCTCCGCCCTTATCGGCTTTTGCGCTTAAGTTCGGCCCTGCCGAATATTTTTCCCTGACCGTCCTGGGCTTGATGCTGGCTACTTATTTGTCCGGCAGGTCCTTCATAAAAGGCTTGATCATGGCCACCCTGGGTTTATTGCTGGCGACCGTGGGCATGGATCCGGTCACCGGCAATACGAGATATACCTTCGGCCTGCTGATCCTGGAAGATGGGTTTGACTTTTTAACCCTGGGAATGGGTCTTTTCGGCATTGGAGAAATACTCGTCACCCTCGAAGCAAAAATGAAAGCCCAGTTGGTGACGACTAAAATTACCAATATATGGCCGACAATGAAAGACTGGGCGGTGGCCAGGTGGTCAATTGCCCGGGGTTCGGCGGTGGGTTTTTTTGTGGGATTGTTGCCCGGCGGGGGCGCGGTGATTGCCTCTCTTCTCTCTTACGCCGTCGAAAAAAGAACCTCGAAGGAGCCGGAAAAGTTTGGACAAGGAGCGTTGGAGGGGGTTGCCGGGCCGGAATCAGCCAACAACTCAGCGGCCAGCGCATCTTTTATCCCGATGCTTACTCTGGGCATTCCCGGAAATCCGGCCATTGCCATGATTTTTGCGGCCCTATTGATCCAGGGGGTTACCCCCGGCCCGCTTCTGATCAAGGATCATCCCCATCTTTTCTGGGCGGTGATCGCCTCCATGTATATCGGCAATGTCCTTTTGCTTATCTTGAATCTCCCCCTGGTGGGAATGTGGGTGCAAATGTTGAAAGTTCCCTATTCCATCCTGGCCCCTTTCATTGTGTTGATTTGTTCCATCGGGGTTTACAGCATGAAGAACGATGTAACGGATGTAATGATGATGGTCATATTCGGAGTTGTGGGCTATGTATTGCGGAAGCTGCAATTTGAGCTGGGCCCGCTCCTTCTCGCTTTCGTCCTGGGCCGAATCCTTGAAAGGTCATTACGCCAAGCTTTGTTGATCTCCCGGGGGGATCTGTCTATTTTTGTCACCAAACCGATCTCCGCTGTTCTGCTGGGGATCGTGGGCCTGCTGATCCTTGTTTCCATTGTTCTAACTCTTTACAGCACGTTCAAAGCCAGGCCGGCCAGATCTGCCTAAAAATTAGTTTGTTTCCTAATCCGCAGGGTTGGCCGCGTGTTCGGCAATCTTGGTAAGGGTTAAAACGGATGGGAAACGCCCAGCGATTCAGCCATGGCGGTCAATTCTTTTACCGTATTGGGAGGCAGAGGGATGCCTTCTTTCAGGAGCTTAAGTTCGGTGCGATATTCCGGCTCCCCGGGAACGAGGATTTCATCAGTCCCCTTTGCTTTAGCGCTTTCTTTGATACTATCAATATAGCGATCCATATTTTTCTTGAAGGCTTCCCGACCGATAAAGCAATCCGGGTCTAAGGCCATAAAGGAATGGCAGGTGCCCTGGATGCCGCTTTTATCTTCTTCGTATAGACTTTTGATGTTCTTTGTCCACTTTCCGCCCATTAAAACCGATGTCAGCATCTCATGCACGAGCACAAGGCCGTAACCTTTGTGGCCACCCACCGGCGCTAAGGAGCCTCCGCCTTCATATCCCTCGTAAGGATCTTCCGTAGGCAGACCGTTCTTGTCCAGGGCCCAGCCGAGAGGAATTCTTTCTCCCTTTTTGCGGCAGAGAATGAGTTTCCCGGAGGAGACCACGCTCAAGGAAAAGTCCAATACCACGGGCTGGCGCTGGCCCGCGGGAAAGGCGTAGGCTAAAGGATTGTTCCCGATGATTCGCTCCCGTCCACCCCAGGGAAACATCATGGGCGCGGAATTGGAAACGATATAGCCGATTAAATCCTTCTTCAGGGCCATCATGGGAAAAAGGCCGGCGACCCCAAAATGGCCGCTATCTTTTACGGAAACCCATCCCAGGCCGAACTCCTCGGCCTTTTCTATGGCCTTCTCCATGGCCCGGTAGGCGGCCATGTGCCCCATCGAACCATGGGCCTCCAGAAAAGCCGTCGGGCCTTTTTCCTTGACCACCGAGATGGTGCATGCCGGACGCACGTATCCCTTCTGCAGCCTCTGAATGTAGATCGGAAGCCGGGTCACGCCGTGGGTGTCTACGCCGCGCAGGTCGGACCTGACCAGAAGGTCGGCGACAATCTCCGCTTCCGCATCCGGCACTCCGACTTTCTGGTAGGCCTGCGCACAGAAATTTTTTAAATCTTCAAATGATACGCGCTGGACATCATTTTTTTCCATAGAGCCATCCTTCAAGGTTTATTAGGACACAGATTTTTACAGATAAACACAGAAAAAAGAAAAAAATCCAGGAGTAAGAAGCCAGGAGACAAAAGAGTCCAAAGAAGAATTTATTCTAACTTCTGAATTCTGTATTCTGACTTCTGTTTTATCAATCTGCGTTCATCCGCAGCCAAATTTTTTCTTTAACCCCCGGCCAGTAATTTCAAAAAGGCTACCTGATCCCCTTCTGCTATTTTTATCAGGGATATTTCATCCTTCGAAAAAAACTTTCCGTTGATCCGGATCTGGATGGTCGGATCCAGCGTTTCTGCCTTTGTTTCCATGAGGGATTCCTTCACCTTCGGAACATTTTTTCCAACGATGTCCTTTACCAGCGCCAGAACCGTTTCCCCGGTAAAGGTGTATGTATGCGGGCCCTCCGGGAAGATATCGTAGATGACCGGGAATCCGATGAATTCGATTTTTATATTCATGACCAACTCAGCGGTTATAATGTCTCAAATTGCCGAAAAGTTTTTTTGGCTGAATTATAGCATCCCCTTGCTTTTAATGAAAGTACGCCCCCCCATCAACCACCAGGGTTTGTCCGGTGATGAAACTGGAATCCGGGCCGGCGAAAAATTTGACGGCTCCCACCAGATCTTCCGGATGTTGATCGCGCATCAGGGTGCGGACTTTGGCTGATATCTCGCGGAAATGTTTCAACTGAACTTCGTTGGACATAACCCCATCGCTAAGCGTAAACCCGGGAGCGATGGCGTTGACCAGAATGTTGTCAGCGCCGAGTTCTTTGGCCAGGGCCCGGGTCAAGGCAATGACGCCTCCTTTACTGGTGACATAGTGGAGCAGGAAAGGGATGCCTTTGAAGGGAGTTCCGGAAGAAAGATTGATAATCCGGCCGCTTTTGTTTTTGCGCATGGCCCCCACAACCGCTTTGCTGCAAAGGAACATGCCCAAAAGGTTCACATCCATTACTCTCCGCCATTCCTCTACGGAAATCTTCTCAAAGGGGCCGGGAATGAGCGAAGTGTAAACCCCGGCATTGTTGATCAAGATATCAATGCCCTGGAAGGCGTTCAGGGCTTCCTCGGCCATTTTTTCCGTGTCCTTTTCCGAAGAGACATCCGTCTTCACCCCGATGGCTTTGAACCCTTTGGCCTGCATTTCTTTGGCCGCTACGTCGGCATTGGCCATGTCGGCGATGACGATGCTCGCTCCTTCGGATGCCAGCCCTTCAGCCATAGCCCGGCCGATGCCGATGGCGCCGCCGGTTACGATGGCCACCTTATCTTTCAATTTCATTTGCTCCTCCTTTCTTTATGTAAGGCATTGTTGTCATAGGACATTAAAGAGACCACAAAGAAGTAAGCCATGTAAAGCGCAATGACCTTCCCCTGTTTACATTGATTAGTTTTCATCCGAAACTCTCCTCTCACCTTGCGGGAGAGGGCTCGTACTTAGTTGCAAAAATTCGCATTGTATTTTTTGCGATAATTTCGACCAGTTTCGTCTTGGCCCGGGGGGCAGGGTGCTGAGCGCGGGCAGCATCGGCCGGGAGATGACCCGGTTCCATGCTAAAGCTGAGTTTCCGTAAAAGCAGGCGGGGCGCCTTTTCCCGCCTCGTCCATGGAAAGACCATCGCCTCATGATGCCGAGCGAAGCGCTCTGCCCCCCGGGCCAGGGGAAGGCGGCCAATATTACGCTAACTTTTGCAACTTAGCACAAGGGTGAGGGAGGGTTAACAAGGAAGTGTTAGAAAGCGTAAACCATTATCACCCCCACCCTTCCCTCCGCCGTTGAAGGGGAGGGGAAAAGTTAGGTTTGTGGATGAAAACTAATTATGGCTGCGACATCAGATATTCAAAAGGTAAGAGGGATTGTCCTGAACCATGATTTTCAGGTGTTCTTTGGGAATCCCTTTTTCCATTAGAACCCTCATAAATATCCTGAACCCTTCCCACGGAGGAGGATTATGAATCTGCCCTAAGTCTGTGGCTAGAACCGTTCTTTCAGGGCCTACGGCTTTGATCATGGCCACAATGCCGTCGATCCCAGCTTTTGTCGGCCACATGGCAAACATGAAAATGGCCAGGTGTTCGATAAATACTCCCATCTGGGCCAGCTCTTTCTGCTCCTCGATGGTGCCGTTGATGATGTATTCCGGATGGTTCAGGTAGAGGCGTTTGACCCCCCTCTCCTTGGCTGCTTTGATCAGAGGCCGGACTTCGGGAATGGAAAGGTGTCCGGTCGCCAGCATCAGGTCGTGGGCGGCGATCAGGTCGATCACGTCATAAACTTCCGGGATCAAATGGCCTTTTTCATTAAGGACCGTGATGGGTTTTTCGGTCATCTTCTTCTTCGACTTTTGCTGCATGGAAGAGCCAAAACCTGGCCCGCCCATCTGGTCCAGGTGGTTCTTGGCTGAGAGCGTGGGAAACCAGACGATTTTTGACCCCAGATCGATGGCCGCCTCGACGGCAAAAGGATTAATCCCCCCCACGGCATTATTTAAAACGACCCCTCCATAGACATCGATTCCGGAAACAAGCTTGCGCACAAAATACATGCGGTCGGAGGTGTACCCGTGGTGCTCTTTTAGGACCACGGCCTTCATCCCATAACTCTTGGCCCCCTCCGCAGCCTCAACATGGTCCACCAGCCGGGGAAACAGGCTGGGTGCGGAGTGGATGTGCATGTCCACCGCCCCTTGTAAAATTTCTAAATCTTCGCGCATCTTTCATCCTCCAGTTTTTTATTTGATCTGCTTTCCTTGCGAAAAAAAATGAATCAATTTAGCGGTTTGAAAAAGAAGAAATCAGCGCCTTATGATTCCAGGCCCCCGGACCATGGATTCCCTCTGACCTTACGCCCCACCTCTTTTCAAAGGGCTAAAGTATTACAAAAAAATATCATCCCCCGGTCGCCGGCGCGAAGATAAACACTTCGTCGCCATCCGCCAGCCGGGTGGAATTGTTGGCCTGACGTCCATTGACCAAAACCATCTTTTCCATATCAGATGGAAATTTGATTTCCGCCAAAAGCCGGCTAACGGTTACCTCCCCGGGCAATTCCAATTTGAACTTTTCCTGCTTCGTCGGGGAATATTTTGCCAGATAGCCTAAAAGGTGAATATCAATAATCATAAGCAATATTCAATTTAATTCGTAACACTTTAGTTCTTTGAAAAAAGGTGTGTTGTAAAGGCCAAGGGGTTCCAGGGGCCGGGGGCCAGAGTGGAACGCTTGGAATCATAAGGCGCTTATATCTCCGCGTATGGGGCGGGCAAGAACCCCCGCCTTCTCCGGAGGAAAAGATCTTCTGTCCCCGTGGCCAAGCGGAAACCCAACCGATGCTTCCGGCGCGTTCCGCTCTAACCCCCGGCCCTCAACAAAGGCTTTAATACCATTTTTTCAAAGCGCTAAACTGTTACTTTAATTCCAATTCCTTTAGCTTGGCTTCTTCAGGGATGCCTGTCCGGCTCCAGCCTCGTTCCAGGTAATACTCATCCAGCATCTCTTCCAGATGAACAACTTTGCCTTTGGCCGGCCCATCTGGCAGAGGTTCGTGGGTCAACCGGCGGGGCAGAGTGTCATCCTGGCGGGAGAAACCGGCCTTATGCAAAAACATCCGTTCGGCGTTCCAAATCCGCTCCCCGGCCTTAACCAGCTCATCCAGGGAATATTCGGCGCCGGTAACCGCGTTCAGATAATCCAGGATGCCATCCGGAAATATCTCCAACTGCGGCCGCAAAAGGTTCCGCACAGTGAAAAAGATGCAGAGGCCGGCAGAGTCGATGACGCTAAAAACATCCTGCCAGAATTTGACGAGCCGCCCCTTGCCCTTCCATTCATGGGGATCGACGGGCTTGGGAATTCCCACCATTTCGCAATAGGCCATATGCGCCCGGCAATGGGAGCCGCCGATGGGTGAAGTGGCGTAATTCAAACCCTGGGCTTGAAGGCCTCTGGGTTCATAACCAGGAAGCTCCAGCCGCTTGGACACCATGGCCAATTCCGGATGGCCATAACGTTCCGCCAACCGGTAACTGCCTTCGGCCAATTGATCGCCAAAACCTTCCCTAAGGCCGGCCATCCTTGCGAGTTCCACCACCTTCCGTCCATCGCCCCAGTGGAGGGATCCCCCGGCTTGGTCTTCGGTCAGATACCCGCGATCGAAAAGCTCCATGGCGCAGGCAATAGTCGCGCCCATGGTCATTGTATCCAGGCCCAGTTCGTTGCATATATAATTGGCTTTGGTTATGGCGGCAAGGTTATCGACCATACAAAGGGTGCCCAGGGCAAAGGCGGTTTCGTACTCAGGCCCCTCTCCTTCCCCTTCAAAACCCGGCTCCTCGACTTTGGTAAAGCGGCCGCAGGAGATGGGGCAGGCGAAGCAGGCTATCGTCTTTTTAAGGTATTTTTCGGTCAGGGTCTGACCCGTGATGGCTTGCCAGCCGTCAAAGGTGCCCTGCTGGAAATTTTTCGTCGGCAAAACCCCGTATTTCTGGGTCAGAGGGGTCATCACCCCAATTGTGCCATGTTGACTCAAAGGAGAGGGTGCGGCCTTGGCCGCCTGGGTAAACTTGGTCATGACCCGATCTTGAATCTCCTTAAAACGCGCCGGGTCAGCTACAGGAATCAGGCCTTCCCCCCGGACTACCACTGCTTTGAGGTTTTTGGACCCCATAACCGCGCCCACTCCCGAACGACCGGCTGCCCGGTATTTGTCGTTCATGATGGCGGCAAACAAAACCAGCTTTTCCCCTGCCGGTCCAATGCAGGCCACCCTGGCCTTAGGGTCTGTCTCGCCGATTAATATATCGGTGGTCTCCGGAACATTCTTCCCCCATAGGTGGCCTGCTGGCCTTAGCTCAGCCCGGCCCTTATCGATCCACAGATAGACCGGTTGGGCTGCCCGGCCAGTTACTATTAAAGCATCGAATCCTGCCCGTTTCAACTCCTTGGGAAATTGTCCCCCGGAGTTTGAGCAGGTAAGGGCTCCGGTAAGCGGGCCCTTGGTCATGACCATGTAACGGGCGGCAGTGGGGGTGGAAGTGCCGGTCAACGGGCCGGTAGCCATAATCAACATATTTTCAGGAGACAACGGATCGACTTTTGGGTCGAGTTCTTTATTCAAATAATAGATGCCAAGGCCGCGGCCGCCGATGTAATCCTTGGCTACCTTCCTATCTAAATTCTCCTCCTTAAGCTCGCCCTTTGTCAGATCAATCCGCAGAATCTTTCCCCGCCATCCGTGCATTTCTATTCTCCTTTCAACAATCAATTTGACTTGTTCAGAAATTATTTAGTTCTCATCCGGAAAAATCCTCTCCCCTTGCGGGAGAGGGTTGGGGTGAGGGGGATTAAAATGGCAGTCAAGAATTTTTAACCACTTATCACCCCCACCCTCCCCTCCCCCGTCGAAGGGGGAAGGGAAAAGTTGAGTTTCCGGATGGACACTATTTAGAACTACCAATCAAAGATTCAACCTTTTGAGGGTATCCTCCGTGGGTATTCCTTCCTTCGTCCACCCGCGTTTTTCGTAATAATCTGCCAGCATGATGTTGAACGGGGGTAGATGGTTCCCGGCGCCGCCATCGCTAACCCGATGAGTAATAACCCGCAGGGGAAGGGTGTCGTTCTTGCGGCTCATGCCCCAGCCGACGTTCAGCATACGCTTGGCAGTAAAGCTTCTCTCCCCGACTTCAACCAAATCTTTAATAGAAAGGTCCCACCCGCAGATGTCCTTCAGCCATCTGCCGATGTGCTGTAACTGCAACCCGCCGAAAATGGAAAACTTACAGAGGGCCAGGTTCTCCCACAGGTTCATGATGTTCTGCGCCTTCATAACCATCTCGCCTTTCCCTTCGGACTGGAATCGGTCCATAACCCTGTCAATGCCGACCTCCGGGAAGATAGTGGCTCTTTCAAAAATGTGCGTGAACCCGGCGGTGTGGCAGGGACCACGGTTGGAAGTTGCATACCCCAGGGCGATGCTCGCATAAGCCCGGGGATCATGGGCTGGCAGAGCCATGTTATTGGCCTGGATGGCATATTCCGGAGCCATACCCCCTAATTTTTCCGCCGTAACCTGCAGGCCTTCGGCTAAAAGGTCGCCGAACCCTTCCCTACCGGCAATCATGCGGATCAAACCTTCGGCGCCTGCGGCGTTCCCCCAATTCAAAGAAAGAGACCCCAATTCTTTCGAGCCGATCAGTCCGTTGGCCAAGAGATCCATGGAAAAGGCTACGACCGCTCCGGTTTCAATGGTGTCCAGTCCAAGGCGGTTGGTCAGTTCATTCAACCGCATAATAGAGGGTAAGTCGTCGATGAGGCAATTGGAACCCAGCATTCCCAGGGTTTCATACTCCGGACCGCCTGTCTCTTCCAGGGATGGATCGATCGTTCCTCCCACCGTTCGACCACAACCCACAGGACAGCTGGCGCAGAAAAACTGTTTCTTTAAATATTTTTCATTCAACTCCTGGCCGCTGATCTTTTTCGCTCCCTCGGTCCACTTTCCCTGGCTCCAGTTTTTTATGGGAAGGTCGCCGATAGCTTCGCAGGGAACCACCAGTCCCGGAGTCCCGAAGGTGCTCATTCCCTTTAATTTTCCGGTGAAGGAAGGCATCAGTTCCTTGACGTTCTCCCGTAAGGAATTCATGTTCTCAACGGGGATTTCCTCGCTACCCTGGACTACGATGGCTTTAACTTTTTTCGACCCCATCAGGGCGCCCAGGCCGCAACGGGCCGCCACCCGGGCATGGGGTCCATCTGTAAACACTCCAGCGAATCTGACCATTTTTTCCCCAGCCGGTCCGATCGAGCAAATCTGGGCTTTCTCTCCCCATTCTTTTTTAAGCAGGGAATCAGTTTCGAAGCAATCTTTTCCCCAAAGATGGCTGGCCTCTTGGAAATCCAGTTTTTCATTCATCAAAGACAAGGTCACCGGCTTGGCGGATTGTTCAACGAGAACCAGGCCGTCATAACCTGTCCTTCGGAGTTCCCTTCCCCAATGCCCTCCAACCGAAGCTTCCCCCCAGAATCCGGTCAAAGGGGAGCGTCCGGCCACTCCGTGCCGCCCAGACAGCATCACCGGAGTTCCGGTCATTGGGCCGGTCATGATGATGAAGGGGCTGGCCGGGGATAAGGACGGAACGTTTCCTTTAGCGAAATTTCCATAAAGGTAAGCGGCCAAGCCTGAGCCCCCGACAAATTTCTTCAGGACCTCCGCATCAATTTCCATTGGCTTTGAGCTCTGATCTTTTAAATCGACTACTAAAATTCTCCCATATTTTCTATTCATCGCCCCTCCCCGTAAATTAAAAGTTTGTAACAATTTAGCTGTTTAAAACTATCCCGAACAGGGTGATTTTTAAGGACGTCATTCCGCGAAAACAGTTCGCCTCAGGTCGATGTAAAAGTGGTCGCCATCAAGGGTAATTCGCTCCTGCCAGGAGACGAACGCAAACCCTTTGCCCAGTTCCAGCAGAAACGTCTGAAGGTCGCTGATTAAATGAGTTCTTCGTCCTGGTACGCCACGTTTTTAAGAACTTTTTGGCGACAAGCCCCTTGGGATAAAGCTTCTCTTCCTCCGTTGGCGGAACAAAGGAGCAGTGCTGGTTATACAGGGTTTGTTAGGAAATGATGCTCCGGGCCACTATAATCTTCCGCCATCGCCTCGGCCTCCGAATAGGAATCAAAGGGCTCGCCGAAGAATGGAGGAAGGGAAGTTGGAACATCATGTCGCTATGGTCCCGCTCAACGTATTGCTTCACGGCGTCATGCAGAGTTTGGTTCTTCTCGTGTTTGACCTCCATGGTGATGATGGGAAGGCCGTTCAGGAAGAGGGTGAAATCGGGCCGCTTCCCCTGCTTGATTACCAGTTCATCTTTGAAATACAGACGGTTCTGTCCGTACCCGAAAACGGCTGCACTCTCGCTTCACCTCGGCTTCGGGTAATAGAGCTTGAACTCCAGGCCACGAACTTTCAGACCGCTGCGGATGATGACCCACAGGGGCGTATGGTGCGCTTCATCCTTGAGTGCCCGGAATATTTCAATCCGCGCATCCGTGCCGTAGTTTTCTTCGAGGGCTTTAAAGGTGTCGGGCTGGGTGGCCTTGATGAAGGCGATGAGGTGATCCTCGGCGAAATAATGTTCGGTGTCGGTGATCTCCGACTGTTCCAGCACGGCATACTTGTTCACCCGCTTCAAGTATTGCGCGATATGCCGCTGAAACTTCTTTTCCGGGCCTGGGAACATAACCTTCTTTCGTCTATCGGTTCGTTTCCTTCCTAACCATTTTCCGGATCACGCGCCCTTCCTCATAAATGACCAGAGGGGTGTGCGTCCTCTCCGCTGTTTTCCTGGCCTGTTTCGCAGCCCGCCGCAACGCCGCCCCGACCTTGGCCAGGTCTTTGTCATGTATGGCTTTCTTAACCGCTTTCATTGCTTCCCTCCGGCATCTAGCAGTAGAGGATTCTCGCCCGAGTTGTCATAAAGCACCCAGGCATCAACCAAGTCCTTGTAAACCCGCTGGAAGTTCTTCCATCCTGCCTCATAACGCTTGCGGATTATGTCCTCCGGGATATTATGTCCTCCTGTTTGACTCTTACGCGTACGCGCTGGATGGCTACCATGACATCCGGCAAGTGCAAGAACACCATTTTGATTCGGTATCCCATGCCTTGCCATCCCGGTATCATCCGGGCATAACGCCGACCGCTGAGCGTTGCCTCGAAAGCAAAATTTTCCCGCCGGCGCGCATGGGATGCGATTTCCTCCAGCATTAGACGTTCGGCCCGAATATCTGCCGCTCCAGGTGCGAAGGGCGACAGTCCTGCAGCAATAAGGTCGGCGTTTACGAAATAGTCAATGCCCGCCTCTCGCGGTAGAAATTCCCGAGCAAAAGTGGTTTTCCCCGCTCCATTTGGCCCGGCAATGATAACGATCTTTCGTTCCGACCTCATCCCGTTTTCGCCAATTCCACTTCTTTGATCCGTCGCTTGCCTGTCAGGCATTCGTGAATCAGGGATTTGCGGAGATCGTCGAGAACCTCCGGTTGCCGCCGCTTTGCCCGGACCGCCTCGTCAATCGCCGCATACGCCTTATCCAGATAAGCCGCAATTTGCCGCTGTTCGGAAAGCGGGGGAAGGTTGAGGTTTAGCGTGCTGAAGTCTTTATCATCAACTGCTGGGTAGCCAACTCCTTTTGCTGCGGCCTCGAATCGCTAAGGTTCCATAAAGTCAAGAGGGCAAGAATTCCCCACTTGACCTCTGGAACCCTTGGCCCCTTGAATCCTGGTTTTATTATTCAATCCCGGCCAAACGCTTGGCGCAGTTCTTCCTGGCGTTCAAATTAGATTCGCGCAGGATGGTCAGGCGGTGAGCCTGGGGGGAGCCGCCGCCATGGAGGTCGGAGATGGTGTCAGCGCTTTCCATGGCCAGCTTCTCGACAAGGCGGAGCATGCGCACCCGGCTTTCCACCGGAACACCCGCGGCTCCCTGCATGTACTTTTTCAAGAGCCCGCCTACCTCGGGATTGGCAAAATCCCGGTCAGACGGCAGATCGGCCACGTAGCCGCCGGCGATGTCGATCAGGAGGCGGATGCACTCGGCCATGTCCCGGCCCTCGTGAATCTTTGAGGCATTGGCCAGAACGGAATTGATGAAGTACGTACCCGAGGGTTCTTTCTTTCCTTCATAGGAAGCCGCCAGGCTGCACCCGTAAAGCGTCTCCGCCTTGTGGATCATGTCCACCACTTTCTCCCGCAGGTGGGTCACTTTGGCCGACCCGTTATAATCCATCATGGCCAGCGCCGCGCCGGTCATGACATCGATCTTGCCCGATTTGCATCCGCCGTGAGACTGGCGATGGAAAGCGGAAAAGCGGTTGACGATCTCGCCGGTAAACTCGGTTTCCCCGCACATGAAAACCCGCTCCCAGGGCACGTAAACATCGTCATAGATGACCGTCGGGCAGTATTTGCTGTAGCGCATGTTTCCGCAATCTACGCCCTCCATCTCCCGGGTATCCAGGGTGTTCCGGCCGACCACATGAATGACCCCTCTGGTGTCGGAAGGAACTGCAAAAGCGACCGAATAATCCTCGTCGCCTGGGCCCATGGCCCGGGTGGGAAGGACGATCAGCTCATGAGAGCTCAGGGACCCGGTCTGGTGCACTTTGGCGCCCCGGACGATGATCCCGTCCTTCTGCTTTTCCACGATGCGCAGATACAGGTCTTTGTCCGGCTGCTCATGGGGGTTAAGGCTGCGGTCCCCCTTGACATCTGTTATGCTGGCGTTGGCGGTGAAATCATTTTTTTGCATATACTTCAGGAAATCGATAAACCGCTCGTAATATTTCGTTCCATGCTTCTTGTCCATATCAAAGGTCACTATGGAAAGGGCCGACATGCAATCCAGCCCCGTGCATCGCTGATGGCAGGTCCCCACGTAATTCCCCAGGAGCCGGTTGATCTTCACCCGGGCCACCAGATCCTCGACGGACTGGGGAGGCAGGGTGAAACGGTTGATCACCTCCCCCGTGAAAGGTGAGATAGTCGTGAGCAGATTGCCGTGTGCCTTCGAGCTGGCCAGTTCATAAGTCGCGCCGGTGGCGTTTATTCCCCCCCGGATCCTTGGGTTATCCACCACATTTTCAATTCTCTCACCGAACATGTAGGCCGTCGGTTTCAATTTTCTCAAACTCTCTATGTATTCCGGAAATGTTTTAACAGCCATTGTTATCCTCCTTTTTTTCTAATTGAATGGGACGCAGATTTTCGCAGATTCACGCAGATCATTATATTGCTTTCAGAAAAAAGGCTTTCCCCTTACACCCTACGCGCTACACCCTACATCCTTTAATTTGTATTATTCTGGTAATCTGCGTTCATCTATGTCAACAATTTAGATATACAGTTCTAACCCCCGGCGGAAGGCGTTGAGGTTTAACGCCTTGGCTTTTGATGGAACGCTCACCTCGATGGCTTTTTCCATGGCCGGCACTGAAAGGATGCCGGTTTTTTTGATCAAGGCCCCCAGAATGATCAGGTTGGCCACCACAATGCTGCCCTCTTGCTCAGCCATGCTGGTTGCGGAAACTTGAAGTATCTGATAATCCCCTAACTTAACTTCTTTTACAAGGTTAGAATCAATCGCCAGCAATCCGTTGGGTTTGATCTTATGCAGATGCCTTTTCACCGCATCATCGGCCAGAGCGATCAGGATATCCGGGCTGCGCACCTGCGGATCAGTAATTGGTTCGCTTCCCATGATGACCTCGGCTCTGGCCATCCCGCCCCTTTGTTCCGAGCTGTAGGCCTGAGTTTGCACAGCCTTTTGGCCATCAAATAAAGTTGCCGCTGTCCCCAGAAGGATTCCGGTCAGGATCACCCCCTGTCCGCCCACCCCTCCGATCAAGATTTCCGTTCGATTCATGAGTTCTCTCCTGAAGCTCTTTTCTTCATCTTCATGATCTCTTCCACCATTTCCGGCTTTTCTTTATCGATAAGCTCGCCGACCACGATTCTATCCTGAAGATATTCTTCCGATAATTTGGCCGCTTCCTTTACGGAAACTGATTTTTCTTTGTATTCCCGAAGCATCTCAATTGCGCTGCCTGCCCCGGTTTTTCTGCCATACTGAACCGGACATTGGGTGATGACCTCGATAAAGGAAAAGCCTTTCTTGCGGATGGCCTTCTTGATGGAAGCAGTTAGCTGGCGGGGATGGTAGGTAGTCCAGCGGGCTACGAAAGAGGCGCCGGCGGCTATGACCAGTTTGGAAATGTCGAAGGTGTTTTCAAAGGTTCCGTAGGGAGTGGTTGTCGTCTTCAGGCCCATGGGCGTGGTAGGAGCTGCCTGCCCCCCGGTCATGCCGTAAATGCTGTTATTGAGGCAGATGACGGTCATCTCCACATTCCGCCGGGCGTTGTGGATGAGGTGGTTGCCGCCGATGGCCGCCAGATCTCCATCCCCGCTGACCACCATTACTTTCTTTTCGGGAAGGCCCATTTTAATCCCCAGGGCAAAAGCTACAGGCCGGCCGTGCGTAGTGTGCAAAACATCGGCGTTGAAAAAGGGGCTGGGAACCCAGGCCGAACAACCAATTCCCGATGCAAAAACAAAATCGTCCAGGCCCATGGATAATTCGTCAATGGCCCGGAGGATGGCCTGAGCAACGATGCCATTGCCGCATCCCGGACAATTGGTTGTGGAAGCAACGCCGGGCCTGATGAAACGATGGAGGGGATTAATCAGTTCACTCATTGAATGACCTCGCGGATTTTTTTCAGGATATTTTCTGGATCATGAATTTCCCCCAGGACACGGGGCGGCAGGAAATAAACATCGGCGTAATGGGCCGCAGCCGCCTTGATATAGGGATATAACTGACCCAGGTTGTTTTCCAGAACGATTATTTTTTTGGCTTTTTTAGCCAGGCTCTCGATCTCTTCTTCAGGGAAAGGCCAGGCGGTGATCAACCGGAAAGCGCCCACTGCCAGACCTTCTTCTCTCGCCCGCAGGGCGGCCATGGCCGCGGCCCGGGAGACAGCCCCGTAGGAGACCAGGACCACTTCGGCATCCAGATAGTTCTTATCCACCCGAATGATTTCATCCTTGTGTTTAAGTATCTTATGGCTCAATTTGCGGACAAAATGGTCGAGGGCGGAAACATCGCTCAGGTTGCGTTTTCCGTACTCGTCATGGCAGGAGCTGGTCACATGGGCTTTAAACCCCCTGCCAAAGATGGGCATGGGCGCGACATCTTCGTCGAGGAACCCCTTAATTTGTGTGGGATCTGTTCCTGGCTCCGGAAGTTTGCGATAAACGGTTTCTATTTGCTCCGGCGGCGGAATGAGGACTTCTTCGCGCATGTGTCCTACGAAAGCATCGGAGAGGATAAAAACCGGTGTACGGTATTTTTCGGCATAGTTGAAAGCCAAAACCGTATGGTCAAACATCTCCTGCGGGGAAGAGGGGCAGAGGGCGATGATCTCATAATCCCCGTGGGAGCCGCGTTTGACCTGAACCATGTCCCCGGTCACTCCTGCTGTGGGCATCCCGGTGGTTGGGGCCCCTCTCTGAACATTTACGATCACGCAGGGGGTTTCCACGCCCACGGCAAATCCAATATTTTCCAGCATCAGACTGATGCCCGGGCCGGAAGTGGCCGTAATGACCTTCTTGCCCGTCCAGGAAGCCCCGATGATGGCGGCGATAGCGCTGATCTCGTCTTCCACCTGCAGGAACACTCCCCCCACCTGGGGAAGCCTCTCGGCCAGCCGGTTGGCGATCTCCGTGGCCGGCGTTATGGGATAACCTGCGCCCAACTCACAACCGGCGGCAATGGCTCCTTCCGCGCAGGCCGTGTTGCCCATCATGAAATATTTTCCGGTGAGTACCCTTTTTCCCTTCATTTCTTCACCATTTTTCTCGGCTTTTTTTCTTCCACCATGATAGCCAGGTCGGGACAGTATATTACACAATTCTGGCACTGCGTACAGGCCTCTAAGTTATGCAGTTGAGGGGGGCGGTAACCCTTGCGATTTAAATTTTCCGCCGCTAAAAAAAGTTTTTTCGGACATACTTCAAGGCAAAGGCCGCACTCTTCCATTCCCTTGCACAGTTCGTCGTAAATTCTTATCTCAGCCAACTTCTTTCCCCTTCCATCCACTCACATTGAAATTATGAAATTTTTGTTAGATTCTTACACCTTTCAATCTGAGAATTTTCATCTCAGACTTTAATAATATCCCTAAAATCTCCCCTCCCTGGCGGGAAGGGATAAAGGGGAGGGGGATCATTTTTCTATTCACCCCCACCCTCACCCTCCCCCATCAAAGGGGAAGGGGATCGGATGGAAATTTCAAATATCTTTGGTCAGGATTTTTTAAAAAGATTTTTATCGGGATTTATTTGCGTTCATCTGTGTTCTATATTGTATGTTGTTTTTTTGCTCTAAAATTATGGTTATTGCTCTGCGATCTCTGCGTCCTCTGCGGTGAATAATTTTTGGTTGCGGCGCGGCCCCACTATGTTTTCTTTAATCCCTTGATTTTCTTTTCTGCGCCCTGGGGGTTTTTTTAGAAAAACTTCCCCGGTCATTTCCCTTCAACTGGGCTAAATAACTGTTCTTGGAAAAGGTGAGATGTTTGATGATCAATTTTTCCAATTGGCCCCGCTTCCGCTCTTCAATCGCCTGAATTATTTTCCGGTGTTCCTGGATCGATTGTTCAAGGCGCTGGGGGAGCGACCAGGCGTTGTAGGCCACAATGTGCGCTTTGGTTCGTAAAAAGTCGATCATATTATAAAGATACTGGTTCCGGCAAGTTTTAAAGATCGCCCGATGAAATTCACCGTCTTGCTCGATCATTTGGTCGGTCTTTCTCCTCAGATGGCGCTCTACCTCTTTTAAGGTTTTTTTCAGGCCTTGAATTTCAAAGGGTCGAATATTTTTTAAAACCAGGCGGGCCGCCGCTTTTTCAATTATGGCCCGGATAAAGTAGATTTCTTCGATCTCCTCCAAGGTCAGGTCAGCCACCATCGCCCCCCGGTAAGGGGTTGTTCGGACCAATCCCTTGGCCTCCAGTCTCTTCAACGCCTCCCGGATCACTGTCCGGCTGCCCCCGAACCTGGAAATAAGGTCCATCTCAATGAGGCGCTCGCGGGGCATGAGCTGGCCAGAAAGAATGGCGGCTTCAAGTTCTTTGGTCACTCTGGTAGAAATAATGCTTGACATCGGAATAGGGATTTTTTAAATTATGGATTAGAGTTCCCATTTTTATACAAAATAGTATACAATTATTTTCTCGGTGTCAATATTTTTTACCTCCCTTCCTTGAAGAAGAAAGCCGGGCAGGAACAAAGCTCTTTAATTAACACGAAACGGCAGGAGCTTCAAGGTGGAAACCATACTTTAAAACCAAAGGAGGTGATGGACATAGCGCAGGAGGAAGAGGGAGTGATCAAACGTTTGGCGGCGGGACAAAGCCAGACCCGTTTGTAAAAGAGGCTGGATTAAATCGGCCTTAGAACAGCAGACTTTTTTCGGACAGATTAATTGATGAACTCGTAAAAAGTCAAGAAAGCCGTCACTCCCGCGGAAGCGGGAGTCCAGAACTGCTTGAAATAACTGGATTCCGGCTTTCGCTGGAATGACTAATTATATGGAATTTCGACTACGGAAAAACAGGTTATCGAAGTGCTGGATTTCTACAAGAAACTGACTGCCACGGTCCTGCCGCCCGGCTGGCTGGGCCATGGATACCTGGATACCTTCGCCAACCTGGCTACCGGCAAAGCCGCCATACTCTACCAGGGGTATGGCCGGGGGGCGGGCTATATCGAGAGGTATGCTCCCAAAGGGACGGCCAACCCCGAACATTTCGGGGTGCTGCTGAAGCCGGTTGGGCCATCCGGGAAGGAGACTGCTGCCCAGATCGATGCCGAGCCCTGGATGATCTTAAAGAATGCCAAGTACCCGGAAGAGGCGGCCGCGTTCCTGAAGTTCTTCTTCAAGGAGGAGAACTACATTAGATACCTGCACACCGTCCCTATCCACCTCTTGCCTACTCTCAAGTCGGTGCGGGCGAACCCGGCCTACCAGGCCAATGAGATGGTCCGCAAATGGAAGGAATGGCAGGACATGCAGTACCGCTATTTCGACACGGGTCAGGCGAAGCCGACGCTGATCGTGGAATGGGACGATCTGAAGCTCCCCTTCGGGCTTGAAATCCTCGGGTCCGGCATCATCCCGGACATGGTAACCGATGCCGTCCGGGGTATGCCGTCGGCCCAAACAGCGGCTAAGGCCCAGGCCCGGGCTGAGGAACTAATCACCAAGCTCGGTCACAAGCGCTGGTAGCCGGCCCGCAAGGCTATGACTGGTGTGTCATCTCCCGGAACAAAAAATGTTGGGCCTTCCGGGGCGCAACATTCATCCCAAACCAGCCCTGCCGGGCCCGGATTAGCCCGGCGGGACTGGATCCCTCTAATCACGCCTGAACATCACCAGCAAATGTGGGGGCTTCTTACCATTGCCCCAGCCCTATTCCTGATCCTTGCTCTTACGCTTTATCCTGTCGCCTACTCCATTTGGCTTAGCTTGCTGGAGAAGCATTCCTTCTTTCCCCAGGAGCGATTGATTTATAGGCCTGGAGAACTACTTTTACCTGTGGAAGGATCCGGAGTTCTGGACCAGTCTCTGGTTAGGGACAGTTTATTCCGTATGGACGATCATCTTCCAGATTATCCTGGGAGTGGCCGCGGCCCTAATTTTGAACGAGACCTTCATGGGACGGGGCTTGGTTCGGGCTATCGCTCTGTTTCCTTACATGATCCCCACGATCGTGGCGGTGATTCTGTGGAAGTGGCTGCTCAACGACACCTATGGGATCGTGAATTACTGGCTGTTCGCCCTGGGGATCGTCAGAGATCCGATCAGTTGGCTGGGCGCCGATAACATCATGCTTTCGGTCATCGTGATGAGCGTCTGGCAGTTCTTCCCCTTCGTTCTGCTGAGCATCCTGGCCCGGCTCCAGACCATCCCGCCTGAGCTTTACGAGGCCGCTAAGGTCGATGGGGCCTCGGCTGTCAGCCGTTTTCTCCACATCACCCTCCCCCAGATCCGCGGGATTCTCTTCGTGGTCATCCTGCTGCGCAGCATCTGGATGTTCACCAAGTTTGATACTGTCTGGCTCATCGGCGAGGGGGCCGGGGCCGGACGCTTCATCCGCACGCTCCCGGTCTATGCCTACATGCGTACCCTGACCTACTACCAGGCAGGCCTGGGAGCGGCCCTGGCAGTGATCATGTTCGCTATTCTCATAGTGTGCACGGTCATATACTTTCGTATGTTCCGGAAGGAGGCCGACATCGGATGAACCGCTGGCGATTACGACCGCCCTCGACCCGCAGCCTCCTCTTCGTAGGGGCGGCACTCCTGGCCCTCCAGGCAGCCTTTCCTTTCCTCTGGATGGTATCAACTTCGTTCAAACCACCCACAGAGGTGTTCGCTCAACCTCCATCTTTCATTCCCGAGGATCCGACCTGGGATAACTTCCGCCGGCTATTCACCACCACGAGCTTCCTCGTTTACTTTAAGAACAGCATGATCGTTTCGGGCCTGGCCGTTTTGCTTACTATGGTGGTGAGCGCTGCCGGAGCCTACAGCCTCACCCGCTACCAATATCTCGGCCGGGAGAAGATCGCCGGGCTTATCCTTTGCACTTACATGTTCGCCCCCATCATGGTGGTCATCCCCTTCTTCATCCTGGTGAAGAAGGTGGGGATCGAAAACACCCACTTTGCTCTGGTGTTGGCCTTCACCTCGTTCTGTCTTCCCTTCACCCTCTGGTTGATGCGGGCCTTCTTCGCCACCATCCCCCTGGAATTGGAAGAGGCCGCCCTGGTGGACGGAGCCGGCCGGGTGCGGGCGCTCATTTATGTCGTGCTTCCCCTGGCGCTGCCGGGCATCATCGCTACCTCCATCTTCACCTTCATCCTGGCCTGGAATGACTACATCTTCACCCGGATTCTCATCACCTCCGATGAGCTAAAAACCCTGCCGGTGGGGGTGCAGGATCTTTTTCACTCGGCCCTCATCGACTGGGGATTGATCATGGCTGCGGGGATGATGATCACCATCCCCGCGCTTCTCTTTTTCCTTTCGGTTCAACGCTATTTAATCCGCGGCTGGGGCGCCGGCGGGGTCAAGGGCTGACTGCGCCCGTTCTTATCTTATTTGTTTTTATCCAACGCTATCTAATTGCCGGCTGGGGCGCCGGGAAGATTAAAAATAATGTAACACTTTAGCTCTTTGAAAAAAGGTGTGTTATAAGGGCAAAGGGATTCCAGGGGCCGGGGGCCAGAGCGTAACGCTTGGAATCATAAGGCGCTAATTTCTCCGCATATGGGGCGGGCAAGAACCCCCGCCTCCTCCGGAGGAAAAGATCTTTTGTCCCAGTGGCCAAGCGGAAACCCAACCGATGCTTCCGGCGCGTTTCGCTCTAACCCCCGGCCCTCAACAAAGGCTTTTATACCATTTTTTAAAATCGCTAAACTGTGAGCTTCTTGCAAAAGTATTTTTTTGTGGTTCGACAAGCTCACCACGAACGGAAAAACTAAATAATTTCAACCTAAGCCCGTTCACCCTGAGCCTGTCGAAGGGTAAATTACGGACTTTTGCAAGAAGCTC